>JBNIDO010000017.1:0-39714 GCA_050108095.1 Bathyarchaeia archaeon
GCACCAAAACATCTAGCGTAATTATCGTGGACTGATAAATAATATAGCTTGAAAGAGGCGAAGACAACCGCTACCGTTAAGAGGCTGAAACCACCCCGAAAAGCGCTTAGAGAACGGTTTTGCAGTGTAAACGGGGAGTTTTTTGGGTAAACTATAAAAGCGTAAAAGCAATCCAGAAACTGTACACCTCACGCGTTCGAATAGTTCCTTCGCCGGAACAACCACTTAGTCAGTTAAGAGTAAAATCTTAGTTGTGATACGGAAAGCCATATAAATTGCTTTTACGTGTTTGATTGCGCATCGGAGATATAATAATGCCAAAATGGGGCTACTCAATAATCGAAGAAATGCTTAATCCAGAAAAAACAGCGAAAGCCAGTGGAAGAGAACTAAAAGTTTCCCACAAAGCCGCACGTGAAGTGGCAAAAGCTATCCGCGGCATGGATCTCGCCCCAGCCAAAGATTTCCTGCGCGATGTCGTCTCCAAAAAGCGACCGATCCCCTACACCAGGTACACCAAAAAACTTGGCCACAAAGGTGGCATGCAGAATTGTGGCGTAGGTCGATACCCAATAAAAACCGCTGAAGCAGTCCTCCGTATATTGCAGGCTGCTCAAGCCAACGCAGAAAACAAGGGCTTAGACGTTGACCGCCTCCGAATCATGCACAGCGCCGCATACCAAGGCGTCAAACTTAAGCGTTACACCCCCCGAGCACACGGCAGAGCCTCACCAAAATACGATGTCATGACTCACGTTGAAATCGTGCTCGAAGAGAAACCCACAGCAGGAGAACAGTAAATGAGCATAGTAAAAAGGTTCATAACAGAATCAATTAAACGCACAGAAATCGATGAGTTTTTGCAGAAAAAACTTGAACGCGCCGGATACGGCGGAGTCAACTTATCCAAAACACCCCTGGGCACTCACGTAGTCATCTACGCCATGCGCCCCGGCTTAGTAATCGGCAGAGGCGGAGAAACCATCAAAGAACTCGCCGCTTCTCTGGAACGCAACTTCAAAGTTTCCAACCCACAGATTTCAGTTTCAGAAATCGAGGTCCCAGAATTCAACGCCAAAGTCGTCGCCAACCGCGTCACCTCCGCTTTGGAACGCGGTGTCCACTTCCGACGCGCAGGCTTCTGGGCGCTCAACCAAGTTATGGAAGCAGGAGCACTCGGGTGTGAAATCGTCATCAGCGGCAAATTAACCACTGAACGCGCCCGCTTCGAGAAATTCAGAGCAGGCCACTTCCCAATAGTCGGCGAACCAGCCGCACGCGCCATGCGAACCGCCGAAGCACACATCCAGCTAAAACCCGGCATGCTTGGCGTTCGAGTCAAGATTATGCCTCCAGACGCATTCTTCCCAGACAAAGTAACCATAATGGAACCAGAACCCGAAGTAGAAGAACCAATCGTCGTAGCCAACGAGCCAACTCCCGCACCGGCTCCAGCACCGACCCCTTCCCCAGCACCCGCAGCTGAACCAGCACCTGAAACAGAAACTAAACCCGCGGAGGAGAAACAGTAATGCCGGTTATGCGTCTCAAAGAAATCACAGCGCTCTCCGAGGAAGCACGTGCACAACGCCTCATCGATTTGCGCGCTGAGCTTGCACGCATTAGAACCATGGTTAACGCAGGCGGCGCCGTAGAGAACCCGACTCGCATCCGTGAACTGCGCAAGACTATCGCTCAAATTCTCACTATTGAGAACGAACAAAAACTTGGCATCCGCAAGGCTCCTGCATCTGAAAAGAAAGAGGAAAAACCCGCTAAGAAGGCTAAGCCCAAAAAAGAAACCGAGGAGAAAACCTCTCAATGAAAGTAACGCCCGACATTATCCGCTATGAATTCATCGGAGCAAAAGGATTAGTTGCCCAAAGCCCCAACCCAAGCCTGATGGGCGTGGGCGGATTAGTTGTAGGTGAAACCCGCAACACCTTCACCTTCCAAGGCGAAGGCAGAACACGCAGCGTCATAAAGGAAGCTGCAACATTCGATTTTACCTTAGACGACGGCACAGTCGTTGAGATTGACGGTAAACTACTTGTCGGCCGCTCAGAAGACCGGCTTAAGAAAAGCGTAAAGAGGTTATGGTAATATGTCAATGAATTTCAAGCAACCCAAAAAGACTTGTGACGACAAAAACTGTCCCTTCCACGGAACCCTCCCCATCCGAGGCCGCGTACTAGAAGGCGTCGTTCATACTGCCAAGATGGATAAAACCGTTATCGTTGACCGAGAATTCATGCAGTTCTCATCAAAATTCGTCCGCTACGAACGCAGACACGGACACATCCCATCACACAACCCGCCATGCTTAGACGTTAAAGAAGGCGACCGCGTTAGAATCGCTGAGTGCAGACCACTGAGCAAAACGGTTTCCTTCGTAGTTGTTGAAAAAGTAGGAGAAGAGAAGTAAAATGTGTGCAGCGAAAGCAAAACAGAGAGCATTGACAGCAAAAGGCATGCTATCACACGGACAAAAAATCAGCCGTGGCTTACTTGCAGGCTCAGAAATGAAATGCGCAGACAACACCGGCGCACGAGTCCTCCGCTTAATTCAAGCCATGGGTTATAAGGGCAGACTTAGACGTTACCCATCTGCCACAGTCGGCGACAAAGTCACAGTCTCCGTCCGCCAAGGCTCACCAGATATGCGTAAAAAAATGTTCCAAGCAATCATTGTCCGCCAAAGAAAAGCGTACCGACGCATCGATGGTGTATGGATCCAATTTGAAGATAATGCAGCCGTCATCATCACTCCAGAAGGCGAGATGAAAGGCTCAGAAATCCGTGGTCCCGTCGCCAGAGAAGCAGCTGAAAGATGGCCAAGAATCGCAAGTGCCTCCAGCATAATAGTGTAGGAGAATAAGGATAATGCAAAAATCAGTAAAGAACCCTCGCAAACAAAGAAAGAAGCTCTTCAACGCTCCAGCACACATACGCCACAAAATGATGGCTGCACCGCTTTCAAGTGAACTCCAAAGTTCAAGGGGCGCAAAAACCCTGCCCGTCCGCAAAGGCGACACAGTCCGCATCATGCGGGGCGATAACAAGGGTTTCGAAGGCAAAGTCTCACGTGTCGACCTCAAAGCCTACAGAATCTACATGGAAGGCTTGACCCGTGAAAAAGTCGACGGAACCAACATTTTCTTGGCAGTTCATCCATCCAAAGTCCAGATACGCAACCTAAACCTTGACGACAAATACCGCAAAGAAACCATCATTGGACGCAAGCAAGCGCCAGAGAAGAAAAAAGCGAAAGCTCAGCCAGCCAAAGCTGCAAAGGCTCCAGCCAAGAAAAAGGCGAAGGTTGAAGAAAAACCAGAAATTAAAGAAGAAGCCGCCGAAATAGAAGCGGCAGAGGAAGAAGAACCCTCTGAGGAAGGAGGAGAATAAGTTTGGGTAAAAAAGGAAAAACCGCACGTTTGAAACGTAAGCCAGCACCAGCATTCTGGCAGATTCACAGAAAAGAATTACCTTGGGTAGTTAAGCCTTCATCAGGTTCACATTCACTGCATAAATGTCTACCCTTAACCTTGGTTTTGCGTGACATGCTAGGTGTGGCTCAAACACGAAAAGAAGGCAAAATAATCATTGCACAAGGCAAAGTTATAGTCAACGGCAAAGTCTACAGAAAAGACGATATCCCCGTTGGTTTAATGGATGTCGTGGCTTTACCTGACAGCGGCAAATACTACAGAGTTATGCCTTCACACAAAGGCTTGATTGTAACTCCAATAAGCAAAGAAGAATCCAACACCTCTTTGCTCCGAGTCGAAGGCAAAACCACAGTATCTAACGGCGTACAAATTGCAGTTCACGACGGCTCAATTATGCTAGTCAAAGTAGCCGACCCAAAGAACCCCACAGAAGTCACCTACGACACATTCGACGTCCTCAAAGTAACATATCCAGAAAAAACCGTAGTAGAAACCCTCAAAACCAAAGAGGGCAACCTTGCAGTAATCACCGGCGGTAAAAACATCGGCAAAATGGGCAAAATCGTAGAAATCGAAAAAGCAGAAGCAAAGAAACGCCGACAAGCCCTAGTAGTCATCGAAGACGCCCAAGGCCAACGTTACCAAACAATCCTTGACTTCGTTTTCAGCATAGGCGAAACTGCACCAATGATCAACACTTTGGAGGCACTTCCAGTTGAGTGAAGAAGAAGCAATGATTAAGGCTTGGGAAGAGCACCCGATGCTTAAACCACACATCGAAAAAGTAGTGGTTAACCTCAACGTCGGCAAATCAGGTGAACCCCTCGAAAAAGCCAACAGAGTCCTCGAAGAAATCACCGGACGCACCCCCGTTAAACGAAAAGCCAAAAAAAGCATCCGCGACTTCGGCATACGTGAAGGCGAATCCATCGCAGTTGTCGTAACCCTGCGCAAACAGGAAGCACTTGACTTCCTAAAAAAAGTCCTGCCAGTCATCGACAACAAAGTTGCTAAACGCGCTTTTGATGTCCGCGGAAACTTTAGCTTCGGACTCAAAGAACACATAGACATCCCCGGCGTCAGATACGACCCAGAAATCGGCATATTCGGCATGGACATATGCGTTACCATCAACCGCCCAGGTCACCGCGTCGCAATCCGCAAACGCCAAAGCAAACCAATCGGTCCCAAGCATGTGTTAACACCTGAAGAATCAATCCTCTTCGTAAAACAAACTTTAGGAGTAGAAATCGTCTAAAACAGAGAGTGAATGTATGGGAAAACAGCAAGTCAAGAAAGAACGAAAATACGGCAAAGGTTCACGTCCATGTGTAAGATGCGGTTCTTACGGTCCTGTTATCAGACGTTACAATTTATATTTATGCAGGACATGTTTTAGAGAGGCTGCCCCCAAATTAGGCTTTAAAAAATATGAATAGGAGATAAAAGAAGAAAAATGGACACCCTAACAAATGGTCTGGTAACCATCATTAACAACGAGACACGCAACAAACGCGAATGCATCATCAGTCCAGCATCCAAACTATTAGGGCGTGTGTTACGTATCATGCAGTTGAACGGTTACATAGGCGAATTCGAATTCATCGATGACGGACGTCAAGGAAAATTCAAAGTTCAACTCCTCGGCAGAATCAACAAGTGTGGTCCAGTTAAACCACGCTTCGCCGTAAAATCCACGGAGTACGAGGACTGGGAAAAGAAGTTCCTCCCATCTAGAGACGTCGGCATCATGGTTGTTTCCACATCCCAAGGCGTCATCGCCCACAAGGATGCAGAAGAAAAGAACATCGGAGGAAGGCTCTTAGCCTTCGTGTATTAGGAGAAGAATCTTATGCGGCTTCCAGAAGTATCAAGAACCATCGAAGTTCCAGATGACGTAACCCTCAATGTAGAGGGTAAAAAAGTCAGTGTTAAAGGCGCAAAAGGAAACCTTACCCGTGACTTCTCCTATGCAACAGTAGCCATAGAAGGCGAAGGCAAAAACGTCCGCATATACGCCAAGTGGCCACGTAAAAAGGAAACCGCGCTAGTAGGAACCATCTACTCACACATCAACAACATGATTACAGGCGTGACCAAAGGCTACTCCTACAAGATGAAAATCGTCTTCTCCCACTTCCCAATATCGGTTAAACTCCAAGGCAAATCTGTGCTCATCGAAAACTTTACTGGCGAACGCAGACCACGCAGAGTCGACATTTTAGGCTCCGTCAAAGTCAAAATTGAACCCGAAGACATAATCATCCAAGGCACAAACCTTGAAGAAGTCAGCCAAACCGCCGCCAACATCGAACAGTCCACAAAGGTACGGCGAAAAGACCCAAGAGTCTTCCTCGACGGCATCTACACCTATGAACGAAACGAAGGAATGGCATAATGAGCGAAAAGAAAATCTCACCCTCACGCAAAGAACTCCGCATACGGGAACGCGCCAGAAACAAGAAACCAAAGTTTGTGCGCGCGGAAAGCTGGAGGTTCGACCGCTTCAGCGAAAGCTGGCGTCGACCACGCGGGCTCGATAACAAAATCCGCCGAAAAATCCTCGGTTGGCCTCCGGGACCCAGCATGGGTTACAAGGGACCCAAAGTTGCTCGTGGTCTTCACCCATCAGGTTACCGTGAAGTTATCGTTTACAACGTAGCAGACCTATCTAACGTTGACATAAACACTCAAGCAGTCCGCATCGGCCACACTGTGGGCAAACGCAAACGCGCAGACATCATTGCCAAAGCCAAGGAACTCAACCTTAAAATCCTCAACATCAAAGTCTCCGCTGAAGCCGAAGCAGAAGAAACTGAAGAGGAAGAAGCAGAGGAAAGCGAAGAAACCACCGAAGAAGAAGTCACTGAAGAGAAAAAGGAAGCTAAGGCTGAAAAGAAGAAGCCTAAGCCCAAAGCAAAGAAAGAAGAGGCAAAACCCAAAGAAAAGCCCAAAGAAAAAGCTAAGGCTAAACCCAAAAAGAAAGAAACCAAACCAAAAACTAAACCCAAGAAAGGAGGCAAAAAGCAATGACCAACCTAAGCGGACAAAGACGCCTCGCAGCGGAAATCCTAAAAATCGGCCAAAACCGCGTTTGGATAGACCCCGAGCGCATGGATGACGTGGAAGGCGCTATCACACGTCAAGAAATCCGCAAGCTGATTCACGAGAAAATCATCGTTTCATTACCTGAGAAAGGCGTAAGCCGCTCCAGGGCAAAAACCATCCGAGCCAAAAAACGCTTGGGCCGCCGCCGAGGAGTAGGCAGCGTTACCGGCGCAGGCTACGCAAAAGTCACTCAGAAAGATGCTTGGATGCTAAAGATTCGCTCGTTGCGACGTAAACTCCGTGAGCTCAAAGCCAGCCGAGTGATAACTGAAACCACCTATACCCAGTACTATAGGATGGCGGGCAGTGGACGATTCGATTCAATCGCAGAGTTAGAACGCAACTTGAAAGAGCATGATCTATGGAGGAAACGTTAATGGCAAAAAGTAACAATTACCGTGTACAACTACGACGAAGACGCGAAGGAAAAACCGATTACCAGGCACGCAAGGCAATGGTCATTTCTGGTAGGCCCCGCTTAGTTGCCCGTGCATCGATCAAAAACACGACTGCACAGATTATAATTGCGAAACCCATAGGCGACCAAGTCTTAGCCGCCGCTAACAGCCGTGAACTAATCAAGAAATACGGTTGGAAAGCGCCAACAGGTAACCTTCCAGCAGCTTACCTAACCGGTTTGCTCTGCGGACTCAAAGCCAAAGCAGCAGGAGTAAACGCAGCTATCCTCGACTTAGGATTAATCAACCCAACCAAAGGCGCCAAAGTCTTCGCTATCTTACACGGCGTAATCGACGCAGGCGTAGAAATACCGCATGGCGACGGAAAAATCGTTGCAAACCGCTCCAAAGGCGACCACATAGCAGGCTACGCTAAAGAGTTAAGCAGCGAAGAACCCGAAGTTTACACTGAAAAATTCAGCAAGTACACCGCTGAAGGAGTTGCACCCGAAAAAGTCACTGAACACTTCAGCAAGACCCGCGCAGCAATCGTTGGCTCCTTCAAAGGCGCCGAGGTTGCTCCTGAACCAGAAAGTGCACCTGCAGCTAAACCCAAGCCAAAGGCTCCTACCAAGCCTGAGGCTAAGCCAGCCCCGAAACCTGAGGTTAAACCAGCTCCGAAACCCGAAGCTAAGCCAGCCGCTCCTAAAACGGAAGCTAAAGCCGCAGAAACACCAAAAGCTGAAACCAAGGTAGAGGCGCCAAAGGCAGCCGAAGCTCCGAAAGCTGAAGCTAAAGTAGAACAACCTAAAGCTGCACCGAAAGCCGCGGCTAAAGCTCCAAAAGAAGAAGCCAAGCCCAAAGAAAAAGCGCCTGCCAAAGAAGAAGCTCCTAAAGAGAAAACTCCAAAAGCCAAGGCTGCTCCAGCCAAAGCAACAGCATCAAAAACTGAGAAAGCACCGGTAAAAGTTGCAAAAGCAAAAGCTCCCACTAAAGAAAAAGCACCAAAACAGAAAGCCGCCTCCAAAGAAAAGGCGTCGGCAAAAGAGAAAGCACCAGCCAAAAAAGCTGCTGCAAAGAAGGGTGAAAAGAAAGCATGAGTAGAAATCCACGAGATAGAAGCAGAGACGCAGAAAGGCGACAAAGCAGTCTAGAAAACTGGGTTCCAAGAACCCGCTTGGGCAAAATGATCCAAGAAGGCAAAATCACAACCATCGAAGACGTATTCCTAAGCGGCATAAAAATCAGTGAACCCCAAATCGTCGACTCGCTAATCCCAGACCTGCAAGAAGAAGTCATAAACGTTAACCTCGTACAGAAACAAACCGACGCCGGCGAAAAAAGCCGCTTCAAAGCCATCGTTGCAGTCGGCAACAGAGACGGCTATGTCGGATTAGGTCAAGGCAAAGCAGGACAAGTCCGCAACGCCATCGAAAAAGCAGCAGCCAACGCCCGCCTCAACATTGTCCCAGTTAAACGGGGCTGCGGAAGTTGGGAATGCGGCTGCGGCAAACCCCACAGCGTACCCTTCCAAGTGGAGGGCAAATGCGGCGGCGTCCGAGTAGTCATCGTTCCCGGTCCAAGAGGCTTAGGCTTGGTATCCAGCGAAGTCGCCAAAGTCATCTTGGGCTTAGCAGGAGTCAAAGACCTCTGGATGAGAAGCTACGGCTCAACCCGAACCGTTCCATCCTATGCCTGCGCAATCTTTGACGGATTAACCAAAACCTACAACTTGATCACAACAACCGATTGGGTGAAGTAAATTGGCACAACAAACAGAAGAATGCAAATGCTTCGTAGTCGTCAGAGTCCGCGGAACCGTCCGAGCACTAAAAGAAGCCCGCGAAACCCTCGACCTCCTACGCTTAAGCCACACTAACCACGCAATACTCATCGACAGCCGACCCGCCTACAAAGGCATGCTACAACGCGTAAACAACTATGTAACCTGGGGCGAACCCACCAAAGAAACCGTCGCAGCTATGCTGCAGAAACGCGGCAGATACTTAGGCGACAAAAAACTTGCCGAAAACATAGAGAAAACAGGCTACAAATCCATCGATGAACTCGCCGACGCCATCGTCAACTGCAAAGTTGCCTACAAAAACCTGCCCGACATAGAAGCACGCTTCAAGCTGCACCCTCCAAGCAAAGGCTACAAGGGACTGACAAAGAAATCTTTCCGCGCGGGCGGCGAAGCAGGTTACCGCGGCGAAGCAATTAACGATCTCGTCAAACGCATGGTTTAAGCGCCTGCTTTTCCGATTTTATTTTTATTTTTTTGTTTTAGGGCTAGAGTTTCCGTTGATTCTAAACATGGAAAAGAATGGGTAACTTAGTTGAGGTCGTCGAAGGTTTCTTTGAGTAAGCGCCGGGTTCTCCAGGAAACTTTGGATTCTGCAATGTAGGTTTTCGGTTGATTGTTGCTTAGCATGCCCGCCAAGTTTTTCTTTGCCAAGTATTTGGCTGCAGCTTGTCGTGGGTGATGGATAAAGGTTAGGTAGGATGCTCCCGAACCTACAAAGAATCCGCCAGCCCACAAAGGTGCTACAAAGAAGAAGAAGTAGAAGTTCCAAACGTCTACCGCTCCTATGAGAGGCACAATTACCGGCGGCGGATAAGTCATGTTTGTCCAGTAGAAGCATCCTAGCATGAAGTCTAGGGTGTTGAAGCCTAGTCCAGTCATGACTATGGCAACAAAGAATGCTGCTATCAAGATTAGGATGTGTTTTCTTGTTTTTTTAACTGAAAAGAATGCAGCCATGGCCAGTCCTGTTGCTAAGCCGCCTATTGCCAGCGTTGCCAATCCGAAGATGCTGTAGGCGTATTTGGCTTCCATTACTATGTAGTTGTTTAGGTGCCAGAGGAATGAGGCGTCTTCGTTAAACCATGGTGAGCCAATCATTACTCCGATGTAGATGCCGTAGAATATGAGTAGAGCGCCGATTACCAATGTTATAGTTAAGCATGTAGCTATGCGTCCCCTCAACTGAATTTCTCTCCCTTCCGCAACATCTCCTAGTTTCCTCCCTGTTAAATATTATCACAAGACAGCGCTCCAAACTGCCCGTATATGTATTCAGCTGCATGATTGTCCAAATCTGCCTTGTAAGTCAACAATTAATGTCAATATCAAATGCAACAACCGTTAAATAACCCCTTGAAATAGAAATGCGAAAAGGTGTAGATATGCAGAAGTGGGCAGATTACCTCATCAGTGGCGTTAAATCAACCACTGGCTCGAACCGCATACAATACGTGGAGGTACACAGCGACTTCGGCTGCATAGTCTGCGAAACCAGTGTTGTCTCTCGCACCGACGTTATTTCCAACATCAAAAAAGGCACAAGTTACGTCACCGTTTTCAAAACAACCATGGGCAAATGGCGCAGAGGCGAAGACGTCCGCGTGGTAACCGTCAACGGGCAAGAGTATCTCCGTACAGACGCTAAACCTGTTGCTTCAGACAATTTCGATGATGTCCCAGAACTCTGATTGGGGCTATTCCGTTTTCGAAGTACTGATTTAAAAGGGATAACACGTTTTCCTCGCCGAGGACAAGGTTGCATGAAGCGAGCATCTGCCCCTAAAACCCCAAAAAGTACTGCAGAAATTTGGGCACTCATAAAAAGCGTCAACATGGATTTCGAATCAGTCGTTAACAAGGCACTAAACGATTATCTGCCCAAAATTTTCATCAGTTGCCCATTCACCGACGAGTTATGCATACACCGAAAACAATGCATAGGCTGCACTTCGTTCGATAAAGAGATAACAATCAAACAATGATTCCACCAAAATAACTTTCGTAAAATAGAAAAGTACCGCTAAGAAAGAATCGTTTTTCTCCTCTGTGGGTGTCTTCTAAAAACGTTGATGTATGCTTCCACACCACGGCGGTTTCTGCATGGCGCCATTTACCGCTTGTGGAAAAAACGCATTTGCCACACCAAAACAGGCGCCGAAAAGCAAAGCTTACATGAAAAGCGACCGCCATTTCAACCCGTCTTGTGGCACCCTGTAAACCGCCACACCCACATAAAAAGAAAGAAATACATCTAATTTTTTAGGGATCAGAAAAAAGAGGGAGAGGAAAAGAGTCGGTCTTTTTTTCTCCCTCGATGATAGCAATGTTCTCAATGCTATTGCATTAATTTGAACTGTTCGCATTGGCTGTTTTGCATACGAGTCCTTCGTTGCTTAGCCTGCGATTTTTGACTCTTCTCCTCAATTAAATTATTTAATGCACTGATAAGATATAAAATTTACGCAAATCCATACTTATAATCGAAAAATATCCAATACACAAGCGGAGGCCTAAAAAAATGCGTTGATGCTTGTTCTCCCCCGCTTATCTCGGTTAAAATCGCTACTTTTATCATCAAACTGCACTCTGCTGTTCAGGTATTTTCTAACCCTTTATGTGCGATACGTTTTATAATGTCATCAGAGAGATGCGTAGTTAATTTGGAGGGGGAAAGAAGACGAGTGCAAGATGGAGAAGAACAAGCAAAAACCGCAAGTGGCTAGACCTAAAAGAATTAAAGTCAACCAGCAAAAATAAGGCTAACCCAAAGAACAAGGCTATGCCTGCACCACCCAACTTCCGGGCATCCAAAAACTGCGCCAAACGTAGCAGCGACCCTAAACCCTTAATCGACATGTTCCAAGACCCAAACAACATCACCATCATCGCTGAAATAGCGGGCTTCAGCAGAGACTCCCTCAAAATAAACGTAAAAGACCAGAAAATCACATTATCTGCCAAATCAAAAGAGCGACGTTACTATAAAAGTTTAAATTTACCGAAGGTAGTGATTCCTGACGAAACGCACACCAAATACAAGAACGGTGTGCTAGAAATTAAACTTAAAAAAGCTGAACCAACAGCGAAAGAAGCGGATCAACATGCCCCATAAGCTTAGAAAAATCAGGAAGTTCAGAGGCTCAAGGACTCAAGGTTACGGAAGAATCGGTCAACACCGCGACAGCGGAAGCAAAGGTAACCGCAAAGTCGGACGCCACAAACATCTCTGGAGCAAAATTGTAACCTCAGACCCTCATTACTTCGGAAAAAGCGGATTTACTTCTCCACAAAGCAAACACCGAATCGAATCCACCATTAACCTATCTAAACTCGACCAACTCGCCGCTGGATCAGAAATCAACCTAACCGAACTGGGATACACCAAACTCCTCGGCACAGGCAAACTAACCAAAGCCTTAACTATTCAAGTCGAGGCAGCCTCAAAATCCGCCGCCACAAAAGTTCAAGAAGCAGGCGGCAAACTCATAACCCCTCAAGCATCCGAGGAGTAACGCGTTTAGATGCCCGGAAGATTCCTCAGCCTCTTCAAACCCATAGGTCGAGTGCTACCTGAAATTAAGAAGCCCGAGCGTAAGGTTTCTTTTAACGAGAAAATCTTCTGGACAGCACTAGTACTAGTTATCTTTTTGGTTATGACTGAAATTCCGCTCTTCGGCGTAAGCACAAGCGCCCAAGACCAATTCGGTCAACTCAGAGTTATCTTTGCTTCTAACCGTGGCACTTTGATGGAGCTCGGTATCGGTCCCATCGTCACGGCGGGTTTAATTCTCCAGTTGCTCGCTGGTTCCAACATAATTAAATGTGATATGTCTAACCCTGAAGACAGAGGTCTCTTCACCTCAGCTAGCAAAGTCTTCAGCATCGTCCTAACTGGTGTCCAAGCGGGTGCTTACATCTTAAGCGGCATGTACGGCACGCTGGCTGAACTTGGAGGACCGACAATAGCTGTGATTTTCGTGCAGTTGCTAGCCGCAGGCATAATCGTTATGTTAATGGATGAATTGGTTCAGAAGGGCTGGGGATTAGGCAGCGGTATCAGCCTCTTCATCATGGCTGGTGTGGCACAGGCCATCTTCTGGTCCATGTTCTCGCCGCCCACGGGTCTATTCTTGGGTGGGCTCCAGCAATACCTCGCCGGAGGCATAACTACCATAGAATACGTGTTTGGAAGTGCTTCAGGCATCTACCCATCAGTGATAGGTTTAGTTGCTACCATTGCAGTGTTCCTCATAGTCATCTATCTCCAGGGCGTCAGAGTTGAGTTGCCGATGAGCTACGCAGGCTACAAAGGCTTCCGCAGCAGATACCCAATTAAACTGCTATACGTCAGCAACCTGCCCGTCATCTTTGCCAGTGCACTGTTTGCTAACGTGTACTTTTTCACGCAGCTGCTTTGGAGTCAACTTGGGCGACCCCCACCGGGTACTAACCTGTTTTTCCAGATCATAGGTGACTATAACCAAACAGTTTCAAACGGCCAAGTCAATGTCCAGCCTGTGGGTGGCATAGCTTACCTGGTTACTGCACCGCATAGCATACAAAACGTCATAGCAGAGCCGCTTAGAGCCGCAGCTTACCTTGGCATCATCGTGGCTTTCTGTGCCGTGTTCAGCCTAATTTGGCTCGAAGTCGGCGGTTTGGGTCCCAGCAAAGTTGCAAAACAACTCATGGACAGCGGCATGCAAATCCCCGGTTACAGACGCAGCGAACGCCCCATCGAAGCCATACTCAAACGCTACATCCCAGTCGTCACAGTCTTAGGCGGCATATTCGTCGGGTTGCTGGCTGGACTCAGCGACTTCTTTGGAGCATTCGGCACAGGCACCGGTATCCTGCTATCAGTAGGCATCATATACCAGTACTACGAGTTGCTGATGCGCGAACGCGCCGCAGAAATGTTCCCAGCGTTTAGAAGGATACTAGGCGAATAAGCCTAGACTCCCTGCTTTTTCCTTTCTGGCTTTTTATTTTTTTAGTTTAAAAAGAGAGTGTCGCCCTTGCTCATCTTCTTCTTAGGGACTTGGCAGAACAGTCTGTTTTGGCGTTGGCGTTTAAGCTGCGCTGCTGGCTGGTTGAGACATATTTCACAAGCAGAGCAAAATACCATAAAAGCATCCGTCGCTCAGCCGAAACCTCCTCCCCTATATAGTAGACCAATTTTTCTTTAGTTGTTGTTGCAGGGAACCGCCTATACACAACAACAACCAACAGGTTGCGCCACAGGCTGCTTTCGTCGGCACATTTGCTTTTCAAGTTGCAGACTGGTTGTGCAACAAAAAACAAACAGAACAATCATACTGACCTACTGAATAAAAAGCAGAGTAGCCTTTCCCACTTTATGGGCGGCACCACTAGACTGTTTAGAAACCCAACTCCCCTAACCTGCTTAAAACCCAAACCATCGATTCTGTCAGGCACCGCCTCTTGTAAATCTCAGGCTACCTATAATACGGGGTACGCGAGGGCTTAAGACTTTTGGCGGCAAGAGACTAAATTCGCTTGCAACTTTCGATGCCTTAGCACCATAGCAACCGCAAACACGGATAAAAGCAAAGGCACAATAGCGAGCCAAGGTAACTCTGGAACGGTGGGACTCGGTGAAGTTGCCTGCGCGCCCACAGTAAAGTGGATTATGTCAGAGGTTACAGTCATGTTATAGAAATAAAAAGGCGGAACAGAACCTAACGAACTAGTAGTTGGGCACCATTGATTTAGGGCATATATAACTATCTGCAAACTATGCGTTCCATTCGTCAATTCTTTAAGAGTCACGGAAAAGTTGGAAATTGTAGGTAACATGTCTTGCGGTATCGGGTTGATGAGTTGGGCTTCAAACAGTGAATGTGTAGTTCCATCCAAAACGTAATGAATGTACGCTATTCCAGTGTTATAGTATGTGTGTGGGTTTTCACTTGGACCCCATGAAGTTGGCTTCGTTACCGTAATGTTTAGAAGAACAGATGTTCCTGAGCGAGAGTTGTCGATTGGTGAATTTACTTCTAATACGGGTGGGTCTGTGATGGGCTCTGTGGGAACAAAAACCATATTAGCACTTGTAGGTTTGACGAAAAGCAGACTTTGGCTTGATATAGCTATTGTCAGAATCAGCATAAATGCGAAAGCTTTGCCGATTTTACCCATGCTTATTATTAGGTACATAGAGCCGATAAAAGGTTATTCACACAAATTTCTTGACTACGGTTAGTCAATTTATCTTAAGCTTAATAAGCTGTTAAAGTTACTGAACCAAATAATGGCTGTTTTCTTTGAAATGCGGTTTTTAGTTTTTGCCATTGCTTGTTTTGCCTATCGCTTCAACTCCGATTTTTCGACGCCTAAACACTAAAGCAATAGAGAACATGGATAGAAGCAAAGGCGCAATAGTCAACCAAGATAACTCTGGCACGGTAGGCGATGGAAATGACGAATCTACTGTGGATATCTTACCGTCTGAAAGGCTTATCTTCTGTGTGCTGCTCCAACCGCTTTTTTCACCGTAAAAAGTGTAATGCCCGGCAGAGTAGAAAATGTGTGATTCTCCAATCGCAGTATAGTTTGTATATCCCTCTAACGCCTGAACCTGAAAATCTATTGCTCCATATGATGGAATATCAGATAGAAAAGCGTACTTTATAATGGTATACTGGGAGCTATAATCTTCAATTGGATAACCGAATTTTACATAAGGATCAAAATTTTGACCGGAACTTCCAGCCCAAAATTCCCTATCCCCTCCAAACATTGAAACCCATTCTCCCCCAGAGGATAACTTGTACTTGATGTTATAGAACAAATTAATCGTTCTTCCGTTTGATGGATCAATGAATGGAGTGAAGGGCTGATTTATGATGGTAAATTCTACGGTGCGGTTATCTACATGATAGCCTTCCACCTTAGTTACATTTTCGTCAGTGTCAGGGTCAATTCCATAAACTGGTGGCACATTATACGAGTAGTCATTATACTTTATAGTGAATTCAGGGACAGATGGCTTAGGTATTGATTGAGCATTTGCGGGTTTAACCGTCAGTGTAGTTAGACATGCCATAACGATAGTTATTGTTAGGAGCAATGCGAAAGTTTTACTTGTTTTTCCCATGGTTAGTATTTAGCCATTTACAGGCGATAAAAGCGTTCTTGTTTAGGTTTCTTGACTAAGTGGTGGTTTCTCTTGTCAACGTTTCTTGACTAATTCTATTATGAGGCTATTGCAAGCCTATGCACCGCTAAAATGCTAACAGTGGATGAAAAAAACCCGCAGAAAACGAACCCACCATGAGCCAAACGCTCGAAGTACTATTACTGTGATTCCTCCTTTGCTAACAGAACCGCTAAGTCTATGCGCTGACAGGTTGGAAATCTGACTTTAGGCTTGGTTTTACTGCCTTTTGGTCTGCCATTGTTTGGTTTGTAGGTCATGCATAGAGAAGATTTCTTCCTTAAATATTTGAGGTGACAAAGCATTTGGATTTTTTTAGGTTTGCTTAAGTGGCTAAAATGGTGTTGGAAGTGAAAATAGTTATTAACAAGGAACATGTACGCATAGTCCAAAGAGTGGCAAGAGGAAAACACGATGTCGTTAGCAATTACAACACTACCCATAGCAACCTTGATTATCATGGGAATCGCCGCTGGGATTGCTATCCTAAACTCCAGCGTCTACAGAGTACTAATTAACTACTTCATCGGCTGGGAACAGTACCACGTAATGCAGAAAGAAATGGCTGAATACCGAGCGGAGTCTATGGCGGCTGCTAGGGCTAACGATAAAAAGCAAATGGAAAAACTCAAGAAAAAACAATCCCAAATCAACAACATGAACACAAAAATGTTCAAACCACAAATGCTCAACTTCGGCATCTCTTTCGTCTACCTTATCGTATGGTTCCTAATACTTACACCAACCTTCGGCAACACCCCGATGGCTTACATTCCAGGGTTGGGCGCAATCTCAGTGTTCTACCTGTACCCGATATTCTCGATATTCTTTGGTTTGCTCTTCCAACGTGTAATCGGCATCATGCCCATTGAACCAACAGCATAACACAGTGGATGCAGAGACATGGCGCAAACCAACAACAGCACCCAACAAAATAAAACAGTGATTTGCATTTCGGGCATGGCAGGCACTGGCAAAAGCACTTTGGCTAAGAAACTCGCTGAAAAATACCGCCTAAACTACTACTCCGGTGGCGACGCATTAAAAGCCCTCGCAAAAGAGGAAGGCTACGACATTTCCACACAGGGCTGGTGGGAAAGCCCCGTCGGCTTAAAATTTCTCCAAGAACGCTTAAACGACCCCAAATTCGACCGCGCAGTCGACGATAAACTCTTAGAATTCGCCAAACAGGGCAACGTTTTGCTTGACAGTTGGACTATGCCTTGGCTGCTCAAGGCTGGCGGGTTCAAGATTTGGCTGGAGGCTTCTTTTGAGAAGCGGGCGGCAAGAGTGGCTGAGCGGGATAGTTTGACTTATGAGGAGGCTGTTTTGGTGCTTGGGGAGAAGGAAGGGCGCACAAAAGCCATTTACAAGGCGTTGTATGGGTTTAGTTTAGGTGAGGATTTGTCGCCGTTTGACTTCGTTTTAGATACGGACAATTTGGGCGCTGACGAAGTTTATGAGGTCTTATGCAGCGTCATAGACAACGTGGTTGTTTCCGCTCCCGCTTAGTTTGGTAGAATTTAACTCTATAACAGTACTCCAGATTCCTTAAAACCAACTCGCCGATTCTCTCCCTTGCGTATTAGAAAGGAGAGAGTGGATATGGGGAAGGCTATCCAACGTTTAGGTCTGATGCTTTTCTTTTTAGTGTCGATTTCATGTCTTTTAGCCTCTTACCAGTTACTAAACCTTCAGACAACATTGACTCTTATTATTTTCAACGCATTCTTCATATCGCTGTTTTTCCAGCTCAACGGCACCTCCCTCCTAAAAGCAGGCATGTTAACGACAGGCAATCTCTTGGGGTTACTCTGGAACTTTTTCTTCCAATACCTCTCAACCACAGGCAACACCTACTTCGGGTTACCTTTCAGCGCTATCTTCATCCTCCTCTACCCCATCCTAAACCTAATGTGGATCGTTCCCTTCTGGTCTCTGAGCCTAAGTTTTCTACCTAAACTCTCACCACATCCAACAGCCGCCGTGAACGCATGATAAACGAGATTTTAAGCGTCTTCTTCGTTTTTTCAGTTTTCGTTATAAGCGCTTATCTAATTCGACACTACCTCTTCACAATAACCGTTCTCAAACACGCAAAAAACCAGCCAACAACCGCCACTGTGCCCCAAACCAACTTTGAACCCACAGTCAGCATACTCATCCCCGCCCACGATGAAGACCACGTCATAGGTAACCTACTGCAGAACATGACACAGATAGCTTACCCCAAAAACAAATACGAAGTCATAGTCGTAGACGACGCCTCACAGGACAAAACAGGGCAAATCGCCGACACCTACGCCCAACAATACCCCTTCATAAAAGCCCTGCATCGAAACAGCCAAATCGGAGGAAAAGGCAAAGCAGCCGCCCTAAACGCAGCCCTCAAACAAGCCACAGGCGAAATCATCGTTTGCTTCGACGCCGACTACATCCCCCACCCCAACGTCGTCGGCAAACTTGTAGAAAAATTCGTTGACCCCAAAGTCGGCGCGGTACAGGGCCGCCCCGTGGTCCTCAATGAGCCCCAAAACGTCGTCACCCGCTTGGTTGCTTTGGAGCGGATTGGCGGGTACAGGGTGGACCAGGAAGCAAGGGACTTGTTGGGGTTAGTGCCTCAATTTGGCGGAACCGTGGCTGCGTTTCGCCGTGACGTGGCATTAGGTTTTGGCGGGTTTGACGAATCTATGCTAACAGAGGACACTGATCTTACCTTCCAAATTTACCGAGCAGGTTACCAAATCCGATATGCTGGCGACGCAGAATGCTACGAGGAAGCGGTGGATTCTTGGCGGACGTATTGGCGACAGCGGCATCGGTGGGCAAAGGGACACATGCAGGTTTGCCTCAAACACACCTCTAAAGTGATCACAAGCAAGAACATGCGGCTAAGGGAAAAAATCGATGGGTTGCTGCTGCTTCATATCTACTTCATGCCGTTGGTAACTTTGCTTTCGCTTTTCATCGGCGCGTACCTTATCTTGACGGGTTCTACCCTTGCAGGGACGCTTTGGTTTGTGGTGCCCATTTCTTTTTACAGTTTTGTCGGCAACTTTGCACCGTTCTTCGAGATTAGCATAGGCGCCTACTTGGATGGGAGAAAGCGGGCACAGTGGTTAGCGCCTTTGCTTATTTTCTCTTTCTTCTACAACATTCTAATTTGTGCCAAAGCCTTTTTCGATCTCTGTCTCGATAAACTGTTCGCTCGTAGGGGCGGCGACTGGGAGAAGACTACGCATTTAGGTAGGGGAAAGCGTTATATTGGGAATTAAGCGTTACCTATGAAAGATATTGATGATTCAGATTCAGAATCTGATTCCAGTCCTAACCTGTTTGGTGATTCCTGCATGCATAGTAATCCCCCTAATGTTTCTGCCAGCCCTACTAGAACTCAAAAAACCCCGCGATGCAGGTCCCAGAATAATAACCTACAATTTCATGCAAACAAAACTACGCTGCCTAAGCATACTAACGGACATTGAAGAAAAAATCGAAAACCAACTCAATTTCAAAGCCGCCATCTTCCCAAGCTGCATCTTGAATATAGAAACCTAAAATTTACTTGAGCAGCAACTTGGAGTTTTTCCATTGATCCCTCGCCAGAGACATAAGGTTTCGAGGGCTCCCATAGAGAGAATATGCAACGTAGCACAGGTAATTGCATTGTGTACAGTCATGGTAAATCTCGCGTAGCTCTTTGAACTTTCTGCTTTTCCACTGCTTAGGCAAATCGAAAACGGAGCCGGCGAAGTTGTGGTTATGGCAGCCTGAGATGCGGCCTAAATGGTCAACGACAAGGAAGTATTTGAGCGCTTGACATTTCCATGTACGCATATCGTCTTCGTAGAGTGCCCTGAGTGCTTCCATGAGTTTTTTTGTTATAAGGATGTTCGTGTTTGTCTTCATCTCTTTAATGATGTCGTTGCAAAGCTTAACCATGGCGTCTTTGTCGGTGATAACGAATTCGTCGTTTGCCTTGCCTATCCTAAAGAGCTGTTTGCTGTCCACTGAAGTATCAAAAGAGTAGAGGCAATACCACACCGGGATGCCTTTGCCCGTAAAATACTTCGTAATATCCAAGATTTCATAGAGGTTCTTCTGAGAAATAGTTGGGGTGACACTAACTCTGATGCCTTCCTTCTGCAATGTTTCAACTGAATTCATGGCGTTTTTCCATGCACCGGGAACATCTTTTATTGCGTCATTTTTCGCCGGGTCTAAGCTATCGATGGATATAGCAACAAAGTCAACTTTGCGGAGTGCATCAATCTTCTTAGCAGCCATACTGCCATTATCATAAACGGTAGTGACAAAACGGTCAGAGGCGTAATCTAGGATTTCAGCGATGTCTGGTCGAAGAAGGGGATCTCCGCCAGAGATAACAAGTTCAACGATCCCCATTTTCTTTAGTATGTCCAAGCCTTTTTTGACTTCTTCGGTTGAAAGTTCCCTTTGGTCCTGTTCTTTCCAGACGTTGCAGCCTACGCATCGATAGTTGCATTTTCGGGTAATCAACCACTGGGCATGGTGCGGTTTACCGGGGGTCACAAAACGTGCTGCTACCGAACCTGCCTTCTTCCAACCTGTAGTCAAATTGTCTTCATCACTTAGCCGCTGATTGTGCTTAGAATTATTCAGGCTTGGACTATAAAAACCATTATCAGCCTTGCGGGTTGCTCAAGCTAAAATAAAATTGAGCAAGCCCTGTTAAAAGCCAATGGTGAGCAGCAAAATTCTCTACTTAAGCTAAGTTTTTTAAGCTCGTATATAAGAGTCAACAGCACCAACTATATGTAGGCAGCAGCATGGCATACGAACAGGACTACTTCACTACACGGAAGTATCAACTTAAACAAGAAGCTGTTGAGCGACATGTACTCGAAGTTCTTCGCTGGGCAACTAAAGAGCTCGGTGAAAACCTTCTAGACGGCACTGGCAAACGGGCCTTGGACATCGGCTGTGCATACGGTTATACTTCAAAAGTGCTGGTGGGACTGGGCTATGAAACCGTCAGCATTGACATCTCAGAGCATGCAGTGAAACAAGCCAAAACCCGTTTACCTGCTGACCTTTTAGTATGCGATGCCCAAAGCGCCTTGCCCTTTGATGCTTCGAGCTTTGATTTAGTAGCATGTTTTGACGTGTTAGAGCATCTGCCCTGCCCAGACCAAGCGCTGTTTGGAATGTTTGACGTTTGTCGGAGCACACTGGTTTGTACAACACCGAACAGGAAAGTTGAGAAACCTGTACGCAAACTTGTGCGTGACTACGATGAAACGCATGTTAATACCAAAACCCAAAAGGATTGGGAAAAGTCAGTTTCAACTGGTTTAGGTTCCAGTAAATTTAGAGTGGAGGCGTTTCATGATTTCGCCTTTAGGTTTGGGGGCAAGTTGTTTTTTAAGTCGTTTAGTGTTCCCACTTATGGGTTAACTGTGCGGATGGCGATTAGGAAGTAATGTGGATTTGACGGGTGCCTCGGTTGATGTTGTGCTGTTAACTAAGAACAGCGAACGCAAACTCAAAGACTGCGTGGAATCCATCTACCGAAACGTTCCAGTAGCCCACTTAATAGTTGTTGACGGTTACTCCACGGACCGTACCTTAGAAATCATGGCTGCTTTTAACGAGAAACACGGCAATGTAGAAGTCATCATGGATAGGGGGAACCGTGCGACTGGACGCCAAAGAGGCATTGAAGCAGTAAAAACTGAATGGTTTCTCTTCGTAGACAGTGACGTAGTGCTTTGCCGCGACTGGTACAAGAAAGCCCAAAAACACATCCGACCAGACGTAGGAGCAGTCTGGGGAATAGAAGTTTGGTCGACCATCGAAAAACCCAAAACCCTACGGCTGTTCTTGACGACCACCCGCAAAATCTTCGAGGTCCGAGGTGGCACCCACGACACCCTCATCCGCACCAGCCTCATGAAAGACATCCATATTCCATCTGGTTTGCATGTGTTTGAGGATGCCTACATTAAAGACTGGATAACTAACCAGGGCTTTCGCGTCGTTCCCTGCTATGACCCTTTTTGCATCCACTATCGTCCTGAATCGGTGTGGACTGTTAGGGGGAGTTTAGGTTTAATCGCTGAAGCCTTTGAATATGGCAATCCCCGATTGATCAGCAGGCTGTTTCTGGCTTATGGTTTCTACACGGTTTACTCTATTTACCAAGTGATTTCTCGATAACATGCTAAAAATCGCTGTAATTGGGTTTATGTTTTTAAGCTATCTCTAAACAATAAACAGCTAAGGATACCTTTGAAGCCACCAGTGCAAGTCGACGTTGTCATGCTGACAAAGAACAGCCAACACCTACTGGGCAAATGCTTAGCCGCTGTCTATCAAAACGTACCAGTAAAAAACCTCATAGTCATCGACGGCTACTCCACGGACTGTACCCTCAAAATATTGGAGCAGTTCAACCGCAAATACGGCAACGTCAGGCTTTACCAGATTGAGGGTACAAGAGCCAAAGCCCGCACCGAAGGCATCCGAAAAGTCACCACAGAATGGTTCATGTTCGTTGACAGCGACGCTTTGCTCTGTAAAAACTGGTTCAAAAAAGTAGTCGTGGACTTAGCTGATGGAGTGGGCGCGGTGTGGGGTTTAAACATTGACTTGCTTCCTAACGTGCACAATAAGCGGATTCTTAAGATGCAGATGATGGTGGCAAAAAGGTGCTTCAAGCTTCGCGGCGGAATGCATGACACTTTGATTCTGCGCAAAGCTGTGGAAGGCATTCAAATTCCTGAGGAACTGCACCTTTACGAAGACGCATATATCGTGCGCTGGATAGAGACTCACGGTTTTAGGGTGGCTGTTGGAAGTGAAGTTTACTGTTTGCATGATAAGGCGCCTGATAATTGGAGTATCAGAAATGGGGTGTCGCAGGCAATCACTGAATTGCGCTGTTGCTTGGTTTACTCGCATCTGTATCAGTATGTGGTGTTTTATCCTGTGTTTTTCATGTATTGGGGGTTGCAGTTGCCGCTTAACGGATTCCGACAGGGTCTACACAAGAAATAAGCCAATGCAGCCATTTTTGACAGTATAATCAGCGTGATAGTGCAATCCAGAGGTGGTCTGAACTTGGTCTTGGCAGCATGTCAGCTGACCCATCGCTTTTCAATAGGATGCGTTTGTTTGGGTTGGAGGTAAATTCCCCAATTACTTCTGCGTAGATGCGTTCATGGCACAGACTCTCAACAATTTTATCTGCTTCCGCTGGGTCTGCGGCGATTAGCAGAGCGCCTGAACTGATAAGCTGCAACGGGTCAATTCCATAATAGCGGCAGATTTTGGCGGTTTCCGGTTCAACCGTAATTTTTTCTTCACGTACATTTGCGCCTAGTCCCGCGGCATCTGCCATTTCGTGGACGCCGTTTAAGATGCCGCCCTCCGTTGGGTCATGCATTGCGCGGACACCGCCCGCATGGTAAGCGGTTAAAGCGTCTTTGACTACGCTGATTTGGCTGTAGAAGCCTTTGGCGCAGTCGAGCAGACTTTGGCTGAAGACCCCTCTGAGTTGTTCCTCGCGGTCGGTGGCTAAAATCGCTGTGCCCTCGATGCCCGCGGACTTTGTCAGTATGATTTTGTCGCCTGCTTTTGCGCCGGCGGCTGTTACGTATTTGCCTTTGTCGGTTAAACCCATGGTGCAGCCGACGACGATGGGGTTTGCTATGCCCGGTGTGACTTCGCAGTGGCCGCCCACGATGGCGATGCCCAGTTCAGAGGCGGCGTGGTGCATTTGTGTGCTGATGGTTTCGATGATTTTGCTGTCGGCGTTTGGGGGGAGCATGATGCAGCTGAAGAAGAAGGCTGGTTCTACGCCGAAGGTGGCGACGTCGTTGGCGTTTATGTTGATGGCTTCCCATCCGATGCGTTCCACTGCAGCCGTGATGGGGTCCATGGAGACGACGGCGTCTTTGCCTCCCAAATCCAAAACTGCGCCGTCAACGCCTGCTTGGGGTCCCAAGGTGACTTCACTTCTGGGGGCGCCTAAGTTTTTGAAGACGACGTTTTTTAGGATGTCTATGGGGATTTTTCCCGGCGGCAACTTCATACTTAGTCCTCTGTTAAAGGTAGCTTTTAAGCTGTGGGAAAACGCGGAGCACAGCATGCATCACTGGAACCGCAATCACCAAGCCAACAACCATCTGAACCAAGTTGAAAGGCACCTCTGCGAGTGCGCCTGCAAACGGTACCCCCAAAACCACCTGTTCATAGATGAAGTAGCCTGCAACCATCTCTAATCCGCCGATGACTATGGCTACAGTGGCGCTTAAGGTAAGGTTCCTTGTTTTTTTGTTTAGTTTTCTGGCTATGTACCCGACGAGGAAGCCTTCGACTGCTTTTATGACCAAGGTTCCGGGTGCAAAAACTGGCGCCGCAATCATGTCGGCTATGGAGGCTCCTGCACCTGCCACTGCCCCAACGAAAGGTCCGAAGAGCAGTGCGGCAACGTAGATGAGTGTGTCGCCGAGGTTGAAGTAGCCGCTGGTTGCTGGGATCGGGATCCAGAAGAGGGCGGTGGCGACGGCGACGAGCGCGGCGAATATGGCTGCTACTGCTATTTTGATTGCTGTGGATTGGTCGTGTTTGGCGGTGTGTTGTGGGGGTGTTTTTTGCATTGGGTCTCACATGTGTGTTTTTTTGAGTATGCGGTTGGCATATTCAATTAACATCTTTGCTTCCTCGCTTAAAAAAGTTCAAAAGCTTTGCTGGGGAAAATTCTAAATCCAAGTTCCCAGTCAATACATTGCGTGATGAGTTATGACTGAAAAAGTAGATGTAATCAAACTTCACAAAGACGCTAACGCCCTTATGGAAGCAGGCAAATACGCTGAAGCACGCGACCTCTTCACTAAGGTAGCAGAACTATATTACAAGAACCAGAATTATTTCGGTTCCGCAGAGATGGATTATAAAGCAGGCGAATGCTCAGTACAATTAAAGGATCATCAAAAAGCAGTTGAGCTCTTTAAAAAATCAGCGGACACCTCGTTTTCCAAGGGCTTTGACCGTTACGGTTTAAGCGCGTTGGAGAACGCCAGAGACAGCCTAAACGCCTTGGGTAACACCAAAGAAGTGGAGGAAGTCAACGTGAAAATCGCTGAAACCAAAAAGAAACTTGAGCCCCCCGAAGAAGAATCCTCTTTCTCAGTGTTCGGTTAAAACCCGAACCATTTTTTAGAGTCATCCCTTTTCTCTTGTGCTTGTTTTTCTTTAGTTGTTGTTGCAGTGAGCCCTCTATACACAACAACAACCAGCGGCTTGTGCAGGTGTTTGCTTTTTGTCTTCCACCGCGAATTTAGGTTGCAGGGTGGTTGTGGCTGAATCTACAAGCAGAGCAGGTTTGGGCATAAAAGTCCGTTTGTTGCTCTGCCCTAGACCCCTCTCCTGCATAAAAGGCGCAAAACAGCTTTTGTGTGGGTTGGTAATTGCCGACGGTTGCTTTTTACGGAAGCATGCCCAACATGGTTCCATGCAGAAGCGGTCGGCATGTGGTGTAGAAACAAGTATACTTTGCTTTGTTATAACAAATCAGTGAACAGTGTTCTTGTGGCTTGTTTCTCCCCTTGAAGGTCTATGTAGATTTAGCGGTTACCTTACGCCAAAGCAAAGCCACTGCAACCATCAAACCCACAATCGCCACAGCCATAACAATCAACACTAAACTTATCCAGTCGAGATTTAACTGCAACCCCGGTTGATTGGTTTCTTGAGGATTTGTCGTCGCTGTAGGAGATGTATTACCAGTCGGGTTCTGTGTTGGTTGCGGCGTTACTGTTGCTACTGTACTCGGGGAAACAGTTACCGTTTTTGGGCTGCTCCATTCGCCTGCCTCACCGCTAACTGCATAATAATTACAGCCACCCCAGAGTCGTGCGTTAACCAGAGCCATCGTTCCTATAATTGCCTGCACTCTAACATCCACTTGACTGCCTACAGGGTTATCAATGGTTGTTGTTATCACTGTATAAGTATGTTCTAAGTCTGCTGAAGGATACTGGTGATTCCAATAG
Organism: Bathyarchaeia archaeon; assembly: GCA_050108095.1. Taxonomy (GTDB): domain Archaea; phylum Thermoproteota; class Bathyarchaeia; order Bathyarchaeales; family Bathycorpusculaceae; genus Bathycorpusculum. Next base: position 25,980 of record JBNIDO010000017.1, read on the forward strand.
ACATCGCCCCACTCTGTATCACTGTTCCTCTTCACTTCTATGTCGTAGTACAGTGAAATTCTGCTGCCATTTTCTTCATACTCAGAAAATTGAGGATTTTTGATTGATACTACCAAAGTTGTGCCGCTTGCACTCGCAGTGAACTCTGGAACAGGGGGTTTAGCCAAAGCAGCGGTTGAAGTTGCTAAAACTGATGCTAATAGAACAAGTATCGTAATTAACGATAAAGTCTTTCTTAGGTTAGCCATACTTAATTTTGGGTTTGGTTTTGCTTTAAAGGCTTCTTGTATAAGTTCCTTGACAACGATAAGTCCATTTTTCTTGACTAACGTTTTTAATATTTAATCGGTAGTTTGCAAACAAAACTTGTTATCCCAATGGGCTTGTCACTTAACGTTTTCTTCTGCCCAAATAAACAGTCACAAGCCCCAGCAAAACCGCAACAACCCCCAACAGCGCTATTATGACTATTTCCCCAAAGTCCAAGGCAAAAAACGCTGGGCTACCAGAGATAGGCTGAATGGGTGTAGCAGTGGGGTTTTGTGAGGGAGAAGCTAATGATGTGGCGGTTGGCGGTGAAGACTGCAGAGTCGGCGTGGAGTTTGATGGTGAGTTAGAAACTGAACCATCAGTTATGTTTATTGATTGTGTATTACTCCAATCGCTTGTCTCACCAGTAAAATTGTAATAATAGACTGCTCCTAGGGGAATACTATCGCCCGCATAAACTCTGTTTGAGTATCCGACAAGTGCTCTAACTTGAAAGTCGATTTGACCGCCCTGAGTACCTTCTGAAGGAACATTTACAAAGAAATTATAACCCGCAGAATTCTCATTCCAGCTCAACCCTCCTACAACTACACTAAATTCGGAACTTGAAGCATGAAAGTAGTCATTTGTGTTATCAGCGGTATCCGCTTTTCCAGCGTAATAATTCCAAGAATTTTCGAAATGCCCTTTCCAACCGATGTTATACATGAGCGTTACATTATTACCATTAAAATCCTTATATTGGGTAAAAGGTTGCTTCTTTATCGCAATCTCGATGGATCGATTTTCTACATGGTGACCCGCTTGAGTAATGACTATGTTTCCTGTATATGGATTAATGGTAGTTGTCGGCGCCACATCGTATGGATATGCTACAAGCTTTAAAGTGAATTCTGGCACTGACGGTTTATGTATAGCTGACTCCGCGTTAACCGCGTCCAAACAACTGAGTAATATCACACTAACCACTAATGCAGCCAAGATTAAGCCGAATGATCTCTTAAGGGCCATTTTGTTTCACCTCCAGAAACCTGATTTTCTTGTGCATAAGGATTATGACCACAATTAGCAAAGCAATTATTATTCCAAAACCGACCGCAAGGGTGTTCGCGATTATCCACGGCGACTGAGAATCTGAAACTGTGTCCGTTTGATTAGAAGTTGCTGTTGTAGGTGATGCTGGAGCGTTGGAAGGCACTGAGGAAGAGTGAGGAGGGGGCGTTGGAGTTAACTGAACATTAGCAGGTACATCAACTATTTGGGCGCTACTCCAATCGCTTACTTCACCACTGAACATCCAGCCACCGAACGTGTAAACGTGCCCATAGTAGAAGTTCCCTAACATGGCTTGGACTTGAATTTCAAGGTGAGTACCTGCGAGATTGGGTACGCTCCATTGACCTTGAATATTGAGTTTTAATGCGGTGACTTTGGAATCAGTTGATTGCTCAGGGTAGGGGCCGTCGTAAGTGACGTTCATCCATTCGCCGCCGGGTCGGGTTCTCAGGTGGATACCATAGTACAGGTTGCCTTTTGAAGAGTCAAATGGCTGATTTTGGATAGTTAAGACTATCGTGCTGTATTGGTTGGTGTAGCCGAGGTCTGCCGCCACTTCTCCTGTATTCCGATCAAGTTCGTAAGTGGTATTTCTCAAAAAAGAGGGTCCTTCAAAGTGCACAGTGAACTGGGGAACTGACGGTTTAGGTATAGATGATTCCGCGTTCACATAGTATAAACTGCTGAGGGCTAACCCTGCAATCATCAGAGAAATCAAGAATGCGGTAGTTGCTTTCTTAGGTGCCATCTATTTTGTTCTCCAGTACGCTGATTCTTCTACGCATAAGAACAATGGCAACGATTAACACGGCAAACACTGCTCCCACAATCGCAAACGCTGCAACTTCAAGCCAGTCGAACTGGGGCAGAGTAAAGGTCAAGTGGACGCCTGATTGCTGTGGGGTTGCAGTTGGCTGCGGCTGGAAGGCGGTGCTCCAGTCGTTGGGGAGTAGGTCTGGCATGGTCGGTTCTGGAGTCGGCGGTGGCATCGAGTCTTGAGCAGAAGGAGTCGAGGTTGACCCGTCGTTTAGGCTTATGGTCTGTGTATTGCTCCAGCCGCTTGTTTGGCCAACAAAGTATGTATGGTAATCATCGGCTCTTTGTGCTATGCTGGTGCATATTGTGTCAGAGTACCCGATGAATGCTTCAACCTGAAAATCTATCTTTCCGTCTTCGGGGATGTTTGGGACTCTTCCAGAGCGGTCACCGACCCATTCCTCGTTAATCCAGTAAGAGAAAACTGTGTACTGTGTATTTGACGTTTCGAGGTATGTGTCACTGTAGCCATCGTCAGGGGTAACTATCCAGTTGCTGTCGAGGTGCCCTTTACATCTGAAATGGAAGTACAGTGCGACTGTGTGGTTGTTTACGTCTTTGTATTTGGTGAAGGGTTGGTTGGCGATTGTTATCTCTACCGTTCCGTTGCGGTCGTGGTGGGCGGGCACATAGTGGGTGCCGATATACCCAGAATCGACTGTTCTACCCGGCATGTCGTAGGAGTGGTCTGTGAATGTTAAGGTAAAGGTTGGCACAGACGGTGTAGGTGTTGTTTGTGCATTTGCAGTTTCAAAGCAGAGCATGCTTGAGGCTGCCAAGATTATTATGAGTGTTAGGGTGATTGTTCTGCTCATGCCTGCCACACAAGTAATCCTTGGCTGTGATTCGCAATTAAAGGGTTCTTGTACAGATTCCTTGACAAAGACCAGTCTACATTTCTTGACTAAGGCGACCAAACTCAATTAGTTAAATAAGCCTCTACCGTCCCTATTCTAGTAGGCACATTTTTCGGTAACAACCATGCCCGCCACATTCCAATCACTCAGCGATTTGCTCGAAAAGGTGGAATCCACCAAAAAACGGCTTGAAATCATAGAGCAAACCGCAAACTACCTCCAAACCCTATCTGCGGAGGAGGTGGAGCCCGCCGTCAACATGATGGTCGGACGCGCCTTCCCAAAGTACAGCCAAAAAACCCTCGACGTAAGCTGGATAACCCTCCAAAATACACTGGAAAACATCGGTGCATTCGATTGGAAACTGTTCCGAGAAGCCATGGCAAAGTCAGGCGACATCGGCACCGCAACCCAACTTGTGCTCGAACAAACCAAACCAAAAAGGCAAACCCGTCTAACTCCCGCCGAAAACCAGCTAACCATAACCGAAGTCCGACGCGCCTTCGAAGACATCGCCCAAACTCAGGGTAGCCGCAGCAGAACCAAAAAGGAACGCCAAATCACCGCGCTCCTAAGCCAAGCCTCGCCGTTGGAGGCAAAATATTTGGTTAAGGTGTTTACGGGTGAGATGCGCACGGGGTTGCATGAGGGGTTGATGGAGCAGGCGGTGGCGCGGGCGTTTGATGTTTCGCTGCCAAGGGTGCAGCATGCCGGGATGGTGTGCGGTGACATCGGCGAAGTCGCAGAGAAACTCAAAACCCAAGGGATTGAGAGCTTGGAGAAGGCGGGGTTTAGCGTTTTCCGCCCAGTCAAGTTGATGTTGGCACAGACTGCGCAGTCCGTACGAGAAGCACTCACTGAGGAGGGCGGCGCAGCGGCGTTCGAATACAAGTACGATGGCGCACGCGTCCAAATCCACAAGCAGTCTGGCGTAGTTTGCATTTTTAGCCGCCGCTTAACCGACGTAACAGAGAGCCTCCCAGACATCGTCGAGGCAGTGAAACAGAACATCCAAGCCGACAGCGCCATCGTAGAGGGCGAAGTCATCGCACTCGACAGCGCAGGCTACCCCATCGCGTTCCAGCACCTGATGCGCCGCTTCAAACGCACCAAAGAGATAAGCGGTATGCGCGAAAAAATCCCCCTAACCCTCTACCTCTTTGACATCCTATTCCTAAACGGAGAAAGCCTCATCTCACATACCTACCTGCGGCGCCGCCAAATCCTCCAAGAAAACGCAGGCAAAATCGCCCTAACCAGTCAAATCGTCACCGACCAGCCTGAATCCGCCGAAGCTTTTCTTGGGGAAGCGGTTGCGGCTGGGCATGAGGGTTTGATGGCTAAGAAGCTTGACAGCCCCTACACTCCTGGACGCAGGGGGAAGCGATGGCTCAAAATCAAAACGGTGCTCGAACCCCTTGACCTAGTCATTACTGCCGCCGAGTACGGGTATGGACGCCGCAAAGGCTGGCTAAGCGACTATTACCTTGGCGCACGGGACCCCGCGTCGGGCGAGTTTTTGGATGTGGGCAAAACGTTTAAGGGTTTAACGGATGCTGAACTCAACGATTTAACCGTGCGCCTAAAAGACCTCGCCGTAAGCGGAGCAGGTCACCGCGTCAAAGTGTTGCCCAAAATCGTGGTGGAAGTCGCCTACAACGAAATCCAGCAAAGCCCCAAATACAAAAGCCAAATGGCGCTAAGGTTTGCCCGAATCACCCGCATACGCGACGACAAAGCCCCCGAAGAGGCGAGTACAATTGGGCAAGTTAGGGAAATCTATGCTAATCAGTTTAGGACAAAGGGCAAATCGCCAGAACTTGAGGGTGGCTAAATGAAGAAGGCGATTCTTTGGAGGAATACAGAGAACACGAGCTTGGAATATTCTACATTGCAATCCAGCGGGGATGGCTTTTTGTTAGAGGGCACAGTCGTCATGCTCTTGGAGCGCTTACCCGGCATTGTAGCCTACAGGGTTATGTGCGACAATGGCTGGTGCACAAGACACGTTGAGGCTGCTGTGGAGAGCGCTGGTCGAAAAAGCCGCGCTCGACGACAAGCAGCTTGAGGCATTAAAGGAGAAAATCGATAGAGCCCTAAAAGAAAAGAAGAAGTGACCCATATGGTGGATTTTAACGATGTTTTGGTGCAGACCGCTCAACCATACTTCTTTTACTCCATAGTGTTTCTGTGCTTAGCCTTCGTCTCCATCACAATCATCCTAAAATTTAACTCCGCCGTATCGAGGAGAAACCAAAGCCTACTCTGGCTACTGCCCCTTTTTGTCCCCCTCATTGTACTGCTCTGTTTTCCTCCCCAAACCCAAATAATCGCCAAACCATTTGCCCCCTCAAGCCTCAACGTGCCCTGCCCACTGGACGGGTGCACCGTGCTTCTATGGGGAACAAACGTTATCTCCTTCACTGGTTTGCTCTGCATAAGCGGCTTAGTTTTGGCGGCAGGCTACTGTTTAGTCGTTATGGTTTTCGGCGGTAAAATCGCTCTCAAACGTTTCCATGTGGTTCCCATGGTTGAGGGCGAATATGTGGCTTTGCAGGAGAAAGTTAAGGCAACCGCCCATCGACTCGGAATCTCTGCGCCAAAAGTGGGTTTAACCGAAGATTTGGTGCCTAACGCCTTTACATTGGGGTATGGGCGCAGCGCAACGGTGGTTTTTTCTTTGGGACTTCTTGAAATGCTTGACCTCGAAGAGTTAGAGGCGGTGGTTTCTCATGAGTTAGCCCACCTCAAAGCCAAAGATTACCTCTTCAAAAGCCTAACTTATACCTTAAACTTTGTTGCCTTCTTCAACCCCCTCTCCTATGTGGCGGCTTCTAGGGCTCAAAGGGACCGGGAGTTGCTTGCAGACCAGAAAGGCGCCGCTTTACTGGGCAAACCCGCCCTGATGGCTCAGGTGCTGACAAAGGTTGAGTCGGTGGTGCAGCAGTTTCCCGCTCCAAGCTTAGCTGACCGTTTTTCCGCGAGTCTGTTTTTGGTGTCTCCTCTTGCGCATCGTCCCTCGATTTTGGCTTCGCACCCCAAGATATCTCAGAGAATTCAGAACATTCAAGCAGTCAACTGCAAGCCGCTTGTAAAACACAGGGTTGCCGCAGCCTTCTTACTCTTAGGCTTGATGATTGCGTTGATTTTTGCATCTGGATATTTAGCTGTTCAAATCCAACAGTGTTATCCTCAAAATCAGGACGTTCAAGGTGAATGTTACCGAGTTTTGATGTATAATTCAACGGCGTTTGCCATGTCTCCAGTTGTAGCTTTCTATTTTCCCAATTTGGAAAGTTACAATGAGTTCAACGCAGGGCTCCCTAACGGGATGAAAACAGTGGTAAATGGCACCGTTGAACTTGCAGACGGCACAAAAATGAGTTACTCTAACATTGGGCTGCTTGATTCCGCGTATGAGTGGTCTTCTATACCTGACTCCCCAAATGCGCAGGACGCATGGAACCAGCAATCGCCTAACGATGGGCCGTCATGATAAAAGGCAAATATAAGCGTCAACAACATGTCTTTTGGAGATAAACCAGTTGGATGAGGCAACCAAGAAAATGTTTGCAGAAACATTCTACCGTCGCCAAACTTTACTAAAAGAACTCGGAGCAGCAGGGCAGGAGAAGCTTGCCAAAGCCCAGGTTGCAGTTGTCGGTGTCGGCGGCTTAGGTTCCGTTTCTTCGCTCTACCTCGCACTGGCCGGCGTGGGTTACATCCGTGTTATCGACCACGATGCCGTTGAACCCCATAACTTGCACCGCCAAATCCTCTACACCCCAGACGACCTCCGCTCATCCAAAGCCGTGGTTGCAGCCAGAACCCTCCAAAAACATAATCCAATAATTAAAGTCGAAGCAGCCTCAGAGAACGTAAACGCAAGTAACGCTGAAAAACTCCTCAGCGGCGTCGATGTGGTGGTTGATGGCTTAGACAACATGCTTACTCGTCATCTTGTCAACCGCATGTGTGTTAAGCTGGGGGTGCCCTACGTTTTTGGCGCTGTAACAGGCTTAGAAGGCAACCTCTCCGTGTTTCATCCGCCTCAAACTGGGTGCCTTGACTGCTTCATGCAGGCCAACACCGGCAGCAACGCCAGCGCCAGAGGCATACTCGGAGCGACCGCAGCAGTAATCGGTAGCCTCCAAGCGTTAGAAACCATAAAACTCCTCGCAGGCTTCGGCGAACCCTTACTGGGCAAAATGCTGGTCTGCGACTTCACAGACATGAACTTCAGCACGGTAGAGCTGCCTAAGAATCCCCTTTGCCGCGTATGCAAGGGCAAGAATGAACCATAAAAGAACACAACGCTGATAGTTGCGGCTACTCTATGTAGGGCAACTCAACGGTGAATTTGGTGCCTACCCCTTTTTGGCTTTCAAAACTAATCGTGCCGCCCTGCGTTTCCACGAGGCGCTTAACTACGGCTAAGCCAAAGCCCTGTCCCTTTGATTTAGTGGTGAAGAGCGGCGTGAAAACCTTATGTTTTACCTCGTGTGGGATGCCTACGCCTGTGTCTTCGACGGATATGGCGATTTTGCCGTTTGTTTTGCTGGCGCGGATTGTTAGTTTGCCGCCTTCAGGCATGGCTTGGATGGCGTTGGTTGCAAGGTTGAGCAGTGCCCTTTTGAGCAGCAGGGGGTCGATTCTTATGCTGGTTAAGTTACTGCCAAAGTATGCTTTGGCTTCAACGTTTTCGGGGACATTTAGGGTTGCTAGGGCGTTAGTTATTACCTCTTTTAAGTTGACGCTAACAGCGTCGAGTTTTAACGGTCTAGCGTAATCTTGCAAATCAGAAACAATCTTATCCACATAACTGATTTGTTCCATAATCGAATTTAACTCTGTCAAAGCATCTTTTTTCTCGTCGCTGCCAGGAAGACCATCCAAGTCGTCTTTAATGAGGTACATGGAGGAAACGATGGATTGCAGGGGGTTGCGTATGTCATGTCCCACCATCCCCGCGGTCTGCCCAATGGTCATCAACCGTTTTGCCTCTTCTTCCTCTGTTTTATCCTCCACAATTATAATGATCCCTAAAGCGGAGGGGTAAGTTGAAATTTCAAAAATCGACGCTTTACCCGTCTGGCGGCTAACCGAGTTCATCATAAAACGAGCAGGCCTCCTCTGCTGTAACGCCTCAAAGTACCGCGTGATGTTCACCGACATCATCTCGGGCAATACGTCATAGATTTTTTTACCCAAAGCATCCTCTGCAGCAACTCGTGTAACCTCCTCGGCGGCCTTGTTCCAGTGTATAACGTTTAGTTCCCAATCCGTGGCGATGAACGCTTCCCCGAAACTCTCGTAGAGCTCTCGGTAGCTCTGCTCGCTTTCAAGGATTTTTTTGGTACGTTCCTGAACCAGCTTTTCGAGGTTCTTAGCGTAATTCTCGAGTTTGCGTTGAAGCATGACGCGGTCGGTGACGTCCACGCCATAAACTGTTATTCCCTCCGCCGAAGGAAACACTGTAAATTGTCGAAAGCCTGTTTTTGCGTAGATAGTTTCCCATTCAAACCGACGGATTTCCCCCCTCTCCATCACTGCCCGATAGTTCTCTTCAACTGCGGTTCCGAGGAACCTGGGGAAGGTTTTCCAAAAGTTTTTGCCAATTAAGTCCTCGATTTTCATGTGGAAATCATGTGCTGTTTTTTTGCTTATGTAGAGGATGTTCCAGTTTTTATCGAATGCAGTAATGTAATCGTCTATGCTGTCTAGAATGTCTGCGGCGATCTGCTGTTTTCCCCTTTTTGTTTTCGGTGAGGGATGTTTGGGCACGCGTGGTTTGGGGATGTTGAGTGCTTTTGGCTTGCGTGATTTACCAGAAGCATTCGCCAATATTCAATACCTGAGTATAATATAGCCTTCTTAGGAAAAAACATTTTTGGAAAAAAGAAGACCTGTTAAGAACATAGCGCCTCCGCCAAGGCTTTTGCATCTTCTATCCAACCATCTAAGATTTGCAGGTTCTGCTGTAGCTTCTGCTGGTTCTTCTCAAAACCTTTGAGCTGCTCCTTCTGATGCTCATAGTACGCCGCTGCCTTGTTGACCGCGTCAAGATATTCGGGAGAGCAAACTCCTGCCCTTAACGTTTCACCCAGACTTTTTAGTTGTACCTGCATTTCATCGATGGATAAACCCGTGTTCTTCTTGAAGTCCCTGCTTACCCACTGCCGCTCGAAAAGGTTGCGCTTCTTCCACCCCTCCGACTGCTCCATAAACGTCTTCAACACGGCTCCGTAGAGCTCGGTTACGCTTCGATTTTCCTGAGGCTTAACAGTTTGGGCTTGCACATTTGGCGGGTTAGGCACAGTTTCCTCTGCGGCGGCATCTTCGAAAGGCACGTTAGCTTCCCGTAGCACCTGAATAGAACTCGTTTCCTGCCCATGGTACTTTTTGGCTTGAACCACGGCTAAAGCAAAGCCTACGCCTGCTGCTTCGGGGGAAATCTGTGCGTTTTTGTTTAACTCAAACAGTTGGTCAAGGGTCAGGCCCATTAACTCGGCAACTTTGCCGCCTCCCTCGCAGAAACCCGGAGTCTTAGCGATACCCGGCCCAATCGTAAACGCATACACGCCTTTGTCTTCGAGTTCTGGGGCAAGGGTGTTGGCGAGTTCTACTTGGGCGGTCTTGAAAACTTCGTAAGCTCCCATGTATGGCGCAGCGCCCGAAGACGAAACGCAGACAAACACTCCATACCCGCGTTTGAGCATGTCGGGGAGGAACTTCTGGGCTAACAACACTGGGCCACGCAGGTTAACGCGGTAGCTTAAATCCCACGCTGCAATCGATGTGTCCTTGACGGCGCCCATGGGGAAAACAGTGGCATTGTTTAGCACTATGTCGATTTTTCCGTACTTTTGCTGTGCCGACACCGCTAACTGGTCAATATCCTCTTGGCTTCCAACATCGGTTTTCACAAATAAAGCTCTGCCAGTGCCAAATTCCCCGTTGATTGCAGCTTCGGCGACTCTGCCGTTTTCCTCGTTAACTTCGGCGATGACCACGTTTGCGCCAAGCCAAACCAGCGCACGCGCAGCTTCAAAGCCGATTCCTCTTCCAGCGCCAGTGACAACGGCGACTTGACCCTTTAAAGTCACTTGATTAAAGCTTCCTTTACTGACTAACATGTTAACCGCACACCCATAGATTGCTTGTTTCCCCTAAAAAAGCTTGAACCCAGCACCCAACTCCAGCCAAAGCACCAGCGAAGCCACCAAAACCTCCACAATCGACACGACGGCGCCGATTTTGAGGTACTGTTTGAGGCTGATGCTGACGCCTCTGCGGCGCATGGTTTCTATCCACATCAGAATCGCCAAAGAGCCCAGCGGGAAAAAGTGCGGTCCTAAATTGTTGCCGATGACGTTGCTGAATACCAGGCTGGTGAGTTGGGTGCCTGTGGCGCCGATGTTTTGAATGCTGAGTAAGCCTAGGATGGTCATGGGCCAGTTGTTCATGAAACTCGCGCCTACAGTGACCACCATGCTGGGGCCGAACACGCCGAGTACAGAGGGCAGTCTGCTGGTGGTTTCAAGTGCCGACGCCAAAAGAGTGGTTATGCCCGCCGCCGCCAAACCCTGCACAACGATAAAGATGCACAGCATAAACAGCAGAATATCCCAGTTAATTTCCCTTGCCAATCCCTTGAGCCCCTTCTTCTCACCATTGACGGCAACGTGGTGTTTGAGTGTGACCCAGTACGCCGCAGCCAAGAAGACTGCGCCACTGCAAATAACCAGCGAAACCGGCACCCGCCAAAGAGAAGTCAACACATAGCCCACGTCAACCGCCACCAAGGTGCCAAAACAAACCCGCAGCACACCCTTAGAAATCACGGGTTTTCCGTGGTTGAGGGCGTCGGCTGCTTCTGGATTGTACGCTGCCGGGATTCCTTTCCTAAAAAACAGGTACACAATGAATAGACTGCTGGTTATGGTTGCTATGGCAACGGGTCCCATGAAGATAAGGTGGTCGATGAAGCTGTAGCCGAAGTAGTCGGCGCTTAGGATGTTGATGGGGTTGCTGGTGATAAGTGGCATGGCGGCTGTGTCGGCGATTAAGCCTGCGCTGAAGAGGTAGGCGAGTTTGCCTTTGGTGTCGATGTTGAGGCATGATACGATTTCGAGGACGATGGGGATTAGGATGAGTATGGCGCTGTCGTTTGCGAATAAGATGCTAACTGCCGCCGTAAGCAAGGTGACATAGAAATAGAGCTTAAGCCCGCTGCCTCCAGCCAACTTTACCACGCGCAACGCTGCCCACTTGAAAAAGCCTATGGCATCCAAGACGACGGAGAGCGCCATGATGCCGATGAACGCTAACGCGGCGTCCCAGATGTTGAGAAAAGACTCAGCCGCCTGCCCCAAACTAACCGTGCCCAAAACTAGCGACGCCACCGCGCCAATCGCTGCCGCATAGCCGAGCCGCATGCCCCGTGGACGCTTAATCATCAGAAACAGGGTTGACCCAAAGATTGCCAGAGCCGCAGCGGCTATGTAGTCCAAAGGGAGCCTCGCATAACGAAACAGGCGATTAGTTCGAATATAAAAGATTAGCTAAGAAAACTGGACCTTATCTGGCGTTAAAATCAGAAAAAACTAAGAATGAAACGAAAGGAGTTTACTCTTTCATGGGTTGCTTGGTCTCAGAGAGCGGACGATTTTGCCACTCATCGTTTGGCTCCTTTGCGATTTTCATAACTGAATCATCAACAAAGGCTTCTTATTGTTGTAGGTGAAAACGCTTGTTTCCTTTAATGAGGATGCCGATAGCAAAAATATTTTCTTTAAGCGATTGGGAGGCGGCGCTTATGTCCACCATATCCACTGGAATGCCTACTTCCAGTTCTATTTTAGCATTCAAATCTAAGTACTCCATGAATGTCAGCTTAGGTTCTGAATAAACCGCTATGTCTATATCCCTTACGCTGTCTCCTCGAGTTAAACTGCCAAAAATCCATGCCGCCTTAATATTTTTCTCTTTAGCAAGAACCGCCCCAATTTTTTTGGTGAGAGCTTCTTTTTGGGGTTTATTGATTTTATAGTACCTTACTCGGTCATAAGTCGATTGCATATTTATCGCTGACACTCTCCAAAAGGGATTCGACGCCATGAAAATCGTTTTTAATTGAGTTATAAACTTGATTGTCGTCTATTATCCAATAACGGTGGGTCAACAAGTTTCTAAGCCGTACCAGTTTAGTTAGTTCTTTAGCACAATTCTCACTTATACCCTCATCGTCCAGTAGCCTGAAGCATTCTGAGTATGAGAGCGGTTCCTGTTTCAGGTCCTCTTTGGCAACATGCAGACAAACGTTTCCCAACGCTTCCGCAAGTACAATAACATGGTAACGAATAGCGTATTTCTCGTTCATGTCTAACTTTTCATAAGGCTTGCCCGTGAGTCTTTTTAACTCTGCTTTGGCAGCTAAAACCTCATTTAGCCTCTGCTTAATTTGGTTCACATCAACGGGCATTTCAACCAGCAAGCTACTATTAGATACTCAGAATATTACTGTTGCGCAAGCTATCAGCTTCTTTTAAAAGTCGCGCAAGGAGAGTTACCCTTTAGTCCTGTATGTAGCAATTAGTTTAACGCAATTATTCCATCGCCCCTTCAATTTAAAGAAGGGCTTAAACAAAAACAAGAAGAAAGAGGACGGCTTACTCTTTCTTTACTGGTTGCTTTGGCCGAAGTGAGCGCACTGTTTCGCCTGCACGCCACATTTCGCTTTGGCCCATTTCTTTGAGTTCGTCAGCGAGTTTCTGGCGGTAATCCGCAGCCTTGCTCTTCTCCAAAACGATGCGTGTTTCTTCTCCTGCCGCGACGAGTTCGTAGAGGCTGTCGAACACGGGTTGGGTTGCGCTACGGAAGCGTTCTTTCCAGCGCAGGGCGCCGATGCGGGCTGTTTCGCTGCAGTTGCAGTACATCCAGTCCATGCCGTTCTCGTCGACGAGGCGGATGAGGCTTTGGGTGAGTTCTTCGACGGTTTCGTTGAAGGCTTCACTTGGGCTGTGACCGTTTGCACGCAGAGTATTGTACTGCGCTTCAAGGATGCCTGCTAACGCGCCCATGAGTGTGCCGCGTTCGCCCGTTAGGTCGCTGTAAACTTCTTTCTCGAAGGTTGTTGGGAACATGTATCCTGCGCCGATGGCGATGCCCAGTGCCTTTGCGCGGTCCATGGCTTTGCCTGTGGCGTCTTGGTGGACGGCGAAACTGCAGTTGATGCCTGACCCATCGACAAAGTTTCTGCGGACGCTGGTTCCGCTGCCTTTCGGCGCCACCAAGATGACGTCGATGTCTTTGGATGGAATGACGCCTGTTTGTTCTTTGTAGACTATGCTAAAGCCGTGGCTGAAGTAGAGTGCGTCGCCTGCTTTGAGTGTGGCTTTGATTTTTGGCCACACTGCTTTCTGTGCGGCGTCGGTGAGCAAGAACATTTTGATGGTCCCTTTTTTGGCTGCTTCTTCGAGTGGGAAGAGGTTTTCGCCTGGAACCCATCCGTCTGCGACGGCTTTGTCCCATTCTTTTTTGAATACGCCTTCTTTTTCTTGTCCGATGATTACTTTTACGCCGTTGTCTCTCATGTTAAGTGATTGGGCTGCTCCCTGTATTCCGTAGCCCAGGGAAACGACGACTTCGTCTTTTAGGATTTTTTGGGCTTGCGCCACACTGAACTCTTTGCGGGTGATGACGTCTTCTTTGACGCCCCCGAAATCCATTTTGAC
>JBNIDO010000018.1:0-39054 GCA_050108095.1 Bathyarchaeia archaeon
AATGATTCAGCCATGTATATACAATTTTTCGAAGCTGACTGCCCAAAAAACATTCTGCAAAGCTCAAAACCGCCCCCACGCTTAACACCCGAAAGAGCATTGCTTAGGCGGACATCCTTTTTGGGGAATGCAGCGAAAACGGTTTTGCCCTTTGTGTTTGATAGAACCGTCTCGATGAGCGGTAGAGCTACATCGTATCTTTGGGGCGCACAGATTAGGGGGCCGACCCAAGCTGAATTTTTGTATACAGTGGCAGCAATGTACCCCACGACTTTCTTTCCGTCAGATACGTAGTAGCTTAAGTTGTCTTTTTCCAGAATGATCGATTCAAGAAGTTTCCCCCTATCCCCACCCACAAACTGGCGGTCAAAGCCAATAATTTGCGGCAAATGTTTCCTTTCGACTTTAGGCAAAACAGCTGACTTAGCCGCCCCATCATTTTCTCCATGAAAATAGACGAATTCCTCATCTGTTTTGAAGCCCAGATTGCTATAGAACTTGGTAAGCGTTGGTTCACAGTAGAGTCCGATTGATTGCGTACCTTGGGCGTGTAGATAAGTAATCGCATGCTGTACAAGCAGGCTTCCGGCACCCTGACCACGGCAGTCTTCTTGGACGACGAGGTTTCCAAACCAGCCGACTGCTCCGTAACTGATGCAGGTCGCAATTCCCACTCGGCGTGATCCGTCAACTAAGAGAAAACAGCCTTTGGGTTCCAAGAAAGTCATGAACTCGAAATCTTCAACCGCCATTTTCCAATCCATGGTGTTGGCTAAATCGACTGCAAAAGCGAAGTCTTCCCTTGTCAAGGTTTTGACTCTAAACATCACTAGAGTGTAGAGGGAACTATCAATTAAGTCTGCTTAGTCGGTTAAGGCTTGTTTTTTTGTGGGACCAATGTTTTTGGAGGTCGGTATGTTGTTCCACACCCATGGGAACGGGTTCAACATGGAGCCCTGTAGCCGTGTGAGGAGAAAAATACGTTTGCCACACCATAGCAGACGACGAAAACCGTTGCAACCCCAAAACACAACCGCGTTCAAATGCAGTCTTGTGTCGCCCCGCAAATTACCACACCCACACAAAGAAAAAACATCAATTTACCCCTATTTTAATATAAAAAAGAGAATACAGAAGAGCAATAGCCGTTTTAGGATTCAAGCGCTTTCTCAGAAGCATGGGCGTAAGTTGGCGCGAATCTCTTCACCAAATCTTTTGATGTATAAATCGATGAATGCAGATGGAAATAGTTGCCCATACGCTCGGTTTCCACACCCACACCGATAACGATGACATTTTTGCGGACCAAATCATCCACGGTTTCTTTAAGTGCCAACGGCATGTTAGCATAGCCATACGGCCACCCATCTGAAACCACCACTAGCACCCGCTGCTCCTCGAAACGTTTAGCCAACATTTTGCCTGCGATGGTGATGGCATCAGGAATAAAAGTTAACCCTTCAAAACGAAGCCCACCAATTCTGGCTCTGACCCTTTTAGAGTAGGATTCGGTGCTGTCTTTTAAGACATAGAGTTGATCGCTGAAACCAAAAAATGTCCAAGAGGTTGGGTCAGTCATAAGCTCGCGTGCAGCCTCGGCAATTGCAATAGCCAACGCCCTTCCAAATTCGCCTCTCACCTGCATGCTATTACTCACGTCAACAAGCAGCGACCAAGCGAAACTCGGGTGCAAATACTCATCGAGGTTAAACACATCGGTTGCAGGCTTGTTTGCTGCCAGCGACTGGATAACCGCCGCTAAATCAAGCATGCCCATTTCTTGACGTGGTTCTTCGTCAAGGTAATTGTAGGCTGAACGCAGAATATCTAAAACCCGCCTGCTTGTGCCCTGCACATAACTACGTGCACGTAAATACTGAGTATAATCTTCCTCGGGAAAAGACACGTCTCTTAGGCGCGTGATGCCCATATAGGGCTTTAATCTTGCAAGAATTTTATCGTTGCGCATCTTCTGGTAGTAGTCAGCGTTAAACGCCTGCAACGCTTCAGCTTCCTGTTCTGGGCGCCACAACTGCTCAATATGGTCTACAGTGGGCACATCGCCTCCCATCGCCATCAGTGACTGCACAAATAAGCCTTCAAAATCATCGCCACCGCTCTCTGCATCTCGGTAGATGCTACAGTTGCCCCTGCTCTCAGTATGTCGCAATGACGGCGCCTCCAAAAAAGGCCCAAACGGGTCCAGCGCTTCCACAATCAACTTGACTTTTGCATCAAATACTGCATCAACCTTCACATCTTCTCCAGCAATTTGGGACATGACAGTTTCTTTCAAAGACACCATTTCCCCTTGAAGCTGATTCACTACCTTTTCTTCTTCTACGCCTGGAGAATTTTTAAACGAGCCAACGTTGAGTTGTGTGAGTAAAGCAGACATTACTTTGGTGGAAAGAGTGAAGATGTGGTCTGATTCCTTGATTTTCTTGTAGGCTAACGCATTGGCGTATGCTAAGTCAAAGAAGCGGTCGGGGTACCATGCGTTGATGTAAGCGTTTACGTATACGTCGTTGACTAATTGTTTAGCGTAGGCTTCAACGATGGAGTCTTTTTTGTTTGGCACGATTCGGTCTTTACTAAACGGCGCCATTGTATGCGTAGTTAAATGCATCACAGAAGCCCGGAACAATCTGCCCAGTTTAGATTTGCCGGTGTTATCAGATGGAAACATTTGCCCCTCAAACAAAAAGCCGCCCTCCACCAACTTTTGGACCACTGGAAGCTTGATTGTAAAACCGAAATCGTCGCCTAGCAATTCAGGCTGGCTAATTGCAGGATCTTGGAGCATTTTCACTTTCGTGTTGTCTTTCTGCAAAGATACAGCCCAAGCGTAATCAATAAAACCCACCAGTACCTGCCCCAAATTTAGCTTTTAACGAAAACCGCCTCGATAATTCGGCGCACATCAGCTTGAACTTCAACATTGTCGCTGGTTAAGCCAATAATTGTTTCTTCTGCGGCTTCCATCGGAGTCATACCGTCGAAGACCAATGTTGCCCAGTTAATCAAGTCACCCAAAGATGGACCATAAGGCAAGTCGCCGGCTTTGTACTGACGTCGCAACTCGGCTCCCGCCTGGATAATTCCATAGGCGACTTCCTGAGAAACTTTGGTTCTTTTACGGAGCATTTCCACTTCGTCGGGACTAATTTTCTCGCCCACCGAGAGGAAGTCGAAGTTGATCCAAACTGCCATTCGTCGTCGCATGGCTGCGTTGAGGGGTTTAGTGCCGCTGAATTCGGCGGTGGCTGGGTTCATGCTAATGATCATGTAGCCGTATTTGTGGCGTTCGATGACTTCGCTGTCCTTCTCGTTTAAAACCAAGTGCCCTCTTGTGTCCAAGACGGGGTTGAGTCGTGTGGCGACGTCTTGTTTCATCATGTTGGCTTCGTCGAGGTACATTATGCCGCCTTTACGTAACCACTGAGTTAGCAATCCGTCAACCCAGTTTTCCTTGCCTAACCCGATGAATCTGCCGATCAAGTCAAAGCTGGAGGTGGATAAGCCGCAGTTGACTTCCCAAATAGGCAAACCAGTCAATTCCGCAACGAGGTAGACGATGTGGGTTTTGCCTGTACCTGAAGGCCCAATTAGACTGCATTGCTTAAAGTAGTATAACGCCCGTACGATGCGTTCAACATAGTTTAAGCCATGGTCAAGGTATTCGGGAGTACCTTTGGGAATCATCTCAGATAGGTGGTCAAAGCTGTAGTTGGGGTGCAAATCGAAGCGCTGGATGTTGTACTTGTAGTAAAGCGGCGAAGTGGACATGGGTCGTTCTTTATCCAGTTCAACTGTGACTTTAAATTTATCCTGTTTTAGCGAAGACACTTCTTGAACACGACTTGTAGCCTCTTTCTCTTTTAGCCCCTGATGACCATACACCATGATGACATCACCTCTGCAAGCCTAGGGGTGAATACACCGTAAATAAGTATTGTTGATTGCTACTTCGTACACAGAATAAGGAATACCTCTCACCAAAAAAACAGACAACAACTTCAACAAAATAAAATACATGCTAGCGCTACACAAACCTTTTATACTTTATCGCAAGAAATACGATAACAGAGGCAAAAACGATATGGGAACGATAATGATAGTGGATGACGCTTCCTTCATGCGTGCGGTGCTTAAGAAGATTGTTTTGCAGGCTGGGCACGAGGTGGTTGCTGAAGCGGGTAATGGTGACGACGCTATTGCGCAGTTTTTGGCGGTGCATCCTGATCTAGTGTTGATGGATATTATTATGCCTCCGGGACCTAGGGCTAAGGATGGTATTGAGGCGTTGCGGCAGATTGTAGCGGCTGAGCCGTTAGCGAAGGTGGTTATGTGTAGTTCTATGGGTCAGCAGGCGCTTATTGCTGAGGCGTTGAAGTCGGGTGCGAAAGATTTCGTGATTAAACCTTTCCAGCCGCAGAAAGTCATAGAAGTCCTCTCAAAGTATGCTTGAGGTTGAAGTTGGGTGCTTTGGCTCTGTGTAGGCGAAATTGGAAAAGTATGGCACGGTATGCCCAGTCGAACTGTTACCTACACACAGTTGGAACAGCAGCCAATCACAATTGAAACTAACACAAACACACACAACATACATCCGCAAGTGGAAGAGGTTCGAGTGGACATGGCTGGCATGAAAATCGACAACAGACCTGTCGAGCTATTAACAAGTGTAGGCTCATGTGTAGGCATATGCCTCTATGACGCCATACACCGATGTGGGGGGTTAGCTCACATAATGTTGCCGCATAGCAGCCTAGGCCCACAAGAACCTCTTCCATCAAAATTCGCTGACACCGCCGTCCCCGCACTCATCCAGGGAATCCGAAAGTTAGCGGGTGCGGAGAGCCGCTTGTCCGCCAAGATCGCTGGAGGTGCCAACATGTTTGCCAACACCGACGCCAACGGTTTAGATATAGGCGCGAAAAATATTCGGGCAGTCCGAAATTCTTTGGTTCTGCACCGTATACGGTTGATCGGCGAAGATGTCGGCGGAAACCATGGGCGAAGGATCACTTTCAACCTTGCCTCTGGAGCAACAGTTGTACGGTTACATAATGGAGAGACAAAAGAGATATGAACACACAAATCGACGTAAAAGTGCCATCGAAGGAAGACGATGCAACCTTTAAAGCCCAAGACGAAGAAATCGACTTAGGCATACTTTTAGAGTTGGGAAGCATCGGTGCAGGACACGCAGCAACTTCGCTTTCTGATGTTTTGCAGCAGCCCATCTCCATCGATGTCCCAAAAATCCACAACATAAAGCCGCATTTAATTCCGCAGTTCTATGGTTTACACGATGAGTCAACTACCGCAATTTATCTGCAGCTTGCCGGCAAATACGGATGCGACATACTGTTGATGTTTGAAGAAACTGAAGCAAAAAAGATAGTGGCGATGATGACCATGTGCTCATCCATAGAAGAGGTTGACGCCACCATGGCGACTTCGGCACTTCAGGAACTTGCAAACATCTTAATCGGGTCGTTTCTCACCTCAATCTCCGATTTTATAGGAATAGGATTGCTACCGACAACGCCTGAAACCGTCACGGATACATTTGACGCAATAATCGATAACTTCCTTATCAAACAATCCATGGTGTCTGAGAACGCCTTGATCTTTGAAACCCGCTTCAAACGCAACGGTGAAGACGCAAAGTCAATACTGATGATTTTCCCAACCGAAGAACTCAAGAGTCTGCTAGTTGAAAAATCAAAGTTAATGGTCAATATTTAGGGGGACCCCAAAGTTTGTTGGAGTCACCCAAGACTGATTCACTACGTGACTTTTTAGAGAACACTGCCTTCCAGAAGGTCAAGCGGATGGTTGCAGAATCGGCAGGGCTGAACACGTCTGGTTACCGCGAAGAGTACTTACGGCGCCGATTTGAAATCCGTTTGAAGGCAACAGGCACAGAAACTTATGCCCGATACATCATCTATCTCCGTAAGCACCCTGAAGAATTTACCAACCTCCTCAACGATTTAACAATAAACTATACCAACTTCTTCCGGGACGCAGATGTGTACAATCATTTAGAGAAGAAGCTGTTGCCCAAGCTTTTCTTGAGCAAAAATCCTGTGAAGATTTGGAGTGCTGGTTGTGCAAGCGGTGAGGAACCATATTCGCTCGCAATTTTGGCGCACAAAATTCTGGGGCGTCGGGTGGGTCTTCACCCTGTTACGATTTTTGCTTCTGACATCGATAAAGATGCACTTGCTAAGGCTTCAAGGGGTGTTTATCATGCTAGACAACTTACAATGGAGCAGCGTTTAATCGACGAATTCTTCACCAAAGAAGGCGAGGATTACCGCGTCAACGATAATCTTCGCAATCTCATTCGGTTCAGCCAATTCGACCTCATGAAAACCCCAGTGCTTGTAAATCTGGACCTTATTTTGTGTCGAAATGTCATGATATACTTCAGCAAAGAAGGCCAACAGCACATACACATGAACTTCTACCACGCCCTTCGCCCCGGCGGATACTTCATTACAGGCAAATCAGAAATCCTTAGTGGCAAACCCGCAGAAGCCTTCACGGCATTAGACTATATCACACGAGTATACCAGAAACCAACTCAACCTGTACGTTTTTAATAACAGCGAAGGTTCTGTTGCTTTCCAGCCCTCTCTCCTTCTTAGAAATAGGGCAAAACTATTTTTCTCTTTGTGTGGGTGGTATTTTGCGGGGCACCACAAGAATGGCTGAGGCGGCGGTTGCTTTTGGTGTATGATTAAACGTGTTAGGTGTGTGTTTTTTTGACAAACGGTTCTGTGTGTGCGGAATGGTCGCACAACAAATCATATTAAAACAACGATTAAAGCGCTTGTTTGTTGTTTTTGCAATAATTGTCGTGTAGGAATTGAGGTATTTTGGATATGAATTGTCGATTCAGATTCCCCTTTCATAAGCATATTATATATTGTGTGTCTAAATTGGGATGCATTACCCCACATCAAGGATGAAAAATTAAATGGCACTTGCAATGGAAAACGTGATGAAGGTCTACACCAAACAAAACGATCAGTACAAACTGGTAAAGCAGGACCAAACAGTAACCAAACAACTCAGCACCATCGAGGAGACGCTGGCAAGGTTCGGCTTGCTCAAAAACGAAATCAAAGTCTACCTCTACCTCGCCCGTGCAGGCGAAAAGAAAGCTGGCGAAATCGCCGAAGCCATCGCATTACACCGCACAGAAACCTACCGAATACTCCGCGACCTAGAAAAGAAAGGCATAGTTTTTAGCATATTCGAAAAACCGCTCAAATTCACCGCAGTCGACCTCGACAAAGCCATCGATCTCTTGGTGGACGCACAGAAAATCAAAATCAAGCTCCTTGAACAGGAAAAACCAAGCCTCGTCGAACTCTGGCAAAGCATGCCCATGGCCAAGTCAGAAGCAGCCAAAAAAGAGCTTTTCCAAATGCTAGAAGGTGAACAGCAAGTGCTCATGAAAGCCAATGAACTCTTGGAGCGTAGCGCCGAGCGTTTCCAGATATACGCTAACGCAGACTATTTCAGTGAACTCTACTACAGCGACTTCAGTGACAAACTCAAAGCTCAAGCACGCAAAGTCGAAATTACAGTCGTCACCGACAACTCGCTAAAAAGCGCCTATTTCCTTGGGCAAATGAATTGGCTTGACGATAGCCACCGCGTAGCTGAACCCCAAAACCTACCTTGCTTCATGGTAGCAGACAATAAAGAAGTCCTCATAGCCTTCCACGAGCGAGCCCCAGAGAGTGACGATGAGAAGAAAAAGTTCCGCACAGCCGCAATATGGACCAACTACCAGGCGCTCGTCAACACTTTGCAGACGCTTTTCTCTAAGCTGCTGCAAGCCTAATTTTTTGTTTTTTCTTTTTTGCCAAATTATCAGAAGCATAACCGCCACTGCCAAAGCCGCTACAACCGCCAACAGCGAAGCCAGCAGGGGGGAATTGAAGATGCTGCTGGTTGCTGGGGCATCGATTCTTAGGATGAGCCAGTCGTAGGTGGCTTTGCCCGTGAGTTCTGGGTGGTTGGGCGGGTCAGTCCAGCCTGCCATCACGTATTGGTTGCTGCCCATTTCTACTACGCCATAGGCTTCTTGGTATTCGTTGTCGCCGTAGGTGCAGCTGAAGACTACTTCGCCTGTGCCTGTGAGTTTAGTGAGCCAGAAGTCACGGTAGCCTGCTCCGTAAGAAAATGTGCAGCCGGTGAGGAGATAGCCGCCGTCTTGGGCGACCGTAACATGTGAAGGGGAGTCTGCTTGGGATCCGCCGAACTGCTGTCGCCACACAACATGCCCATCAGTATCAATTTTTATGGCAAGGGCATCGGTTGAAGTCTCCGGCGATGTTAAATCACCGACGAGTATATAGCCGTCGTCGGACGCCACAGTTATGGAGTAGGCTTTTTCGCTTTGGTCTCCGCCGTAGGTTTGGTTCCAGGCTACGTTGCCATCTGCGGTGACTTTGTAGAGGCAGAAGTCATAGTTGCCCGTGCCAGATGGGTCTTGGTAACCGGCGACTAAGCAGCCGTTGCCTGCCGAAACGGCCGAGCGTAAAGCCGTATCTTCTCCTTGCCCGTAAATGTGATTCCACATTAGAGTACCGTCGCCGTCAAGCCTAAGTATCCAGCCGACCGCTGTGCCTTCACTATAACTGTAGGTTAAGCCGTAACAGTAGAAGCTGCCGTCGGATAGGACACCACCGAAGAGCTTGTCGGTTCTGGCGCCGCCCACAAACCTTTGCCATAGCACGTTGCCGTCCAAGTCGGTTTTGGCTATGTAGCCGTCGATGTCGCCGGTAGATTGGAACACGTTGCCCACAAGGAGGTAGCCGTCAGTTAGGTTGGCGGCAGAACGGATTTCTTTTCCCACAGACGTGTGGTAGAGGTATGTTTGGTTGCTCAGCATGTTGCCGGCGCCGTCGAGCCTAAGTGCCCACCCGACTGTTGTATTGGTTATTATGGAGCGGCTCGAACCCACCGCCAAGAAGCCCCCATCGACGGGCAGCAGGCAGAAGGCGCGGTCGTCGGCGGCGCCACCGTAGGTTTTTGCCCAAACCGCTTGTGCTGAGGATACGTTGACTGAGGCGCCGTTCTCTACGGCAAGGGATGGCGAAGTCTGTGCGGTGGCGGTAACGAGGGTCAGGACTATGGCTATGGCTATGGCTAGTAATGCGGTGATTGCTTTGGCGGTGAGGGATTTTGTCATTGTTTGTTGCCCCTATATTCGGTTTTAGTCTTTTATTATGTGTGATTGCAGGTGAGTGAAGCCTCCACGATGATGCCCCGTGTGTCTACGCATTGCACCATGACTGGGAGCGGCTCATACTGCAAGCCCGTATCCGCGTTGAACGCCACTGTATAGGTGCCGTCGCCGTGGTCTACCACGCTGGCGTCCGCTTGGACCCATTCAGTGTCGTTTTGATAGCTAAAACTAAAGCTCTGTGCCAAAGCCGGTGCCCCCTCGTTGAAGACATTCACGGTTAAGCTAACCGTCTTTGTTTCGTTCTGTTCAATGTAGCTTCCACTAGTGTGTATTTCTGAGGACACGTTAAGGTCATATTGGATACTGCTGGACTGTGTGGGGCCAAACGAGGAGAAAGTGAAGTTGACGGCGGCGCTTGAGACTCCCACGCCGCTGCTACCCTGGTTAATCCAGAGTCCCTCTGTGTAGGGCGCCATGTTTGAGGCTGTGTAGTCCAATGCGACCATGGCTTGATATGAATGCGCTGCAATGATTGCCTTTAGCTCTGTGAGGTCTTGGGTTAAAACGTCTGTGCTGCCGCCGCCAGATGCATTCGCTAACGCGCTGACCAAGGTGTTCCATGCGGTTTGGCGGTAACCGTCAAAGAAGCTGCAGTCACAGGCGTCTGCTTTGGGCGTGTTCTTTTGGAGGTCGATGACGAAGATAGCTGTCGACAGCAAGAGCACAGAGACCAGTAATCCAGTTATTACGATCACTTGGCCGCTTTGATTTTCTCTAAAACTGCGTTGGTTCATGGTTAATTCACTACTGCCAACTGAAGCTGCAATAGATACACTGTGTAGGCACCGTTTTGGCTGGCGCAAACATAGGTTATGGAGTTGATTTGGTCGCTGACTGCGCCACCGTTGCATACTGGGTAACTGTTGAGTACTTGCATATCTGGAGTGTAGACGGTCAAGTTAAACCACATTGCCAGAGGCACAGCGGCTTCTAAGCTGTTTTGCAGCCCAGCCCAGTCACGGTGGTCGATTAACTCTGCAAGACCCCCATTGCCGTCGAGGCTTAAGAGTATGTTTTCAGCTTTGGAAGATAAAGCTGGAGGGGGAACTGTGCTGGTTTGCTGCGTGGGTATGAGCATTAAGCAGGATAATACAAGCATAGAGGCAAAGAACGCTTCAATAACCCGCACCATACCCCGCTTACTACGCATAAACCGCTTCATCAAGCAATATCTCCTAAACTTATATCCAGCTTGTAGAAGACACCGTTGACAGTTACCATGTAACTGTACACGTTGCGTTCGGAACCTGCGAAGCTGGAGCCGGCTTGAAGCGGAACCTGAGGGTAAGCTGTCCAAGCTACAAAGTTGCTGCCGCCATCTTGCCCAGAAGCCACTAGTACAAAGGGGCTACTGTCCAGCAACCTCGGAATCGTATATTCAGAGGCGCCAGATGAAGATAGCGGCTGCTCATAGTGGTAAGAGAGCACGTAAGCATCTTGGATACTGGTTCCCTCCGAGCTGTTGTAATGCAGGGCGTAATTGAGTGGATAAAATTCTAAAACGTCGGCGCTTGGACTGTACTGTTGTGTTGAACTTGCAAAGTTGTAAATTGCATAGGAAGTGACGCGTTCGTCAAAGCTTGCCCTTGCGAAAACCACCATCAAGGGGTTGCTTTGGCTGCTTGGGTAACTGACGGTTAAGTGTCCGTTGCCTGACTCAATGGATGCGTCGAAACTGCCCAAGTAGTCGTCGGCGACTATGTATCCTTGCAGAGTTGAGGTGACGGGTTTTAGGTCAACCGTTGTTAAAACATCAAAGTCAACCCATGTTATGCCGCCAACGGTGCTGTTAACTGTCTGGGAGAGGCTAACAGCCATAACCTGTGAAACCGACACCCCCAAAGCGATGCTGCCCAGTTTGGATGCCGTAGTCAACTCAAGATGCGACAACGAAAAACGGTTTAGGCTGTTTAGCCGACTGATTTTATCCACATCTAAAGTATAGCTGTCCACTGAGTTGGCTAAAGCTAAACCCAAATCCGCCGGCGCCACTTCGCTTGTACCCCAATCCGCTGGGAAGCCGGGGCTTGTCACTAAGCGGTCAGCTATGGCTTTTAAGTAACTGCCTTTGTTGACATCTCCTGTTCCCTGAATTTGAGCTTGCAATGTAGTGCCTAAGAAAGCCGTGGCGATAAGAGCTGCTGCTATGATTATTGTGCAGGCAAAGAAGGTGTCAAAGGCACTGGAGGGCAGTTATGCAATCCCTCCTCCGCCTGCGTTGACGGGAACAATTGTGAAGGCGCCGGAGAGCAACACTTGCGAGAGCACCAGCGAGAGATAAGCTGTTGCGGCGAGCATAGCTGCTATTTTGAAGCCCGCGCCAAAGTTACCTTCGCTGATTTTACCGATGAAGAACCCTGAGATCCAGCATTGGATAATGATGCCCACCGAGAACACCTTAAGCTGGTCCTGCATGGCTATCATGGCAATCGAAGAGAGGTCTGAGCTGACGATGCCTGTCATCATGGTGGTTGTCAACGCCACAATAGTAGTGGTGACGGCAATGAGTGCGCTCCACATGAAAGCCAACAGAATATAGGGCTTAAGCAACGCTCGGCGGTTAACCTGTAGCTCGCGTTCTTTCTCACTGTACTCAGAGAGGATTTCAAGCGATTGAATCGAGTTGCCGCCGATTTCAAGGGTTTCAACCATCATGGCAAAGTTGACCACGACAAACCAGCTGCGGATTTCCTTACGCAGATTCTCAAAGGTTTTGCGCAAGGGAATGCCCCACTCGATTTGGCTGCGAATTAACTCCAAAAACTTAGAAAAAGAGCCATAGTCTTTGCGTTTGGTAGCTTGCACGATGCTTTTCTCGGGAGACAGCCCACTCTTTTGGGATTCCGTTATGTCACGTATGAAACTTGGCATGGACTCCTCTGCGTTGTAGTTGATTTTTGCTATGCGATAATATTGGATGGCAAGCGGCATGGTCACTGCTACCAAGACAATAGTAGCCACTTCAGGCAGTCCCAGCGGCTTTATCGCCTCCTGCAGTGGACTAACAACTGCAAACACGGCAATGACAACAAATGCGGGAACGATGAAGATTATGGCTTTCTTGTAGAGGTCTTTTAGGTCAGGAAAAGCGCTGGGCTGCATGTTATGCGCTATCAAAATGAATATGCCAGACATCACAGGCATAATGACGAACGCTATGATGTAGGACATAGACGGCGAAATAGAGATGGAAGTGCTTGCCAGCAAATCCATGACGCTCGAAGACGAGAAAACAACGAAGAGAATATAGGTGCATAGCACCACGATTAGCATAACCGAGTAAGCTTCAACCAAAGCAGCAATACGTTCTATGGAGCGGTTGAGGTTAATGTAGCGGAGTTCAAAAATGGATTTAAGCTGGCTCTTCATGTAATCGACAAGTTTGCCGCCGCTACGCACAGACGAAACAAAGCCGCCTAAGAAGTTGCGGTAAAGCTTGGACTGCGTAGCCTCTGCGCGCTGGTACATAACCGTTAATGGATCCTTGCCCAAAACCTCCACCTGCCGCACAACCTCATCTGCTTCTTTTTTGAAGATGGGCAGAAAAGTGAGTTTACGCATCTTCTTCCAGCTATCATACGGCGAAATTCCGCTGGCAGCCATAAGCGTGAAAATCATGACGGCGAACGGTAATTCTGCCTCTGTTTTCTCGCGCTCCTCACTTGCTGCCTTGTTAAGCAAACCGAAAACTTTGCCAAGTGGCTTGCTACCGGATGCCACCTTCATTTTATTGTACCTCAGTCTGTTTAGCTTGTTTAGCTTCCAGCTCCTCAAGATTGAGAGAGCTGTTTAGGGCTTTGTGCACGCTTCGGAAGTCACGTAAGTTCTGCTCTACCATAGTTAGCAGAATACGTTTGCGACGTTCATACTCCTGCATGACGACGCTGATGGGTGCATCAACGGCGTTGGCGATTTTGGTGAACAAGAAGCTTTGGTCTATGTTGGATTGGAAGGTGTCTGTTGAGGGGTTCCAAGTAAAAATCGCCTGTGATGTACCGTTGCTGTCAATTTCAGCGACTTTAACAAATTTGCGCACGGAGCCCTTGCGTTCATGGGGGTTAAATCCGGAGTTAACCTGCTTGACCACGATGACGCAGTTCATCAGCGAGAGAATGTTCTGGGGGATGTTCATGGGCGGCTGTGTTAAGCGTTTCACCACGGTTTCCACGTCATCGGCATGCATAGTGCATAAGCCACCGTGACCAGTAGCCAAAGCCTGAAACAGCACGTACGCTTCCTCACCCCTGATTTCACCCACCAAAATCAACGTTGGACGATGGCGCACAGCCGATTTTATGAGGTCATAGAGCGTA
Organism: Bathyarchaeia archaeon; assembly: GCA_050108095.1. Taxonomy (GTDB): domain Archaea; phylum Thermoproteota; class Bathyarchaeia; order Bathyarchaeales; family Bathycorpusculaceae; genus Bathycorpusculum. The sequence continues at coordinate 13,597 of JBNIDO010000018.1, forward strand.
ACCTCGCCCTCGCTGTCTCCGCCGAAACCCGTGCGGGCGACGGTGGATACCCAGTTTTCCTGGGGCAAATTAACTTCTTGGACCTCTTCGACCGATATCATCTTGTAGTCGGGGCGAACAAGACAGGCTATGGCGTTGAGCGCGGTGGTTTTGCCTGCGCCCGTGGGTCCCACAACCATCACAGACATCTTGTTTTCCATAAGCATCCACAGGTACGCTGCGATGGATTCGTCGATAGTTTCATTCATGATTAAATCAACGATGGTAAGGGGGTCTTCCTTGAATTTTCTTATGGTAAAACTTGTACCCGCAGGTGTGGTCTCCTTGCCGAACGAAACCGCTAAACGGTGCTTAGCGGGCAATGTAAGGTCAACTATTGGGTGAGCAATGCTGACGTGTTTGCCCTGACGGTGCACGACGCGGGTTATGAAGTCATCGAGTTCTTCCTCGTCGGTGAAAATAATGTTGGTGCGGGCGTTGTTGTATTTACGGTGATAGATATAAACGGGTTTGTTGAGGCCCAGACAGCTAATGTCTTCTATGAATGGGTCGCAGATTAGCCCATCGATTTTGCCGTAGCCAATAAGGTCTTTTTCTAGGTAATAGTTGATTTTGCGCAGCCCAACCTGGTTGGTACCGCTGAGGGCTTCTTTATGTGCCTCTAAAATCGCGGGTAACTGTCGATGGAAGGAATCAACCAGTGACTCGTCAATGCGGGGTGCTTTAAGTTCGTATTCAAGGATGCTCTTTAGCCGCTTATAGGCATCGCGTTCTCCACGTGACATGGGCAACTCATCCACGACATAGAAGTAGCTGCCTTCTGCGTCGTCTTGGAAAACCCACGCATACGAGTAGGGCGCGTTTAGGGGGTAGCTTTCAATCTGCGTGTAGCCTTCTGGAACTTGGTAACCCTGAATGCCTAAGTAGGCAACAAGCTCCTCATCGGGGATCTGCTGTTTAACCTCAACTTCTTCCTGTTTTTTCTTACCTATCCTGGGCATAATCAATCATTCACCGTTAACATTAAAGTTGCAACTTGATTCTCAAAGTGGCACAGAAGCATCGATCTGCCTGAACCTCCTACGAAGCTGCCTGACGCCTGCACCTCAGCTGGCACATAAACACCAAAGCTAGTGGGATGCACGTCTACTCCGAAGCCCGAGCGCACCCACGCCCCAGACGAATCGGTGTCGAGGCTTATCCAATACCGTTGGTTCCCCACTGAACTAGGCAAATCAAGGATACAGCTGGCGGTCTGGTTCTCCTGGGTAGTGTGTGATAGCAAAGTCAGCGCCTCCGCGGCAACGTACTGGTCTATGTTGGTTAGCTGCTGGGTTTGGGCTCGACTCTGCATAGCCGCCGTCGCCGATGCACAAGCATAAACAACGATCGAGCCGACTATGAGGGCGGCAAACAGCGAATACACATAATTGGGAATAATCGTAGGCACTACACGATCCACCTCTCAAGGCATATGTTGCAGACGACAAGTTCCAAGTGGACTACAGCGCCTTCGCCTGTGCTGGATACGGGCACTACTACGCGTCCAACTTTGCCGTCCAGCGAGGCAGTTACGGTTAAACTCGTGAGTAAAGCAGGGACAAAGTAGGTTTTTGTAGTTAACTGCGGGTTTAGGCAGGTAGCTTGAAGCGGCAGTGCTCCCATCAGCGCCATCGCGTCAGATGAGTTGAGGTTGACGATGTAGACACGTATAGTGTTAGCTGCTCTACCGTCCTCTGTACCCGAGGAAGCAACGGTTACAGCTGGACGGTAACGCAGTTGAATTTCAGGGTGCTCCAAGCCGTTCTCGATACAGAGTTGGCTGATGGAGGCACCGCTTTGGTTGGTTACGCTGCGTTCGTCGCCTTTAAGGTAGAGGCCGGTTTCTGAGGAGCTCTGGCAGGGCAGTTCATAGACAACCTTGCCCACTGAGGCATTAAAGATGATTTCGTGGATATCACCGCCGCTGACGGTTACACTTAAGAGATTGCTGGTTGGTTCGATGTGGGTAGTACCGCCGGAATCAGTAAGCCTGTAGGTTGAGGAGGCTCCGGGCTGCCAGAGTGTTGAGGTTATGGCGTCGTTGAGGGAAAGAAAGTTGGTTTTTGCCGTGGAAACTTTTAGTGTTTGCCCCTGAGTGTTGATGCGTTCTACCGAGAAGTAGTATGTAAAGGCAACGATGCCCAAAGTGGATACAAAGAGGATGAGAAACGTCGCGGGCAGGGCCAGGGCTAATTTGGAATGCCGCAGCCTTTGGAAACAGTGCCTGTACAATTTTTTCTTCAAAGGATATCCTCTCTTTTTTGCCGTTTAATATACAGAAGCCTAGAAATTGGATTAAGCCGTTTGTGCGTAAAACAATTTACAGATGCCAACGAAAACCAACAGCTAAACTGAAGCAGAAATGGAAGAACAAATCAGAGTTAAATAAAAAAATAAATAAAGAAAAGTTGTGGGGGGTATTGGGTGGGTTTATTGTTTTAGTCTTAGCTGCTGCCTGAGGATGCTACGTATGCTTGGACGTTTGTCTCTTTGTAGTACATCGCCTGAGATGTGAACACTGTGATGGCGACGGTTAAGCCGATGTCGTTGATGGTAATGCTGTCAGGGCTTGTGATGTAGATGATCATTGTTTGACCAGATGGAAGAGTAACGTCGCTGGTTGCTGCTTCTAAGACTGTTGATGCTGATAGCTCGGTAAGATCTGTCTGGAGGTCAACATTTGCTGCTAATTCTGTTGCGTCATGGAATTCGAGGTCTGAGGAGATTGATTCAGTTGTGATTGCATAGTAGATTTTCTGTGTTGCTCCTGCCCAGGAAACTTCCTGGCCTCTTACTGTTAGTTTGTCGATGACTACGTCTCTGCCGCCGGTGTTGATAATCATGATTGCTCCAACTGCTTCTCCAGAAGCACCTGCCTTATACCAAACGTGTTGTTTGGTTAAGTGCAAGCTTTCTTCTTGCACACGGGTGCTGGTGACGTTGATTGCAAAGTAAGTGACGACGCCTGCGAGTAGCACTGAAACAACGAGTATGATCAGGGTTGTTACGACTGTACTTAGAGCCAAACGGTTCTTCAGTATTTTTCTCATTTTATTTTTCACTTGAAAATCACTACGCAAATTCTGAATATCAAAATGTGTGCGTCAGAAAAAAATAAGACAAAGCAAGCAGGAATTTGAGATCGATTGATAAAGCAAACCACAGTAGTAAGAGTGTTGACAGCGGCAGGAAGTGCTCTGAAAATAAAGCTGTTATAGGATTAAGTAGATATTAAATTCTTGGAGACACCTATCAGGCTGCTGAAGTTACATAAAACATTCGTATAGTAGGCGTTTGCGAGGGGGCACGCGCATTGTTTATTCTTTATTTGTTTTCGGATTTCATTTGCTTTCCGGGACTGCCATATATCGTTAAAGTTGTAGTTGCTTTCTCTAAGATTCCCCATTGTCTTGTCGTATCCAAGGATGCAGCAGGGCCACACATCTCCAAAGGGGGTAATCTGGCATGAAGCGTATCCTGCATAGCAGGGCAGAACTTGCCTGTTTTCCCTCAGCACCTGTGCGGCGAATTTATAGTATTTTAGGCGGAAGCCCTGAGTTAACTTTGAAACTTTGCGCTCCGAGTGCAGGTGGTCCCGTCGAATACTGTCGGATAAGCGCTCGGCAAACTTGGCGTAAGCTTCTGAATCAGGAGTTATGTCGTCGTCTTGATTGAAAAGTTCTGTTCGATGCTCCGCCATCTCGGTGATGTAAGAGTCAGCGGCAAGTCCCTTGGCGAAATCGTAGATTTCAACGGCGTTAGCGATGTTGTACTTTGAGATAACTGTATGGATGCCAACCTGTAGACGCGGGAACTCTGCTTTGAGACTTCGGAGACGCTCATAGGTGTCAAGGACACGCTCAAAGTTCCCAGGGATACCGCGTATCTTCTCATGTTTGTCGCCTACTCCGTCGAGCGACAAGTTTAACGTGAGGTCTGTGTTGCAGTTCTTTTCCATCATCCGCTTTACGTTGCCCTCTATCACAGAAGAAAGCAAGCCGTTCGAGGGGATGTTGACGACGGCTGGATGGCAATTCAGACACAGAGTCTCAAAGATCTCGACGATGTCTTTTCTCATAAAAGGTTCGCCGCCGCTAAGTGTAGCCCAAAAGATCTTTCCGCCAAAGTTATCAAAAGTCTTATCGAATTCTTCTACAGTGAACTCGGTGGCTCTTAGCTGCTGGTGGTCGCTGTATCTGCGCCAGATTGAACATGTTTTACATTTAGAGTTGCATTGGTTGGTAACACTTATGGTCAGGCTGATTGGCAAGGGTACTGTAGTACCTAAAAACCGCGAGGACTTGTAATTGATTATCCTCGGTGCAAGTTCAAGAGCACTTTCCATCATCTTTCTCCTTTCCTAACTTATTTGTTTAAAGCATAGACGCCTCGATTTTAACAGGTTCAACACCTGCAAGAAGCATAGTCTGCTGCGAGTCACACAGGTTCTTAGTTGACTTTACCATCTGCCACTTAACCGGCAAGTTGTGGCGAGCAAAATCCCATTTGGCCAACAGGAAAGAAATGCCCTGAAGGAAAACAAATCCTGCAGCGTAAACTCTGCTTTTTAAACCTCGGTATGGGCAAGCGTTAAGGATGTTTTTCCATGAGGGCATCTTCATCGTCGAGATTTTTCTGCCAATCAAAAACTCGAGTTGCTGATGGCCGACGAATACCCTTCTGCGCTGCGCCAAAAAATCATGCGTTGTTGAAGGCCCCTTAAGGAGAACTCGGGCTTGGGGGCAATAGACGATTTTACATTTCTTCATTTCACCCAACGCTTGGACGTATGCGTCATCGTTGATTATGGCGGGGGGTAGTTCGCGGATTATTCGGGTTTTGAAAACCATGAGTTCTCCGCTCATTTTTGGTTTTTCAAGTGAAGCTTCATGGTGTAGGTTCCAAAGTAGGTGAGTGCAGAATCCCATGAAGGTATTTGGGTCGTCGATAGGATGGGGATGAGCGCCAACTATATCGGCGTCTTGGGATTTTAGGGTAGCTAAGAGCTGATTTAGCGCCTCGCGGCAGGGTATGTTGTCGCCGCCTGTGTAAATCATGTAGTCATAGTTCTCAGATTGCTCCAAAAGCAAGTTAAGCGCGGATGCTTTACCGTTCCTTTCAGGCTCAGTAATCAACTGAATTCGCGCGTCATCTTTAGCGAAGTTCTGGACTATCTCGTTTGTTCGGTCAGTAGAACCCGAGGACACAACACATATCGTTTCAACTTCAGGCGGCATGGAAGTAATCAAATTCTCCAACAACTCCCCTATGTTCTGCTCTTCGTTAGACACCGCAATCCCAATCATCAAGCTTACTTTTGGAACCGCGAAAGCCTTGGCTTTCAACTTAATATAAGGGAACCCTGCTTGAGACTCAGATAGTATCGCCGTCATAAGATCACCTAGAAAAAGCCCTGTCATGTTTTGTAAAAGAGCGGTTTTGCTCATTAGCTTGCTTGATGGCTATCTGCAGAGGCTTAATGCCGATCCAAAGCACATTACCCAACGAGATAAGTAAAGACTGGAAGCTAACTGCAACCAGCGAGAAGACGCGGTTAAAGAAAGCGTTTTCCAAAGTCTTAATAAACTCCAACATCGAGCTACGGGCAAGCTTTGATTTTCCATGTTTCCGCTCGTAGAATGTGATGGGTACCTCTACTACTTCGCAGCCGACTTTTTTGCATTGTGAGAGCATGTCTATCTGGAAGGCGTAGCCGTTGGTTCTCACTTTGGATAGGTCTATGGTTCTTAGTGCGCAGGAGTCGTATGCTCGAAAACCGCCAGTTGCATCTTTTACGTTTAAACCTGCAAACATGACTGCCAGAAAGTTGGCGGATTTGCTTATCAGACGCCGCATCGCTGTCCATTCCTCGTCGATGCCGCCTCCAGCAATATAGCGGGAGCCTATTGCTACATCATAGCCTTCGTTGATTTTGGCTAAAAGGCTTGGAATGTACTCGGGTTTATGGGATAAGTCCGCATCCATTTCCATAACAACCGCTATTTCTGGATCGTTGAGCAGAAAATTAAAGGCGTCTTTGTAAGCGCTGCCTAAACCCAGTTTGCCAGGCCGATGAATCACTGTTATATTCAGGTGTTTTTGTGCCAGCGCATCTGCAAGCTTTCCGGTGCCGTCGGAGCTGTTATCGTCAACTATTACAATTCTGCAGTTTAACTTATTATTTTTGAATACTTTCAAAAGCCTATCTATGATGTTGCGAAGGTTTGCTTTCTCATTGTAGGTTGGTATTGCAACTCCAACCTTTTCTGGAAGAGCATAGACCGTGGAAGGATATCTTAATTCGAAATTCACTTAGGCGACCTCTGGGGTATTAATATTTAAAATCGTGATATCTAGCCGTGTGTGTTACGACAAAGACAGACAACCCAAATTATCCCGTGCATAGAAAAGCAGATTGCCGTTTTATGAAGGGTTAACCCTAAGCAGGATGTAATTATGGTGGCATGCCCATTTTTTTATGATTTCAGGTGAATGCTCAAACAGGCTTGACTTGAGGTTCCCTGTGGAATGATTCGATTTTGGGACAAGCTTTTTGAGGAAACGGCCAGATTCATAGACGTCCAGTATAAACCATGGCGCATCAAATTTGCCCACTTCGAGAATTTCATAGGTTTTCTTGGTTTTTGAGTACTCTTTTATAGGCTTAATAGTCATCCTTCCCAAGAACCCGTGGTCCCACTTTTTACCGAAGACCTTATGATAGATGTAGTGAAGCAGCGTTCCCGGGTTGAGCTTGTTTTGGGTTACAATCAGAACATGCTTGGGATTAAAAGCTTCAAGGTCAGAGAAGAAACTAAGGGTATCTTTGCGGTTTTCAAACTCACAAAAGTTCCAAAGTAAATCCGGATTTTTAGTTTTCTCCACCAACTCGCCTGTAACATCTTTGGTCTCGCCTAGCAAATTGTTCTTGGGATAATTGCAGTAAGACGAAATACCATATCTTTGGCCAAGTCGATCGAGAATTCCGGAAAAAATCACTTTCTCGTATTCTGTGCCAAAACCAAGCTCTGATTCTTGCGTCAACATGATGTGCAACTCCACATTAGTTACCGAAAAAATGCCATAAATGAAGATGGGTGTCAAGAATGTGACGTACTCAAAAAAATGAGTGGATTATGCTGTCAAGGGGTCTGTTAGCCCTAATTTTTCTTTTATTTGCAGTTTAAGCGTTTCAAAGGAGACCTCTTGGATTTTCAGCGCTTGGATACCCATGGAGTTTAGGAAGGCAGCCACTTTTTTGGAGTAAGAAATCCCCACAAACGGCGTCTTGGCTGAAGTTGCAAAGACGAAAGAGTGAAAACGCATACCAACCAACAGGTCGAGGCGGGCTATGATGCCTTTGACTTCGCTGGGGGTTAAATCTGAAGCCACGATCTTGAGGTCTTTCTTGTGTTTAAGCCGCCGCATCAGGTCCTGCGCGAACAAGAGGTCGTTTTCGACTTTTTTGTGGCTTGCCTTAGCCATGGGAATAAAAACAACTTCTATGCCTTGCTCAGTGAGCCAGTCGATGAGCTGCGAGGTAGCCATGAGAAGTTGCTCTTCGGCGGCGACACCTATGTGCCTTAACGTGAAACCCACAAGCGTCTTATTGAGGTTGACGTTGTTTTGCCGCAGGATATGCTCTACAGCTTCTATAGGTGCAGCGGGTAAATCTGAAGCTGGATCCATGACGACCTTGATGTCGTTCTTCACGCCAATGGATTTGAGTTGCCCCGCGGAGTCGCTGTCTCTAACTGTTATTTTGACGTTTGGACGGTTCATCACCACTGATAGCGCCAGCTTCACGAAGCGGCTGAAGAGGGCGTTGACGCCGATGGCGTAGAACTGAATGCGTTTTTTGGTTAAAAGCCCCAGCGCAGACACCGCTATCGAATAGTAGCAGGTCAAGTTTGTTGAGCCACCTAGGTATGTATCAAAAATGCCGCCGCCACCCAAAACGATTCTTTGTGACCGCAACAGCGAGATGAAGCCTTTCAATCCAACTGCATAAACGGATTCGACCCGATGCAGTTTTTTGGTTTCCGAGGGGTTAAACGAGAGCACCGTAATGTGGGGCTGAGGATTCTCAGCTCGAAAACGTGTAAGCATTACAGAGAGGAAAGCTTCATCACCTGAATTCTTAAGCCCATATCCCGCGCCAGTAATGACCAATCGGGGAGCAGCAGCTAAATCCATCAAACCACCGCTAATTTCCTTTTTTGATTAATCGGCCAAAGAAGGAGCGCAGTGTGCCTTGGCCTCTGTTGCTGTCAAAGAATTCCTTCAAGTTATCCGCGGTGATGCTCATTATGCGGCGCCCCTGTACCAAGGCAGGTACTTGCTTTCCAAGCTGCCCAACGTGTTTTGGGATTCATAACCGAGGGTTTGCTCTAGCCGCTTTACGTTGTAGGACCAGCTTTCGTCGATGAGTTTGAAGGATATTGAGCGCTGTGCATTAAGTCTAGAAAGCCCTTTTAAAAACGAGAAGACGGAGGAGGGCACCGTCAAGTAATTTGCCTGCACCGAGTTTTTGATGTAGTTAAGTAATGTTTTCGCTGCAACGGGTTCGCGGTCACATACGTTGAGGACTCCAAACCTTTGCGGTTGGGGCTCGACTAGTTTAGCGTAGACTTCCGCCAGGAGTTCAACGTCGAGGAGGTGGAATTGGGGGTTGCTACTTGAAAGAGGGTAGAGTTTCATTTTGGACAGTCGGAAAACCTTGTAGAGAAAACCGAAGTCGCCCGTGCCATACATGATTGAGGGGCGAATAATAACCAGTGGCAATCCTGAATCTTTTAACGCTAAAAGCTCGTGCTCAGCGAGCATCTTAGATTTGTGGTATTTGCCGTCTGGGTTGTAGGGAGTTTCCTCGTCTGCAGGGGTTTGCTGCGGTATAGTGCCGTATACTCCCACTGTGCTTGTGAACACAAACTTGTTGTGCGGAACGTCTGCTTGCAGAAAAGCCAACGCCAAGTTTTTGGTCCATTCCACGTTAGTTTCCAAGTATCTGCTCCAGGGCGTGCCGGAATATTCTCTGGCCACCGCGCCAATATGCACAACTGAGCTAATCTGGCGCTGCTCCATCAAGGTTCTCAATTCCTCGACGCTTGCTTTTTCGGGCGACGCCTTCTCAATTACGCATAAGCTGTTGTGGTTGACGAATTGGGATCCTAAAGCCTCTTCGAGCCGTTGGCTGCTCCGCACCAAAGCGTAAACATGGTGCCCCTGATTGACTATGCGCTTGATTGCGTATCTGCCGGCAAAGCCTGTGCCGCCGGTGATGAGGATGCTCTTGTTATCTGGCTTATCCACTAACGCTACCTCCTGTTTGTTCATGAATAATGATTTAGGATGTTTATTCTGCGTAAGTGTGTAACGAAATAAACAGACATCAATGGTGGCATGGAAAAAGCGATTACGCGCTGTTGCGCTTGCCCAGTGTTGTCTGTTTTCTTGGTGATTCACAAAGCAATAAGAGGATGAGCGTTTTAAGAAAAACAGGAAAAGCCCAAGAGCGCGCCTGTATATGAATACCCACAAACGGTTGTTCCAATTAAGCAAGAATCTTGAGTGGACAGCTAAAACTTTGTTAATCACCCTGGTTTTCTTCGTATTATTGAACACTCTCTCTATTTTTAGTGGAGGACAAATCTGGCTGGAAACCGCTTTCTGGCCAACCTTAGCGTTTGCAGTTTTAATCATTACGGTACATGTTGGTCTTCTTGGGTGCCAGCGGTACTTCCCAGATAACACCCTAACAACACAGCCCGTGATGGAGCATTACGAGTTGGACTTTAAAGTCAAGCATCTGACACGGGGTGTTCTTGGAGGTTTAGCAGGCGTCGGCTTATCCGCTTTTTTGATGGGAATTGCCACGTGGGCTATGCATGATTTCGCATCACCTATCCTTTTGGTCTGCGGTGCATTCGGAGGTTTAGGTTTTGGATTATTGACTAAAGGAAACAGAAAAATACGTGGCTTAGTCACATGTTTGTTTGGGGTAGCAGCGATACTTGTCGCCATGTTTGCAGCTTACATTACGCCCGTGGGGACCCAGCAGGTGCAGAATCTTGCCACCGGCGCAACAAACGTCGTCAATATTTATCTGGGGGATGAATACTCGCTTGCGGGGTTCTTATCAATCCAGCTGTCAAACATTAACATGTTATTCTTCTCTACGTTAGGACTAATAGCAGCTTATCTGGGCAACAGAGATTACCCTTAGACGGCTCCCAAGGTTTTTTGCAAAACAACGTTTGCCAGACTTACAAGACGTTGCAACAGTTAAAGCACAGGACACAAAGTTTCTGTAAGAGTTTTCTTTTTTCGCCTGTGGAGAATTATAGTTAAGTTACTCGAAAGAAGGGTTTAGATATACTTGGTACTCGCCGACTTCATAAACTCGAGTCCAATTCGAGAGTATATTTGAGGCGATTTCTGCTACGTTACTTTGCTTAAACGTCCAGATTTCTGAAAAGTGATCTGAAACAAGAAACTTGGCGTTTGTGTAAGAACAATTATACACGAAGCTTTCGCTTTCCATATCCCCTGGAAAGTAGGCGGTTGCCAAATTGTTTATGGCGACCGCTTGGGTTAGGGTTGTTGCGTTGGATTTCATCAACCAAGCAATCTGCGGAGATACCAACACAAAGTCATTTGAGGACGTTTGACTATTCACATATTCGGCAACTTGATATGCATTATCCGCGGACTGTGTACACAACGGCTCTAAACCTGAGTTAAATCCGCTGTTGACAGCGTTAAAATCGTCATGCAATACAGCACCTATGGGGACTGCTAACAATAGAGCGACGCAAAGCCAAAATGAGGCAGAAACGATTTTTGAGGTTTTGATCTTGTGAAACGATTTGCTAATTTGCATCTGAGACGGATTAAAAAATCGTAGGACGGCACCTATCGCAAAAGCAATGCCTAATGCAAAAAAGGGAAAAAGCTGGATTATCCCGCGAATATGATTCCCTTGAATGCTAAACAACACTAAAGTGAATAAGAACAGAAAACTAAACAGCCCCAAAGTGATGGTGCTTTCCTGTTTTTTTCTGGAAAAAACTGGGTAAGTCAACAAACCCAAAAATCCAATTGAGAACCAAGGCGAAAAAAGAATCAAGTCTTTTAATCGGTCAAAAATTATTGTGCCTGAACCTGATCCCTGTTTGGATAACATGTAGTTGAGGCTGAAGAGGAAAAAGTCCCATTGTAGGGCCAACATACAGAGAATGTATACAGCAAATACTCCAAGCGCCAGCAATATCGCTTTTACTGATGTTTTGAAGCTTCTAGTTACGAAAAAGAGAACAATCAGCCCAACCACTAGCCCTAACCCAATAAAACTAGTTACGCTTGCAGCGCCGGCCCCTAGCGCCGCCGCAAAAAACCATTTTCTGCTTCTGGTCTTATAAAACCGCACGCAAGCCAACAGGGTAAACGTTGCGAAGAGCTGGAGTAGATTGTAATCGAAGTCCCACCGATTATACAACACTGCCAACGGGAAAATGGCGAACAAAAAGCCTGCAGCCAGCCCCACATACTTATTCGCCAAGTCCTTTCCTATGAAGAACAGCAGTACAGTGGTTGCAACTCCACAGAGTGCAGTTAACATTCTGGCGCTGACTAAATTATACCCAAAGATCTTGAGGAAAAAACCCGAAAGTAAATAGAAAAGCGGTGGATGCGGCATAAACACGTAATCGCAAGCAAACATCTGGGCTTGGCCGTTGACCAAATTCCATGCAATGTTTAGGTTTACGCCTTCATCGCTGTACCATAACGGGGTGGTGTCTAAATTCCAAAAACGCAAAAGACAACTTAACAACACTATTGAAAGGAATAACCAAAACTGGGGGGATTTTGTTTTTTCAAGCAATTTTTTTATTTTCGCTAAATTCACAGCTTATATTTCCCCATAGGTCACTTGTTAGTGCTTTTGGTGCAATCTTTAACTATTGTGTGTCAATTTTTTGTCATACATAAAATATTAATCAACAGGCAACCCTTCTCCAGCAAGGAGAAGCCACTGGTGAAAGAATCCTTAAACTCCAACAACCAGCCACAAGGCTATATGGCACCCACTGCACAGCGGGTCTGGCAGAACAAGCAGCTTGTGGTTTTCGCGGCGCTCTCCCTATTTTTCACGCTGTGGTATTGCCGCGAGTTCATCTTCTCCTCAAGCACCACGATGGTGGGCATACAAACCACCGACGCTTTCCAGTCGCTCTCTATCGTAGTCAACAACGTTGGACTCATCAACTCGGGGCAGTTTCCGTTCGGTACTTTTTGGGTGCCTAACTTTTACGGTGGCTCAGTGGCAACGTTTTACAACGTCAGCAATATCCCAAACATTCCCCACACAGCCTTTCTGGTACTAAATCTGGTTGCTCAAGACCCGGTGTTGTGGCTCAAAATTTTTGTCTTCGCTATACTGCTGATTTCCCAGTTCTGCTCCTACAAACTCGCCATGCACTATTTCAAAAACCGAGCCATCACATGGGTAATCTCGATAGGATACTCTTTCTGCACTTTTTACCTTCTGCAAATCAACGATGGACACATAGGCTTCATACTGGGGGCAGCACTTATGCCCGCGGCTTTTCTGCTACTTGAAAAACTGTTTTCTGCGCCAACACGAAAAAACATGCTCTACCTCGCCCTCGCACTCATTGCACTGTTTCTTGGAGACTTGCAAGTTACGATGTTCGCGATTTACTACATCCTTTTGCGGGTGATGTTTCAGCTTTTTGTGTGCCGCTCAGACAGAGGCGCGTATTTTAAACGGCTACTTGAAGCGGCCATACTGTTCATTTTGACGTCAGCGCCGTTTCTAATCAGCTTCACTTTGCTTCAAAACACCCAAGCTCTCTCCGTAACGGAAATCCCAAATCAATATCTCATGTTAGCATCAGAATTCTTCATGAAGGGAGCGGGCAACATGCTTGACGACACCACAGTTCTGGTAGGTTCGGTGTATGTTGGAATTTCACTTTTGGTTTTCGCCATCCTGCCAATTGTTTTCTCCAAAACCTTCCTAAAAACCCAAAGTAGGTTTGACCAAAAAAACTACCTATTCCACCTATTGATACTTGTGTTCTTCTTTCTGATAGCCATCGGCACCCCACTTTCCGAGTTAGTAACAACCCTATTTGTCAGGGTTCCCTCTAGAACCCAGTTAGTGGTCGTGTTATCGCTATGCATATGCTTTGGCTACGGCGCCCTTCTGTTAGGAGAAGTCGCCAAGCAGAGACTGCACCGAGTTTGGAGAAACAAAAAACTGCTAAGTACACTTCTAGCTTTCGGTTTGGCAGCTATGGTTTTTGTTGACGTTACAGTTGGCGTTGTGCCAGTCACGTCTACTACGCCCTCGGTAGAAGGCGGGGCACGCTTCATAGAAAAACAGCCCGGCGACTTCCGAATACTATCGTACCCACTGGCTTGGGCGTACACCAACTATCAATCTTCTCTTATCGGGCATGAAATCGTCGGGGAATCTGTGATTGCGTTGCGGTATTACCCCACTGCAAGTGGAGTATTCGAACAGCTGTCTAAAGATTTCAAAATCATAAACCGAGCAGCCCCACCAGAGGCGGCAAATTTCACTTTGCTCTCCACCATTTGCGCCGTCAAATACGTGCTAATTAATATGACATCCGCTGACTCAGCTATAGTCGCCGATTACTTTGATAATGCTTCGCAGTATTTTGCGCAAGCCTACCGCGATGACAATTCAGTAGTGTACGAAAACCTCTACTTTAAGGGGACAGCTTTCGCAGTTAAAGATAATGGGCAGCCGTTGAGCCTCGATAACCTAACGCTGGCGGATTTCACAGAGATGCTCATCGACAACGCTACCGTCAATTTCAACCAAGACCTCAACAATATCGAACTCTCGGGCAGCCTCCCAGAACCCGCCTACATCGTCATAAGCCAATCCTACAGCTCATTCTGGGTTCAAGCAAGTAATGGAACAGCGGCCTTCACAAAGTTCCTCAACGTAACCGCTTATCAAGCAGACAGCGGAGACTTTAAGGTAGAAGCTGTTTTCTCAGCAGCATCACAAACTATGAATCTCTACGCAGTTTTCTTTACCGCCCTTATACTGTCCAGTGCTGCGTTGATTGCAGCCACATTGGGCAAGAAAGCTTGGCTGCGCCTAACTTTGGTTTTGTCTGCCGCTTTAGGCGTGGTGACCATGATGCTGGCTTTTATGGGGACAAGCTGGGCACCGCAATCCCTGCAGATGCTGGGCGTTTTTTCAGGGGTGTTTAACAATGTCTTGTTGCTGGTCGGCGGCGGCATTGCTGTGGTTTCAATTGCCTGCCTACTTTGGAGTAGGCTTTTGTTGACTTTGAATAGAACGCTGGTCACCATACGCCTGTTCCTTAGTGGTTCAGGGCGGTGGGTTATGGCTCAAAAAGTAGTGTTCTGTTTAGCCCTAATTTGTTCGCTGGCGCTGATTGTTTTAGCGTTCTATCCCCAAGCCATACAGACCGACGTTTTTCGACCTCAGCAGCAATTCATAGACGGGGACCTCGCTGAAACCTACGTCAGCGTAGGCACCCAGTTTTCATTAAGCGGCAGCAGCACAGCCCTTTTGATGGCGGCGCTCGCCATGTTTGCATCGGTTGGGTTGGCCGTTGGTAACCAGTTTTACTCGGAGATAAAAAGCGGCGTGTTGACGACAAAAGCGGTGGAGTTTCTGGGGTTGCTGGGGCTTTCGGCTGCAGTGATTTTTGTCGTCGGCAATGGTGGTTTGCTGGCTTCTGCAGATCTGATAAATAACCAGTTAGTTGCCTTTTTTGCAGTAACGTTATCACTTGTTATAATTGTGGCTGTGCTGATTTTATATCACCCAATCGTTTTATCCACTGTTTCCGCCGCTCAAAAGAAGATAGTTGCGGCTGATGCAGCCGTCGGTTTGCTGCTGAAAACTTTGATAGGAATATCGTTTTTCTTCATCATTTTAGTAAATGTAACCTCAGCGTTTCCAGAGGGCATATCCTGGCTCGATGATAACATGGCCTATGTCATGGTTTCAATCCTGCTGCTCTACATTGTATCTCGAGGCGCTTACTTTGCTGAGCAGAAAATAGGTTTCTCAACCGCAGCTATCTATAGCATCAAGCGGGATAGAGGCATTAAACGGCTGCATCTTGGCATCTTCGGTGGCATAATCGGAATCGTCTTGGCAAGCGTTTTAATGCGGGTATTGACCTTGCAAACTCAGGACATTGTTAGCTCAGCCCTTGTTCTCTGTGGGGCGCTGGGCGGATTAGGATTCGGTGCACTAACCAATGGCGACAGAAAGCTCAGAGGAATAATCGGATGCCTTTTTGGTGCCATAGCCATCATCTTTGGGTTAGTTATGACCTATACTGCCCCGATAATAGCCGGGTACAGCTTTGATGGAACGCCGCTTTACAAGTGGCAGGCTGCTTCATTAGGGCAGTTTATAGGAAACCAGCTCTTTAGCCTCCACGGCATATTCTACTTGTTTTTGGGGTTGATGCTTGCCTACATAGCAGCCGCGTACTTATCATATCGAGCTAAAGCAGAATGTACATAGTCATAAGAGCGAAACCTAACTTGGAACCGATTTATTGAGACAAATCACTTAGAAGCCCCCCCCGAAATGAACGCCACTAAACCTTGCCCTAATCGCAGATATGCTAGTTCATGTGCAAGTTGTTTTTCGATCCCAATGTCATCCGCAATTTAATGAAACCGCGCTAAGTGGAGCTTCATAAATACAACTACGATTGGCAAACCATCCACACCCAGCCAATCCACAGCCCTGAATAAACCATCCCTGCCCCCTATCTGCGCAACTCCTCGGTTATACTGCTAAACTGCACCCGCGATGCCTGCAAATTCTCAATAATATTGTGGGCAATCACATCTTGCGCTGGGAGGTTATCGGTGTCCTCTAAACTCTAGTCTCAAGCCAGAAAATGTTAAGGTTAGCCTTATCCTATGCGACAAGCCCCTGAGGCTACTTTGCGGTTTTATTCCGCTATGCCGCTCAGGGTGGTGTCTCGTGTTTAGCTTCCACGGCTTACTGTACTTCTATCAAAAACAGCAGGTAAACGGATTCTCCACTTTTTAGGGGAGAATTCGCGGATGGCCAGTCTGCTTGTTTGAGTAGTTTGTCGATTTTTGCCCTTGCGGCTTCTTCAGGTGTCCCCTAGTCAACCAACTCAGCATTACTATGCGTTTTTTGCATAAAAGAATTGTTGGTTTTCAGAATTCCAAGCGCCTGCTGCATGTGGGGATTTAGCAAACTCGACATGTTTTTGACCCCATAAGATTGCGGCTTGAACATAGAGGCATGTATGGCGTGTGCAGAAAACATATCTTACACCAAAATCGTCAAAGAAACACAATGCAACCCAAAAAGCAACCTATCCAACTGCCTTCTTGTGGTGCCCCAAAGAACCTCACACCCACACAAAGAGAGAAGGCAGTTTATCTTCCGCGGAACTTCAAGAACCAAACTACTCCGCCTGCCGCTGAAGAAGCAACCAACCCAATGATGATGTATAGGAAGTATTTCACGTAAAATGGCGGCTCCAGTACCATCACCAGGAACTGGTCGCTGTCACATCGCCATGCCTTGTTGGTTTCAGGAGAATTAGCCACCAAACTCCAGTTACCCGTGGTGGTAGGTGCAAAGCTTGCCTTGAAGGTACCGTCTCCGTAAACTTTGCAGGTTATCGTCTCTGTGGCGTTAGCGTTGAAGAATTGTACCATAACCTTTGAATCGTTAAAGCTGGGCTTGAGCGTTCCTGAGACGGTGACATTTTCGCCCATAGTTATTGTTTCTTCATCTATGTTCAGATGGAGTTTGGGCTGCTCCTTAACCGAGTAGTTGCCCTTAGCCGAGTAGGAATTCCTCAAAGTATCATTTGCGTCCACACGGTACTGCACAAAGGTACCTGCCGTTTGCTCTGGTATTGTGGCGTTGCAGGTGCAGTTGCTTATGTCCATGGTTAACGTTGAAGTTGTGGTCCAGTTAGTTGTTGTGTAGGAGAGCTGTGCGTTCTCGAGGCTGGCAAGGTTGGAGACATAGGAGATTGTTTGCGTGGTCTTTGGCAGAACATGTGCTTGAGTTTTCAATGCGGTGAGGGATGTTTTGCCAAATTGGGTTTTAAGCATGAAATCTATGTTGCCTGAGCCTTCTTCGCCGATGAGAACCAGTTGGTAAAGTTTGGGTCCCTTCATGGTCGAAGTGTAGTTTAGGTACATGTCTTGGCCGTTGTGTTCACAGCTTGCATACGCTACACCACGGTAAGCTTCGTTTTCAAAGTTGTAGCCGCCTATGCCGCTGCTTACGTTGCCATACAAACCAGGCTCCCAAGGCAGGGGAAAAGAGTTGATGCTCTGGGATTTAGCGTTATTCATAAGGTACAGCCGTGCCTCGTACATGTCCATTGACTGGGGAACTTTGATGTATAACTCCAGTTTTGATGCTTCAGTTAAAAACTCATAAGCCCAAGACGTATAGAAGCCTGTTTGGTTACCGTTTTGTTTTCCTTCAACTTGTCTGCTGTACCACTGGTCGCATTCTAAGTTTTCAATGATCATAAAAGTCGCTTGCTGAGAGCCTTTGCTTTCCCGACCATCATTTTTAATCACAAACGAATAGTTGCCAGACTGCGCCGGCGTAAAGAGCGCGTCGTTGGCGGTTGTCCCTAGATGTTCGGGCAACCCAGCGGCTTCAGTGTGAGAACTTTCCAACGCGCCAGAAGGGTTGTAGACGTAAATGTCATAGTCGGTTTTAGCTGCGGAGGAAGTGTTCACCCAGGTACCGTAGCAGTAAACGTGATAGTTGTGTTCCGCCTGCAGGGGACAGGTTACGGTCCAGTTTTCACCGATTTGGATTTGAGAGCTGTTAACGCAGACAGGAAAAATGGGTTTATCCACTTGGGTAAAACCATCACCGGTATGCACAAAACCGCAGTATTCATCGGTAGCAGTTAACTGCAGACTGGCGACTTGCGCGATGAAGAAGGGACTAATTACTAAAAACAACACCACTACAGCGAATGTGGTTTTGTGGGGGAGGATTTTCTTCATGCGTAAAGCCCACCAGCCTGCACACCAGACATACAGAACAAGTTAATGATAACCATTATGAAGCCAAAATACATATTGCACAACCAAAACCCACCTCACGCACAACAATCCTACGATAGAAAGACAATATAACAATCTGGATTTAACACAAATTCAGATTCACGAAATAGGTTGCCAAGCAGTATAGTGCGTATTAAATCTCACTACATAAGGCATTTATAAAAAAACGACTATCATGCTACCAAGATGAAGTGGCATGATAAATGGCAAACAAGTTCGAATTAAAATGAAATTGCTGATCCTTGGAGGTGAAATGTAATATGAACTATAGTAGCTTTCACAGACTAATGAAGAACAAGTACGCGCTTAGTACGGTCGTTACAACTCTCATCATTCTTGTTATCTCAGTGTTGTTAGCAAGTGTCGTAACTTATTTCGCTATCAACGTCGTCAGCACTCGTGTCCAAGAAGAAAGCTTGCACTTAACCAAACAACACATATGGCATAACGCAGATGCAATTGCAGGGGAGGCTGACTACTCAATAGCATCACTCATGGTCGTTAACACTGGCGGTAGAGACGTTGTCGTTGACAAACTAGCTGTCCGAGGACAAGAATGCAGTTGGAACGACGGAGAAAACAACAAATTCGTACTATGCCTCATCACAACCGATCCAATATCAGATGACTTACCCTTCGTTGGAACATTCGACTATGAAGGCACAAACACAGTGGATCTCCAAGGGAAAACACACACTCTTACTGTTGCAGAAAATGACCTAGTCCTACCATCAGGATCTACAATGCTACTCTACGTCGTTAACCCAGACTCAATCACAATCAACGACATCGGCCTAACAGTAAGCATCACACTATACACTGCACAAGCAATGTACTACAGGGAAGCAAACGTCCAAGCATACGTCCCAGCAATTGGTTCCGCTTAAAAAGCGGAAAACCCTCTTTCCCCGATTTTTCATTCTTTTCTTTTAACAACGAATCGAACCTCTATTTGGAGTAACGGGTTTTTTCTTTGTGTAGGTATGGCGGTTTGCAGTGCCACAAGAAAGCTGAGGTGACTGTTGCTTTTTGAGTTTGCCTTGTTTTTGTTTCAGTGTGACAAGCGTGTTTTCACCAACCGCCCGACATGCTTCCATGCAGAGCGCACAGGATGTAGGTTGTGAAGCAACAAACAAAACCCTAAAAACAAACAAGAGAATATCGATTTTAGAGCACTTGCTTTATAATTTCTCTTTCACTCGCTTTACGTTCGACTGTAACAAAAAAGACACACTCGAACAAATTACTATTTTCACCGATTTTACTTCAAACAGTCAAGGGACATTCAGTACAGGGTGAAACGATGTCATCTGACAATGACCAATATCGAGAACTATTCATAGAAGAAGCCAAAGAGCACATTGAAACATTAACCAAATCAATGCTTATTCTAGAGAAAGAACCTGAAAATCAAGAAGTAGTCAACATGCTTTTCCGCAGCGCCCACACACTCAAAGGCTCTTCAGGTATGATGGGTTACAAAGACTTTCAGGAACTCACCCACGCCATGGAAGACATATTCGACGACATGCGAAAAGGCAGCAAACCCTCCAGCAACCTTGTCAGCCTACTGCTTGAATGCATCGACGCCTTAACACAGAGACTTGAAAACATTCAAAACCAGCTAGAAGGCAACATTGATTATGAAGCTTATAAACGCAAACTCCAAGCAATGGAGTCCGAGTTAACTCCCATCGAACCATTGAGTGAACCCAAACAAAAAGAACCCCCGGCTTTAACTGAGAATCAAACCGTCCAAACTGTGGAAGCCGAAATCAAAGAGGAAAACGCATCCTCGATGGCTAAACCTGAAAAGTGCTACACAGTTGATTTGAGTTTTAGCTCTGACTGTACCTTCAAGAGCATACGCGCGAGTATGATCTTAGATAAAATTAGCGAAATAGCCAAAGTCCTCAGGTCTGTCCCTGACAAAGGTGACTTGGATGAACATCAACTCAGTAACGGCTTCAAACTGCTTGTAAGCAGCAGTTCTGACGAGAAAACCATCATGAACTGTGCTAAGCAGGTTCTTGAAGTGGAAAACGTTAATGTTGCCCCGTGCGATGACCCAACTGCAGCTTCGTTTAACT
This sequence comes from Bathyarchaeia archaeon, assembly GCA_050108095.1. Classification (GTDB taxonomy): domain Archaea; phylum Thermoproteota; class Bathyarchaeia; order Bathyarchaeales; family Bathycorpusculaceae; genus Bathycorpusculum. Next base: position 33,876 of record JBNIDO010000018.1, read on the forward strand.
TGGCATCGGCAACTCACCCATCGATAAATGAAAACAACTATGTTGTCACCGTAGAAAACAAGACCATAACAAAGGTGGCTGTGGATACCCAAACGGCACAGACGGTCCGTGTGAAATTTGACCAACTGGACAAGCTGATGAATTTGGTGGGTGAATTAGTTATCAATAAGATTGCGTTGCTTCAAGTAACCGCCGAAAACAATAGTTGCGATGGTTTAAAACGTATCACCGAGAACATCGACCGTCTCACCGCCGACCTTCAAGATTTGGTTATGCAGGTACGTATGGTTCCCGTCAGCCAAGTTTTCGACCGTTTTCCACGTTTAGTTCGTGACCTCTCACTTAAGGAGAAAAAGAAAATCGATCTTGTAATGGAGGGCAAGGAAATCGAAGTTGACCGGACAGTGCTTGATGAAATCGGCGAACCACTCATCCATTTGCTTCGGAACAGCGTTGACCATGGCATTGAAGCGCCTGAGGAAAGGCAAGCTTCAGGCAAAAGTGAAACTGGCAAAATTATCCTATCAGCTCAGAGAAATGGCAACCAAGTTATCATCGAAATCTACGACGATGGCGCAGGCATTGACCCTGAAAGAATTAAGATTTCAGCCCTTAAAAAAGGCGTTGCCACCCAAGCTGAGCTGGATAAAATGACCAAGGAACAATTGATCAACTTGATTTTCCTTCCCGGTTTCTCCACTTCTAAAGTGATTACGGAAACAAGCGGCAGAGGAGTTGGCATGGATGTTGTTAAGACTAAGATTTCAGCTTTAGGTGGTATAGTTCACGTTGACAGTCAACTTGGCAGGGGTACCAGAACCACTATTAAGTTGCCGATTACGTTGGCGATTATTCAGGCGATACTGGTAAAAGATGCTTCCGAAACCTTTGCCATACCCACCAGCCAAGTTTCAGAGATCGTTCGTGTCAAAAAATCGGATGTGCAACGGCTAGCCAAAATCGAGGCGATAACTGTGCGCGACCGAGTAATCCCCATGATGCATCTGCATCAAATCTTACACCTTAAAGATTCTGGAGAAGATGAGATGGAGTGCCTAATCATCTATCTTGGAGACGAAAATACTCGGATGGCGTTGGCAGTGGACTCAGTCATGCGTCAACAGGATATACTGGTTAAATCGCTAAGCAATGCGCTCTCAGGAATCAAGGGCATCAGCGGCGCCACGATTTTAGGCGACGGTCAAGTGGTGTTGGTTTTGGATGTGGGCCAGTTTATGCGACGCAGAACCGCCTAAACTTCCTCTTTTCTATAAATCGGGTCGGTTTCTGACATATTCCGGGTTGGGAAGCTTACCTTTATTGCTTGCTTTAGCCAATCTTACTATTAGGAGCTTGGGGAATTGGAGCACAGCGAAGTTAAATCAGACAACGCCCGAAACGTCATTTTAAGCTATAACGACAGAATCTACTATGTGAGTAGTGTCAACATCGCTGTTAGAGAAGGTGTTGACCGCTTAAAAGCTATCTTTCACACTAAACGCGCTATCGACAACACGCAAGAAGACCTTGACATTGAAATCAATCAGGGCACCTACGACATCCTGATGGAATACGCTAAACTCGACAAACTGGACCTAGTTATGGTTTTGCAGATTGAGGGCACATCCGCCAAATACTGCTTGATGAGTGAGGAGTGGCTTAAGCAGCAGTTTCCAGTCTGCAGCCTCAGCAAAGGCTACATAGTGTAACTGGATTTCTAATATTTAGCATCATTTCATAAGGGCTTATAACCTAAATTACAATAGACTTACCGTTTGGTGAATAACGTTGACATTTAGTGGTAAAACAGATGCTCGAGAAGAACTCCAGATGCTAACCTTCTCCCTTGACAACGTCCTCTATGGCGTAAACGTCAACCAAGTGAGGGAAGTCAAAAACTTGGAAACGGTCACACCCATTCCTAATGTGCCCCCATACGTCTGCGGAGTCACAAACCTACGAGGCGAAGTCATACCCGTTATTAACTTACGCAAACGCTTCAATATCGCAGAGAGCAAAAAAGAAAATTCCATAATGATTATAGTGCAGGACAAGCATCCAGTCGGCATAATGGTTGATTCAGTCATGGAAGTGTTAACCCTACCGAAAAGCAACTACGAAAACAGCACTAAGGACTTAATCGTTGACAAATCCGAAGCAGTACTGGGTGTCGCAAAACACGACGAAGACCTCATTGTACTGCTTGACCTGATCAAGGTTGCTTCAAGAGATGGCGTAAACTTGGGCGAAGACAAAAAAGGCTTCCAGATACAAACCGAAAAACAACCCAACCCCTAAACCATTTTTCGCCGATCACCTGTGTGGTTTTTATGGGGCGAATCAAGCTTCTAATCGTCGACGACTCCTTGCTTATGCAGAGGGTTCTCTCAGACATTTTCCAGTCTGATAGCCAACTCACTGTTGTCGGCACTGCACGAGACGGCGAAGACGCGTTGGTGAAAATCGCCAATCTGCGCCCAGATGTCGTAACCATGGATATTGAAATGCCCAAAATGAATGGGTTAACCGCGGTTCGCCGTATCATGGAAATTCAGCCGACCCCCGTTGTGATGATTAGTGCGTTGACTCAGCGGGAGGCGCAGTTAACCCTTAAAGCATTGGAGTTTGGCGCTGTAGATTATGTGCCTAAGCCTTCGGGGCAGATTTCGCTTAATATGGAAGCGGTTCGCGCTGAGTTAATTTCTAAAGTTAAAACCGCTGCGTATGCTAACTTGGCTGTAACTAAACCTGCTGTAAACCTGGATTTAGGCGCCCAAGCCAAAATCAGCGACAAAGTCATCTCCATAGCTGCCTCAACTGGGGGACCGCCCGCGGTTACTAAGGTGCTAAGTGCCTTGCCCGCGGATTCGCCGCCTATCTTAATCGTTCAGCATATGCCTAAGGGCGTCACGAAGCTGTTCGCTGAGGGCTTAAACGAGCGGTGCAGATTCACAGTTAAAGAAGCTGAAGAAGGCGACCGGGTGGTGGAACGCCAAGCGTTGATTGCTCCAGGCGGCTTCCACATGGTGGTGAATAAGGATTATAGAGTGCACTTGACCACTGATGCCCCGGTTAACTATGTTCGCCCAGCCGCGGATGTTTTGATGACTTCTTTAGCTGAGGTTTATGGTGCCCGTAACGTCGGCGTAGTCTTGACTGGTATGGGTTCGGACGGCGCCAACGGTATAAAAGCCATCAAGGAGCAGGGTGGAATCACGATTGGCCAAGACCAGAAAACCAGCGTCGTGTATGGTATGCCCAAAGTGGCTTACGAAACCGGCTGCGTGGATACGGTTGCGTCTTTAGATAGGATACCGCGTGAAATCGTGAAAGCCTGCAACGGATTGGTTATTCAGGTTTAAAGTATTTTTCAATACATATAATGTCTTCATAATTTACATATAACCAGAACGCCTAACCACACACAACAAACCCTGTGGGAATGTAGTTCAAGATGACGAACGAACAAACAGAAAAACGGGCTTCTCAACCTCAAATCGAAAAACTAGAAGCCGAAAATAAACGTTTACAAGAAGAGAATAAACTTTTCCAAAAACAAATAGTTGAATTATTACAAGACGCAATTGCCAGCGCCGAAAAAATCAGCAACACCGCAGACGAAACCATATGCAATTCCGCAAAAGCAGCAGATTTAGCTTACCAAACCATGCAGGCAGCAATGAAAGTCGCCGAGTTAGCAACAAACGCATCTGGAGTAGTTGAAAAAGTCAGCGCCAACGCTAAAAACGTTGAAGCGGTCGCAAACAAGGTAGCGGCAAGCGCTGGAGATGCCTCTGAATCAACCGAAAAAGTGGTCAAAATGGGTAAAGAAGCTGCCAATGTTTCTAACCAGATGGCAATCGGAATGCAGCAAGTCAGCACCGCCTCCCAGCAAGTCTCAACGGGCGCTCAGAAGCTTGCTGAGCTTTCCCAGAACGCGGCTAGGAGCACCGAGGCCCTCAAGAAGGTTATGGATGAAGCAGGCGTAATCGCCCGTGAGGCGTCAGCCGTTACAGAAGACGCACTCAAGAAATCCCGTGAAGCCAACGAAAAAGGACAGAAAGGACTCGTCGCCATTGAGAACATAAAAAGCGACATAACACGCGTATCAGAAGCAGTAGCTTCTATGGTTAACTCAGTTGAGCAAGTGGGTCAAATGACTAACTCAGTTTCTGACATTGCAAGCCAAACCAACATGCTCGCTCTAAACGCTGCCATCGAGGCCGCTCGTGCAGGTGAAGCAGGACGGGGATTTGCCGTAGTCGCGGACGCAGTCAAAGGACTCGCGGGGCAATCTAAAGAAGCCGCGGGTTCAGCAATAACTTTGGTCAAGGGCATTAAAGAGGCAGGTGTACAAACAAGTAGCATAACCCAGCAGTCTCAAGCGGGAGCCGCTGAAGGTGCCAACGTCGTGTTGGGTGCCATTAAGGAATCTGAGGGTATCTCTAAAATTATGGGTGACATGACGGGTAAAGTCGGTAAACTAACAGGTGGCGTGGAACGAGGCTTAGACGCCTTAAGTTCTGTGGTGAAAACCATCGAAGAAGTCGCCAGCATCGCCGAAGAAAGCTCGTCCGCCTCCGAAGAAGCGTCATCCGCAGTGGAAGAACAAACCGCTGCTTCAGAACAAATGGCTGCAATAGCAAAAGATGTCTCCTCAACTGCAGAGCAAGTTGAACAGGTAACTAAAGGCGTAGTCGGTGAAGCCCAAGAAATGGCGCGGCTTGCCCTAGGCGTAGTTGAAGACGCAACAAACGTTGAAACTTCAGCTAAAGAAATCTTTAACGAAGCAGATACTGTAGGCAAAAACTCCAACACCGTAGTCACAGAAGTCACTGCCATGGCAGAAGTCACAGAGAAACTCAAAAACGAACTCACCGAAGTCATCGAATACCGCAAAAAGAAGCTTGAGGACTTTTTAGCAAGTCACCCAAGCCAATAACACTTTTTTCCATTTAACCCTATCCCGTTTGTCTACCCTTTTTGTTATTTTGTCTCTTTATGTTTTGTGGCGGTTTCTTAGGGTGCCACAAGAATGCAATTGAAGACTGTTGCTTTTGTTGGTGTGCCTGTGTCACCGAAAACTCTAAATGAGTTATTAATGTCAGATTTGAGGGCAACGATGGGCCGGTAGATCAGTCTGGTATGATCGCCGCGTTCGCAACGCGGAAGCCGCGGG
>JBNIDO010000019.1:0-37893 GCA_050108095.1 Bathyarchaeia archaeon
CTCTTTGAGAGAGCCAAAAAAGTTTTGCCCGGCGGAGTCAACAGCCCCGTCCGCGCATTCGACCCCTACCCCTTCTTCGTCGAATCAGCCCAAGGCAGCAAACTCTACGATGTCGATGGCAAAACATACGTTGACTACTGCATGTCTTACGGCGCATTGCTTTTGGGTCACGCTTTCCCAGAAGTAATAGAAGCTGTGAGGGCACAACTTGCAAAAGGCACACTCTACGGTGCCCCAACCGAACTCGAAATCCAATTCGCTGAACTAATCAGCAAAGCCTCACCCTGCATGGAGATGATGCGCCTAGTGAGCACTGGCACAGAAGCCACCATGCACGCCATCCGAACAGCCAGAGGCTACACCAACCGCAAAAAAATCGTCAAATTCGAGGGATGCTTCCACGGCAGCCATGACAACGTCTTGGTCAAAGCCGGCTCAGGCGCAGCCACCTTCGGCACCCCGAACTCGCTGGGCGTTCCCGAAGAAACAACCCGCAACACGATTGTGCTGCCCTACAATGACGTGGAGGCACTTGAAGCCGTATTCAAAGCGGACGGTAGCGATATAGCAGCGGTGATTGTTGAGCCAGTGATGGGTAACGTTGGTTTGATTTTGCCCAAAAAGGACTACCTCCAAAGCCTAAGAAGTATAACTAAAGATAACGGCACCGTATTGATTTTCGACGAAATCATCACCGGCTTCCGCTTGGCACTGGGCGGCGCACAGGAGTTCTTTGGCGTCAAACCCGACATGGCTACATTGGGCAAGGTTTTGGGCGGCGGCTTCCCGTTGGCGGCGTTTGGCGGCAAAAAAGAAATCATGCAAAACATCAGCCCAGTGGGCAAAGTGTATCAGGCGGGTACTTACAGCGGCAACCCCGTGTCGGCGACTGCAGGCTATACCATCCTGTCCTACCTAACCAAGAACAAGAACCAAATCTACCCCAAACTCCAAAAGAATGCCTCCACACTCACCAAAGCCCTAACCGACCTAGCCGCAGCCCACAATGTACCCGCACAAACCTACAACGTCGCAAGCATGTACCAGATTTTCTTCACCGACAAACCCGTAGTCGACTACGCCTGCGCCAAAACCTCAGACACCGCCATGTTCACCGCCTACTTCCAAACGCTACTCAAAGAAGGCGTTTTTATCCCACCCTCCCAATACGAAACCTGCTTTGTCTCCGCAGCACACACACAAGAAGACCTCAAATTCACCACAGGTGCCTTTGACAAAGCCTTAGCAGTCGCATCTAAACTGAGGAAATAACATGAAGTTAAAAGTCGGCACAAGAGGCAGTAAACTCGCGTTGGCACAGACAAACCGCACATTAGAGTGGATAAAAGCCAAAAACCCTACCGTGGAGTTCGAGTTAAAAGTCATCCATACCATCGGCGACAAAGAACACGGCAAGCCGCTGTTTAGCATTGACTGCAAAGGCATTTTCGAGCGGGAAATTGACCAAGAAGTCGTTGCTGGCACCATCGACTTTGCCGTACACAGCCTAAAAGACGTGCCCATCGTGGAGCAGCAGACAGGCACAGTGCTGGCTGCAATTCCCAAGCGAGACTCCCCCCACGACGTGTTCATCTCCAAAAACAAGATTCCACTCACAAAGTTGCCGCAGGGCGCTGTGGTCGGAACAGGCAGTCTACGCCGCCTCGCAGAAATCAAGTACATCCGCCCAGACCTCAACGTCGAACCCATCCGCGGCAACGTGGATACACGCATTGGCAAAGTCCGCAAAGGCGAAGTCGCAGGCATAATCATCGCCGAAGCTGGGCTGGAACGCATGGACATCACAGACGAAATCACTGAGCGACTACCCTTTGACCAGTTTCCCTCAGCCGCAGGACAAGGCGCCATCGCAATCGTCGCCAAAGAAGGCAACAACGAAGTAATCGAATTACTCCAATCAGTCGAGGACAGCACCAGCCGAGCCGAAATCACCGCTGAACGTAACCTCGTCCTCAAACTGGAAGGCGGATGCCGCGTGCCCATCGGCGCAGTCGCCAAAGCAGACGGCAACAACCTCAGCCTCTACGGCTGCGTATACTCGCTGGAGGGACAGAGAAAAATCAGCGCCCAAGCCAACGGCACCCTCTCGCAGGCAGTGGATTTGGGCAGAAAAGTGGGCGAAGACCTAATAGCGCAGGGCGCAGAAGACTTCGAGAAGGAGTGGAGAGAGAAGTATGGCGTATGGTAAAGTGTATCTTGTCGGCGCAGGCCCCGGCGACCCGCAGTTGCTTACGATTAAGGCTGTTAAGGTGCTAAAAGAAGCAGACGTGGTAATCTACGACCGCTTGGGCGTTAGCGCAGAGGTGCTCTGTTTAGTTCCCGATGAGGCTGAACGTATTTTTGTGGGCAAACGAACAGGCATCCATGAGGTGCCACAGGATCAAATCACCGAACTCATCATAGAGAAAGCCAAGCTGGGCGGCAACGTGGTGAGGCTCAAAGGCGGCGACCCCTTTATCTTTGGACGAGGCGGCGAAGAAGCTGAGGCGCTGGTTGCGGAAGGCATCGAATTCGAGGTGGTGCCAGGCATTAGCTCATCCGTTGCGGCTCCAATGTACGCAGGCATACCTCTTACCCATAGGGATTACGCAGCCTCGGTTGCCATCATAACTGGGCACCGTGCAGGCGACGCCGAGAAACCCATCGACTGGGTTAAAATCGCCAACGCAGTCGACACCATGGTCATCTTAATGGGCGTCGAATCCCTCGAAGGTATCGTAGGCAAGCTACTGGCAGGCGGAATCAGCCCCGACAAACCCGTCGCCATGGTCGAATCAGGCACATTGCCACAGCAACGCACCTTAATCGCCACTTTAGGCACCGTCGTTAACGAAGCCGAGGAGAAGCAGATCAAGCCGCCCTCAGTCATACTCATCGGTGAAGTCGCCAATTTAGGCAGGAAACTGGCATGGTTCAAAGAACCCCTCTGAAAGGCAGAGTCGTCGCCATAACCCGTCCCACAGGGCAAGCCGAAGAAGCAGGCGAACTCATCCACGCCAAAGGCGGCGTCCCCTACTACATCCCCGCCATAGAAATCAAGCCCCTAAGCAACCCCGAGCCCATCAAGAAATTCATAGCAGAACTCCAAGCGGGGACCGTGGACTATGTTATTGTGATGAGTACTAACGGCGTCAAGTACCTTTTTAGTGCCGTTGAAGAGTTGAAGTTGACTACGCAGCTCCGTGAGGGCTTAGACAAAACCTTCATAATCGCTGTGGGGCCCAAAACGGCTGAAGCCATGAAAGAAACCGGTGCCCATGTGGATATGGTGCCCCAGAAATACAGTGGCGAAGGGTTGCTTGAAGCTCTCAAAGACACTGATGTTGCGGGGAAGAGAATCCGTATGCCAAGAACCAGCAACGCTCCGCCAATGCTAAGCCAAGCCCTCAAATCCAGAGGTGCGGACGTGGAGGAAATCTATGTGTATGAGTCAGGCTTACCCGTGGATGAGGTACTAAAAACCAAATTTTATGAGGATTTGAGTTCAGGTCGAATCGATGCGGTCTTGTTCGGCAGCGGGTTGAGCGCTAAAAACATCTTTAAAATGCTCACCGAAAAAGCCGACATTCACCATTTGCGGAAAACCCTTACCGAAAAAGTCACCGTCGTCGCCATTGGACCTACCACCGCCGAAGCCCTCAGAGAACTTCAGGTCAAAGTCGACGTAATGCCGCAGGACTACCTCTTTGACAAAGCCCTCGACGCCCTAGCTGAATACTGGGCTTAGTAATAATCCTTTAGCATTATGCTTAATTTCTATTGGCAAGACTGTTGCTGTACCCATACAGCCACTTACGTTTAAGACACCCAACCGCCAACCAATAGAATGGACAAACGTCTTTTTATTTTTAGGAGGTGGAATTGTGGAAGCAGCAGACAAAAGCGGCAAATTAAAATTGACAATAGAATTAGACGTCAACCCAGCGCTTATGGACCTCGTCAAAGAGAACATGTCGAACATGATGGAGATGGCTCAGCAGTGGGGCAAGAACATGGGTCAAGGCGGCAAGGGAAAAATGGGTGAAGGCATGGGCATGATGCACCATGGCTCCAGCTAAGACCGCTACAGGTAATCAGAGGTAAATACTGGCTCATCAGCCACTGAGGCGATGACTTGAGCCGCAAACTCCTCTTGCTCTATTTCTCCGCTAACAGCCACCCACACTACGCCTTCAGCACCGCAGACGCCGCCAGCCGCAATCAACTCAACCTCGGCAGCAGTCAACGCACGCAAAGCCTCCAACTCAGTGAACACTTCGCCATTGATGGGCAGCAAACGGTACCCGCCTGCGCCGGGCGCGTTAATTTTCGCTGCTAAATCATCCAAATCACCAGTTATGCGTTTCTCTAACCCGACAGGAATTATGAGTCTGACCCGGCGTCCCACAACCGCGGGCAAGGCTAAGCCGATGGTCCCAGCCTTTGGGTGACCAATCAGAAGCGCTGCTTTCTTGTGCTCTAAATCCAGGGCGTTTGCCCCCTTCACAATCACATCGCCCTCTCTTAGGTCGTCAACTACGTCGGCGATGGTTTTGCCCCTCTCCCACACACCCCGCACTATGACAACATCACCGGGAAACTTGCTTTCGTCAGCTAACCTGCCCTCCTTTGTTACGGGCGCATTTGGAGGCAGGGTTATGCCGCGGAAAAAGTGTTTACGTGAGAAGTCATCTGCTATGTTGTGGGTTTTGAGGATTTCTTCGGCTACATAGCCGTTGGTTGTTCCGGCGACTATAACAACGGTGCCGTTTTTGAGGGCTTTTCGGATTGCTGGGTGGGTGGCGATGGTTTTGGCGATTAAACGTTTACCCATTGCGGGTGTTATGAGGAACTGCTTCAAGAGAGTAGGCTCCTTTTCCCTCTTTATTTAGTTAAAGGATTATAAGAATCTGCGGCTGCCCAATACAGAATCGACTATTCTCTCAACGATGCGGATTCTGTTTTGGACATTTTGCAGTCCTTAAAGGCGATGCAGTCAGTGCAGGAAATGACTATCGCTGTGTTTTGGCAGTCTAAAACTATTGTTTTGTACATTTTTGTTTCCTCTTAGGCGTGTGTTGTTCTGCCGTATGAGGGGCAGTGCCAACAGTTTTTTGGTGTGTCTTGGGGTTTACTGTTTTTTGTTTTTGTGTTTGGGCGGTGTATTTCGATTGTTAAGTTGCACATTTTGGTGTGCCGCGGTTGTTTTTACGGGGCGGTGGTTTTTAGGGTTGACTAATATTCTCTATAGCCTATCTTACTGCTTCATATAAAATAGGAGTCGTTCCTTTTGTCACTCAGCTATAAGTGATAAATTGCTACTCAAGAGTCCTTTGGTTCTGCTTGAGGAAGTCGTCTCAAGCAATCAGCAGTCCCTCTCTGTTGCAGAACACAAAACCCCGCCGCCCACACAACCCCCAAGAAGATGAGCAAGGACAACACCCACTTCATCTTAAAACTAGAAAAATTCAAACTACTTTTTGATTCTACTATAATGGTGGCTAAAGGTACTCGTTCATAGGCAACAAAACAACCTGTAAATCAGTTGTCTGAATTCATAAACTTAATCGAGTCCAACTTTCTGCATCATTAAGTCGTGGTCTTCGACGATTTTCGTATTCCACCAATGTCTTTGGAAAAGTTTGCCTTATTGGTATCCTTCGTAGTGGGGAAGTTGCTTTTTTTGGTTCAAAGTTATTGTGGTGCCTTCTAAACCGGGGGTATTTTATCTGCGATTTCACGGAGTAGGATGGCTGCTTCAGCGAATTTCATAGTGCAAACGCATAGCTTTGCCCAAAAAAACGTTTTAGTAAAAAACTCCTTTTGCTCCAAGAAGAAACTTGTTTATTTGCCGCTTCTGCCCCTGTTTAAATGATTCAATCCTTAACTTGGCGCTGGTAAAAAAGACACAAAACTGTCAAATCCTTTTAATAATACCCTTCATCCATAGTTTGATTCTCCTAAAAGAGAAGAAAAGCTAATGCTAATTCAGGAACTGATTGTCGAGAACTTCATGAGTTACGATTACGCCCGCGTACCCTTCAGAGGTGGCGTTAACGTAATCGGAGGCCCAAACGGCGCAGGCAAATCCTCGCTGCTATTGGCTATCAGTGTGGGGTTGGGGCAAACCAGCACAGAACGCAGCCGCAAACTAAGCGACCTAATCCGCTGGGGACAAGACCAAGCCCGCGTCACCATAATCTTAGACAACAGCCGACAGGGCAACAGGCGCCCCGAACCAAAATACAACAAAGACCAGCTTTTCTTAACACGTGTCTTGCGTCGAGACGGCAAATACTGGTTTGAACTCGAAAACCGCGCCGCCTCAAAGCAGGACGTGGAACGGCTGCTGGGCAAGTTCGGCGTGGATCCTGACAACATGCTCATAATCATGCATCAGAACATGGTGGAGCAATTCAGCGTTTTAAGCAACATCGACAAGCTCCGTATGGTCGAGGAAGCTGTGGGGCTTGAACCGTTCCGTAACAACGTTGTGCAAGCCAAAACCAAACTCACCCGCATCCTAACCCAGGAAGAGTCCGTCGGCAAACTCCTCGAACAAGCCCAGCAAACACTGAACTACTGGCGTGACCAGTACGAGAAGTTCCAAGAGAAAAAGCAACTGCAACTAAAACGCCAATTTCTGGGCCGCGAGTTGGCTTGGGCGGAGGTGGAGCGTCGGGAAGGCATAGTCAAAGCTTTACAAGGCAGCTTTAACCGTAATCAGCAGGCAATTGGCAAAATCGAAGACGAGCGCCAAGCCATACTGGGCGAGTTGGATGGACAGCAGTCCCAGCAGCAGACGCTTAGGGGCGAAGTTAGAGCCGTCTATGACGAGCGCATCTGCTTGGAGCGCAAAATCGCCCAAAATCAAGCCACTCTCACACTCATCGAACAACTCCTGGCTGAAGCAGAAATCCTCGAATCCCTCCCCGCCAAAAACCAGTTCCGCCTACTCCGTGCTGTGAGCCTCAAAGAAATGCTCGATGTATCGCAGCAGCAAATAGAAAAAGCTACTGGGCAAATCGATGACACCCAGACCAAACTCGAGAAACTCGAAGGTTCTACCGACAAAATCGCCTCACAGGCGTTGGATAAGCGGGTTGCCTTGGCGCTGCTGGATTTTAGGCGTGACCGCGCCGCTAAAGAGCAGGATTCTATCGAGAAGCAGCTCAAAGACGCCCAGGGTAGCATAAACGCCGCCATCGCCAAAGCCGCAGAGTCAGGCGAACGCATCGCAGTCCTCAAGTCCGCAGGCGAAATCCAAGAAGAGCTGGGTTTAACCGATGGCCACTTAGCCGCACTCTCGGGCGTGTCTGAGGAGATTGAGCGGCAATACGAATCCTACTCCAAACTCTACCTCGAACTCAAAGAAAAAGCCCAACTCGTCGCCGAAAACCGCGAGAAAACTCTTGAAGAAGTTAAAACCCGCCTGCAGGCTTGGCGCACCGTTATGGAGCAACTGCTTGGTCGCGTCAACAGCGAGTATCAGCGCATCATGGGACAGACACTGGCAACCGGCGAAGTACTGCTCTCCAACCCGCAAGACATTGAAACAGCTGGATTAGAGATTTATGTGGGCTTTAAAGGCGGCAAACCCGTCGCGTTAGATGCTTACACCCAGAGCGGAGGCGAACGAACCACCGCCACCATGGGCTTCCTCCTCGCCCTGCAGCAGCACGTGCGCTCACCCTTCCGCGCCGTCGACGAATACGACATCCACATGGATCCCAAAAACCGCGAAATGATCGCAAAAGTCCTCCTCTCCATGATTAAAGACGCCACCGCCCAGTACGTCGTCATCACTCCGAGCCAAATCACGTTTGCACAGCAAGACGCCAACGTCATAACCGTCCAGAACCTTGAAGGAAAATCAGTGGTGCGTGAGGTCGCCTAATGCCCGAGCAGTATGAGAAGAAAATGGGCAAAGAACGTCTCGAACGCATCATCGAAATGTGCATAGCAATCGAAAACCACCAAGTGGATCCTTTCACCTTCAACGTGGACGAAATCATCGGTGTGGTGAAAGAGTATTTTCCGCATTGGGACCATCCTGACGAGCTTAAACTCGACGCCGAAACCCTCCATCACCTTGCCACGGTCATCAAAATCCAGAGCGAATGGGTAAAGCAACGTTCCACCAGCCTATACACCGACCCGTTCCTCTTAGAGGAAAAGATTCGCCAAATCAGCAAGCAAGGTATGGTTGACGTGTTCGCTTCGGCTTGGACTCCGCTGGTGGAGTTTGAGCAGCTTAGCCTGCAGAGCTTGGCACAGGGCTTGCTATACTGGGACGCTCTGGCGCCATTGGGCGACCGCTGGAAAGACATCGACGTTTCCGCCGTTGAGATGGGGCAGGTTAGCCGCGACGAGTTGGTCAAGCAGCGGGTGCTAAGCGACAAAGAATTCAGTGAGGAACTCGAAGCTTACTGGCAGGAACTCAAAGTGAAAGTCGCCGAAAAAGGCGCAGACGGCAAAATCAGCTACTGGGACTTCATAGGCGCTGACACTTACGAAGAGACCGTCCAACGCGCATTCCTAACCAGTTTCCTAGTCACCTACGGCTACGCCACACTGGAGATTGACCGTTTAGAGGAAACCGTTGCCATCATCCCCTACGAAAACCCGCGAGAGCAGCTGTTCTCAGTGCAGTCCACCTCTGTGCCTATCGCAGTTTCGGTTGAGGACTGGCAGAAATGGAAGGAAGGCAAACAACCATGAGCACAAGAAAAAAAGGACTCTACGCAGGCAAAATCAAGAAAGCCACCCAGTTGCTATTCTACAAACGTCACGCTAAACCGGGCGTGAAAGGCTGGGAACTCCACAAGGCGCTAGGCGCAGATTATCCTAAAGTGCTGGATGTTTTGGATGATTATTTGAAGCCGATGGATTTGCAGGTCAAAATGGTCTTCGAGGAAGAGAAGACGCCTGAAAAACCATCCGTTGAAGAGCTGGATAAAGCACGTTTCTTTATCGCCCTCCGAGACGTCGCCACCAAAGACAAACTTATGGGCTGGCGCGTAGACGACCTCGCAGGCTTAGCCATAACAATCAGCTACATCATCAGCAAAAAAGGCCAAGCCCCACGCAAAGATGTCGAAAAACTCCTCGGCGAAAAGCTGCCCGGCTGGAAAGTCGGCTTAAACCTCGACCGCTATATCCGCCACGGCTACCTAACACAAGACGAGGCAGGGCAGTTGTTTTTGGATTGGCGCACACGCGCAGAAGTCGACCAGAAGAAACTCATTGATATGATGTTGTCGGCGGAGAAGCAAAAGACAGAATCAGAGACGATAGTGGATAAAGCGGTGACTGAAGATTCTGGCGTGAATGAGGCCGAAGCATAAGTGTCTCTTATGTTAGAGTCCATTGAGGATTTAGTTTAGTGCATACCTGATGATCACAAGTACCTCTCTCTATTGCCATGCAGTTTCCGCAAAAACATCGGAACTTTGATAGGTCATGTTGGAACTGATTCTAAATGATACATGCTCACATCCACATGGCGACGGCTTCTGCATTGAGCTATGTTGGGCGTGTGGGGGAAAACGCTTTTGTCACAGAGTAACAGGCACAGAAACGCAATGCAACTAAAAAAAAACAACCGCCATAGCCACATAAAGAGAAGAAAAGACCAATAACAAAAAGCTTGTTCCACCTTAAAAAAGGGCGCTGTTAGGGTTTTTCTAGCTCAGCAACAACTTTCTCCCTAAACCCATTTAGTTTCAACGCGTTTTTGAGGTAGTCTATGGTTGGGACAGGGGTGGGGTCTGCTCCACGCATCACAGCCAAATAGACGCTTAGGAAGTCGCCCACAACTATGGTAGATAACATCTTCGCCAATGTGCTTGTACCCTGTGCATCGAGTTCAAAAGTGATTAAGCCCACCTTCTCCATGATGGTCTTGGTTGTTTCAATCCGTGTTTCGATTTCAACTGGCTCGGCTGTGTCACGGATAAAGATTACCGAGAAAAAGCGACATTGCTCTCCTTTGCCTGACCAGCCCACGATTTCATTGTGGTCTAGTTCGGGGAAAACTTCCCATTTCGCTGCGGATTTGCTGTTTTCGTTAAACTGCTGCTTAAATCTCCGTGCCACACTGCGGTAAACGCCAAAACCATACACTGACGGCGCAGAGTCGCCGATGTGGTATGCGGTGTTCTTGGCAAAGTTCTCAAACGTCGGCTTCTGAGGTCCATTCTCCTCGACGATTTTCTCAAGCAGCAAATAAGCTTCTTTTAACTCGTCTTCGACGCCTTCAACCAAACCCAGCTTCTCCAAGAGAACAAGGGTGGGAACAAACATGTAGGGCAACGCAGCACGGGGAGGCATACCGCTGGGAACCTGCAGATGCGGTAACTTGCGTTTTTTAGCGGCTTCCAATAGTGCGCCGCCGCTGGTTATGCAGAACACCATGCAACCTCGTCTGAGTGCGTCTAGGAAGGCGCTGAGGGTTTCTTCGGTGTCACCAGAGTAACTTGAAGCTATGACAAGGGTTTTTTCGTCGGCGTATTTGGGCAGTTGATATTCCCGGTTAACTTCTATGGGGATTTGCAGTTTGTCTTTTGTCCAGTCTTTGAGCAGGTCGCCGCCTATAGCCGAGCCGCCCATGCCTGCCACTATGATGTTGCTTGGTTTGGGATAGTTAACGGTGAGGTCCTTTGCAATTTCCGATGCCCTTCGATAGTGCTTGGGCGAGTCAATGTAGTAGTTTATGGTTCCGCTTTTGTCTACTGCAAGAATTTTTTCCATGTCATCTAAAAGTGGTTTATTCAACTTGTGTCCTCCGAACAACCCGCAGTTTTATATCTCAATCCCGCCTTTTAAGCACAACGCAGACAAGCCAGCACATGGAAAGAGTCATCATGGATAAAGTTAAGCTCTCAATAGCCATTCCGGCTTCAACTATCTCCGATACACCTCATTTGCGGGAGAAAACCGCCAAAATCGGCTTGATCGCAAGGTCAGCAGCGATTTTCCGCGTAAACCAAATCATAGTTTACCCCGACAACGCCAAAGTCAATCAACGGAAAGACCTCGACTTCATCGCCCTTCTCCTGAATTACATAGAAACCCCCCAGTACCTCCGAAAAAGCCTCTTCAAACTGGAGCCTGACCTGCAATACGCGGGGATTCTGCCGCCACTACGCACGCCACATCACCCGCTGAGCGGCAAAACCAAGCACCTCAAAATCGGCGAGTACCGCGAAGGCTTAGTGCAGTCTGAGGGTAAAGAGGGCTTACTGGTAGACATCGGCGTTCAGCAGCCTGCGCTTCTGAGGCAAAAACAGTACCGAGTTGGTGAACGGTTAACTGTACAGGTGGTCAACATAGGCGACCATGTGGAGGTGCAGCCGGTTAGCCGCGACGAGGTGCCGCTGTACTGGGGCTACACGGTGCAAGTTGAAAAACGCTCCGCGGGACAGCTTTTGAAGGATTCTGCTTTTGATCTAAAGATCGCTACTGCCCGAGTAGGCGACAACTTTTTCGATGTTGCAGACAGGGTCAGCCAGCGGTGGCTTGGCAGCACCCATGTTCTGGTGGCGTTTGGCGCTCCTTCACGTGGGCTCCATGAAATCGTTGAGGACGAAACTTTGAAGTTGCCTGAACTGTCAGATTTTGTGGTGAATACTGTTCCAAATCAGGGCACAGTTACGGTTCGCACTGAAGAGGCACTTATGGCGACTTTGGCTGTTTTTAACGTTTATTTCCGCTATTGAGCTTTCTGCCCATTTTTGCGGGGATTTGGCTAAAGGAATAAATGTTGCTTCTGGTTATTGTGAAGTCTATGCCGACTCTTGACCTTGCCATGCCCATAGCGCTCTTCATAGTGATAACGGTAGCATTGTTTCTCAACAAGCGTGTTGAAAACAAGTTGGTGGCAACGGTTGAACAGAAAGAGTTCAAAACACGCGATATACTTGCACTTGCGGCTTTCATCGTAATTATGGTTGTAGTCATCGGTTACACATCTACCGTTAATCCAAGCGGCTTAGTGCCAAACCTTCTGCTATTGATGTTCTTAGCATCCTATACAATGCTGCTGTTCACGTTCTCCTATGTCTTCACTAACCTAACCAGAGTACGCGCACAAATAGTCTCAGCAGCCTTCGGCGCTGCCGCATTAGTTGCCGGGCTATCCAGCTTTGCCGCCCCATTCACTGACATGTACACAGTTTATAGGGCGATAGGATTCTTTGTTTTGTCAGGTCTCTGTTTTGCCGTAGTTGCATATGAACAGAAATTCAGTACCTCAAAGCCACGCTGGTACGTTGCAGCCCAACCGCCAGCATTATTCATCTTACTGTTCCTGTCTTTTGCTGCAATATACGAAGGGGCATTCAACATTTGGTTCCCCATACTGTTGGATGTTTTTGCTTTCACCTTCGCCATCCTCATCATTCTCTACCTCTCATCGCTGTTTAGTTGGAAGACAACCTGGATCTTCGCCGCCGTTCTGCCCATAATCGACATAATCTTGGTTTTCAGTGGACCAATGGTGGTTGCTGCACAGACGTTCACAGGTTTAGGGCTACCCGTATTAGTTTACTTGCCTAACCTACCCTTGGTCTTGACTTCAGCAGGTGAAATCGGGCTTCGCGGTCTAGGATTAGGAGATTTCTTCTTTGCCGGAATCTTAGTTACCCAAACTTACAAAAAATTTGATTTACGCGCAGGCTTAGTGGCGGCGGCCGCCATTGCGCTGTCTTTTGGCATATGGGAAGCTTTTCTCCCCGACTTATTCAATTACTTCGGTATCGAAGGGTTCCCTGCCACAGTCTGTATTATCACCGGTTGGCTGCCTGTGGTTGCATGGAAAATTTTTACCACAAGAAACCAGATCAAACCACCAGAGCCAGCAACAACTGCGGAGCAGGCTGCTCAGCCAACAGCAAATCCCCTATAACCTACGTTAACTTCTAATTGTAGAGATAATTGGGAAAAATAGTTAAAAATAAGAAATGTGAGGCTTGTTTACCCGAATAGGGCGCCTAATCCTTCTAATGCTGCTTCTTCTTTGGCTTTTTCGTCTTCAGCTTTCTTCTTCTTGTCTTCTGCTGGTGCTGCTGCTGGTTTTGCTTCGCCGCCTGCTGGAGCCGCCGCTGGTGCTGCTGCCATCATGGTTGGGGCTGCTTTGATTGCTTCATCGATGTTTACTTCGCTGAGTGAAGCTACGAGTGCTTTGACTTGGACTGTGTCTACTGTTAAGCCTGCTGCTTCGAGGACTTTGGTTACGGTTTCTTCGTTGATTTCTTTACCTGCCTTGTGAAGGAGCATTGCTGCGTAAATGTTTTCCATACCTTTTCACCTCTTCATCCGAGTATTTTAACTTTTATGTTGGTCTAACCTGCCTCAGATTTGAAGCTGGTTGTTACCTGAATTGGCAGTGACATATGCCGATTTCTTGCCGTGTAGAAGAATACCATATACCTTAAGAACTTTTCGTACATGCAGAGTGCGTCTCTATTTTTCGGGGATGACATTTACGGTGTTGGTTGGCTTAGAACTATCGGGTTTTCTGCGCTTCCCCGGCAGGCATTAGGGATGCTTGGGGCTTTCGGTTTTTGGAGATAACTTTTCTAGTTTAGCAGTAGATCAAATTTTTCTTTAGTTGTTGTTGCAGGAAACCGCCTATACACAACAACAACCCGTGGCTTGTGGGGTGCACTGCTTTTTTGTGGCCGCGTTTAGTTCAGGTTGCAGACTGGTTGTGGAATAAACCGCAAGCAGAACAAATTTTTTATCTACTGTTAAGATGGAGGGAGTGTCGCCCTTGCTCACAACTTCCAGCCGACTTTGCAGCGGTTTATGTTTTGGATTTGGGTGTTGAAGGATGTTGCTGGCTGGTTGAGCGGATCCCGCAAACTGTACCGAGCTGAACAGCAGAAAACTAGTCGATCTCCTCTCTTAGCGGCTCCTCTTCAACGACGATTTCCAACGCCGCCGCCAACTTCCTGAGTTCCTCAGCGTTAATCAAATCTGAATCCAAATAGCAGAGAATTCGATCGTCATCCCAGCCTAGCGCTCGGGCTTCGTCAACCGCGGTTCGGTAAGCCTCAATCTCCAAAGGACGCTCAACATAGGGCAACGCATGGTTACAGTTCTTGCCGTTTAGAACCTGCCGCACATGAACAAGCTCATGTATCACGTCAAGGTACAGGTCGGCAAAGTTGCCGGTGGCCAAGTAGTAGGGGTTGACCAGTAAGCGGCCATCGTAGTCGACTCTCATGTAGAGGGTGTTATCGCTGAATTCCACCTCAAGGTTCTCGAGTACATCATGGGTTTCGCCGCCGAATAATTTTTGGACAGCATCTACCTTCTCGAAATTCTTAAAATGCTCGCCGAAAGGGCATGTTGACTTGGTTACGGTACGAACGATTTCTACTCTCAAATAGATCATCTCCCCAACATCGATAAAATACGCTAATGGAGATACTAGCTCATTGCGAAACATCCTATTTTAGTGTCACCGTCAAAAAACTCAAGTTTTCAAGGTTCAACCAACAGTTTGAGGCGCATTCGGGGCTTCTGTGGATGCTTCAGCCGCTGCATAAAGAAATGCTTATTAAACGAGGAGGGGTAGATTTCAGAAGCCAGGCAAAAAAGTGGGCGAGTAGATCAGCCTGGTATGATCGCCACGTTGGCATCGTGGAGGTCGCGGGTTCAAATCCCGCCTCGTCCACCAAACAACATACCCCATAACTTTTAGAAGCGTTTGAACTCAAGGAAAGGACACTGATGTGGAGTGGTTAAGTTGTTTAGGAAGCGTTGGTGTGTCATGAATCTTTTACCGCTAAACAGATCGGCTTTTGTATTTACCCTAAATTATAGGGGTTAACTGCAACTCAAGAAACTTTGACTTAGCTTAGTCAAGAAACCTTTACGAAAAAACTCTTAAGGCTACAACGAATAAAAAGAATTTGTGTTCAAAAAAGCGTTAGCAATTGTTATAGTTTTGCTGCTCGTAATTACGGTAGGCGCTTTACTTTATTGCAATCTACAAGGTGCAAGTGAATCTGCTGCAGAAAATGCAAGGTTAGCAAATGAAAATGGAAGGTTGGCAGACGAAAACGCAAACCTGAAAAGTCAGATACAAGCGCTCCAAGAACAATTGACCGAGTGCAAAACGGCTAATCTAACGGCGGCGCTAGGGATTGTTGAAATTCAAGCTTCCTCGGTAACAGAGCTTAATTGGTCTAACTATTTGTGGGTTACAGGCTACATCTCAAATGTCGGCAAAGCCACCGCATCTAACATAACCATGCAAGTCTACGTCTTCGATGAGGCAAATAACACCTTAATGAATGTAACTTGTCCGATACATTCTGGGGTATTTGACAGTAGCGAAAAAAAAGACATCGTATCGCAAATGTTCCAAGACACTTCTAACGAGTTTACATTCGGCGATCTCTTGAGCGGACAAAAAGTAGAGGTCAGAGTAGGAATCTACCATTATGGCAGTTTCCCAAGCACTACAACATACAAGATAATACCTGTTTGGACTAACCCGACCTGAGCGTTTTGCCTTGTTTAAGCGCCTCCTCAGTAGTGGAGTGATTCTTTATTGCGTTGACGTGGAAACACACGGTGAAAGATTCATCATCGTGGTTCTGCGATTTTTCTAACCACATCAGCCAGCTTTTGCATTAATCCCTTGGCTTTGTTTTTTCTGTCCTCGTCCTGGATTGCTCATAAATTGATTAACTCATTTAACAAGTTCCTTTTTGTATCGATAAAACTTTTAAAGAGATAATGGAAAATTAGAATATTAGAAGGAACAAGCAATGACTGAGAAGCCAACCATCGATATGACGGTATACAATTTACAGGCTGAAATCTCCAAGACCCTAGCCAATCCCATCCGGTTAGCCATACTGCACACATTAAAGGACGGGGAGAAAAGCGTCAATGAACTAACCAGTATCATTGGGATCAGCCAGTCGAATCTTTCGCAGCATTTGGCGTTGATGCGGCAGAAGGGTATAGTGAAAACCCGCAAGCAGGGTACAAGCATATTCTACAGTGTTACTGATCCCAAAATCAATGTAGCCTGTGATACCATCCGGGAGGTTCTGCTCAACCAGCTAAAGCAAAGGCAGGATCTTGCAGGTGTTTTTCGGGAATAATTGTTGGGTGTTTTGTGTCTTTTGAGAAATTGGTTTCTTCTGTGTGACTGTTTGTAGGGTTTTTGTTTATTGTTTTTGAGCTTTCATGGATTGTTTCACTTTCGTTTCAGCAAATACCTATAAGCATCCATGCATACATTAGAATATGGTGATAAACAAATGTCAACCACAAAAATCATAATCGCCATCGTCGCAATAGCCGCAGTAACACTGGCAATCGTCGGATTGGCAGCAGCACAAATCGCACAAAACCAAACTTACATAAACACACAGACAACCCCAAACACAGCCCCCACTAACCAGGGCTTCTGGGGTTGGGTAGGCAACTGCTTCAACTTCTGGGCAAACCACGCCCCAAGCAACCAGTACGTAGCTCCACCGGCAGCCACAACCAACAGTTCAGCTCCCGCACCTGCTCCATACCAGGGCAACTACGGCTATGCAAATGGGTACTACGGCTATGGTCCCTGCTGGGCACGCTGGTAAACGACCAGTCTTGCCCTCCTATTAGTTCCAAATTTTTCTTTTTATCAAGGCTTTTTCCATCTGAGAGAACACCCCTTTTTTGAGTAAATGCTTTAGGTATTGCCGCCTAATGGATTTAGAGGCTGAATCACTTGAGCGAAAATACAAGGAAATGTACCTTCTGCGGTCAAAACGCACAGTACCTCTACACTGCCCCCTTCCGAGTCGGCGGCACCAGCGGCGGCATAAAACTGTTAATCGGCGAATGGGGCGAACTCGGCGAATCCATGATTCCCATGTACGTGTTTGTGTGTCCTAACTGCGGCAAAGTGGAGCTTTACGCTACCGAGGAACTTAGGCAGAAGGCAATTCAAGCAGAGAGAAACAGATGAGATAACCGGGGCATGTCAGAAAAGCAATTAGGCATAATCCCTCACGTCTTTTGCCAGTTTGCGCCAACAAAGGTGTGACTTCAATTTTACTGGGACAAGATGGAACAAGCACAGATTCACTTTAGATACTTTCGATGCCTAATAAGAACAGCAACAGTGAATATTGAAAGAAGCAAGGGCAAAATAGTTAGCCACGAGAATTCAGGAACCGTCTGAGAGGGACTTGGTAAAGTGGAATCTGTTTGTATGTTTATGGTTTGAGTGTTGCTCCAGTCGCTTTTTTGACCGACAAAAGCCCAGGGGTCGTCAGGTCCGCCTATTAATGCTTGAACTTGAAAGTCAAGTTGCGCATCTGCAGGGACATAACGCGACCATTGGGGAACTTCATAACTTCCGTCATAGTGTTGAGTCAAATTTACGCGATAAATTGTGTATTCTCCAGAACTTCGAATTAGATATTGGTTACCGTTGTACCAACTTTCTTCTGGGCTGAAATGTGGCTTATCACGGATATTGTAAAAAAATCCAGCCTCGATAGTGTTATTATGTGTGTCTTTGATTTGAAAGGGCGTGAAAGGCACATTTTTTATTTGTAATTCGATAGTTTTTTGCTCTACGTGCCTCTCGGGGGTTATAATTTGTTGTCCATTGTAAACATCTGTTGCTGTTGAGGCTGGAATAGTGTAGGATGAATCATAAAAAACAATGTTAAATTGTGGTACAGTTGGCTTAGGTATCGTTTGTGAAGTTGTTAGATTCAAAAGAGCTATGCTTGCTGTTACTAAAAGAAGTACAGGCAGAAGACTCAAGCTTTTGCTTAGACAACTCATAGTTAACCCAATAAGCGCTTTTGATAAATAGTTTACTTGTTTGCTCAACCTCTTATGTGCACGGCATTAATTGTCTTGTAAAATTGATACAGCGAACAAACTCTTATGAGTAAATGCACCCATAGCACTTTGAGGCTTAAGGAAATGCCGACTGCAGAGAAAACATTGGGAATCATCAGAGACCTCATTCTACCAGTTGACATCAGAACCCGCTACGACCTTCACTTTACCAGCTGCCGTATTGGGATTGTCTGTTTAGGTAGGTCAAGTCGTTTTGAGTCGCATCAAGATATTTCCGTTGTGACATCAGCATTTGGGGTGCCTCCGCCCATACAGGCAGGCGGGAAGAAGCCTGAGTTGCGGTCGGTTGACGAGGAAATCAAAGGCTGGAAACTCGATGACCTGCTGAGGCTGAGCAAGAAAAGCTGCTACTACACCTACGACGAAATCAAGCGGCTTAAGCTGGTGGCGGGGCATAAACCGAAATTCGTCATTCTAAGCGAAGAATGTGAATCCAAGTTTGTGCCCACAGATGAGCAGTTCAAACAACTCATCGAGCTGCTGCCCAAAATAGGCGCCTTAAAAAACAAGCTCTTCATCGCTGGAAGCTGGGGTGTATTGCAGGAGATTTTCCGAAACAACAGCCTTGTCGATAAACCTTGACTTAGCTTAGTCAAGAAACCTATACAAGAACGCTTTAAAGCAAAACCAAACACAGCCTAAACTATGACACCCAAAAACAAGGTCTCATCGCTAATTCTTATTCTGATTCTGGCAGCCTCCAGCTTAATGCTCATCCAAACAGCGTTCGCCCAGATTCCGAAGCCATCGGTACCAGAGTTTACTGCAAAGTTTATCGACCATTCCTACGACGTGCCCACAACTACTTCAACCGACCCATATACCGGTCAATATGTAACCAGCGAAGGGTACCATGTCCAGAATTATACAGTGGAATTAATCATCGAGAATCAACCGTTCACGCCAATAGAAATCAAAGAGGGAACGGCTGTTTGGACAGCTGACCTCTATTATAACGTCCGTTTCAAGGGTCATTTTACCAATGAGTGGGTAGTTGCTTTCTTCGTGGAAAGCCCTTATCCAAAACATTCGAATTCAACATTTACCGTATTAACCTTCGGGGCTTTTTCCGATTATAGAAGCCCCCAAATTGTCCCAGGTGGACAAATCGATTTTCAAGTGCAAGCATTAATTGGATATGGCCATCGCGTCTACGACCCTAGTCAAACAGAGCAAATCTTCATGTGGCCATGGGTTTTCACTGGCGAGACAAGCGATTGGAGCAACACACAAACCGTAACCATACCCAACAGCAGTGAATCAGCATCACCTACTCCAACAACGACAGATAACCCGACAGCAACACCCTATCTGCCTGATGTCGGCGCGTCTACAAGCCAAGGTGGTGTTGATTGGACAGAAATTGGCTTGTTTGCAGCTTTAGGAGTCATAATAGTGCTCCTTGCAACCATATTGATTATGCCTAGAAAAAGGAATACACGCGTCGCTTAAACCTGTGTACATGGGTTCGCTTTTCGTGGGCGGCTATTGAAGACATGGGTCGACGGCGTTTATGTTTAGGGTATATCGAGGAGATAAGCCCATTTCAACCCTTCATTTACTTGCTAACTCCAAGTATGTAGATAATTCAAAAAGCGCCGTGTTTTTGCCAGTTTTGCCATGATGGAACCTTTCTTTTTTCAAGCAATATTTATAACATAAATGACCCATTCAAACAGTTCATATAAATTCGCTTATACGCTGGAGAATTTGCTCCATCATCTATTGGGTGAAAAAATAGATGCCGTTTAAAAAAACAAAGAAAGATGCGGCAGACGCTTTAGAGTTAGAATGGGTTTTGCAAGTTAAAGACTACAAACTCCACCTCGACAGAAACCGTTGCGTAGGCTGCGAAATCTGCATGAATGCCTGCCCCAAACAAGCAATCACCCACCAAAAACAACCCAAAAAAGGCGACGCTGCCCAGAAAGTCAAGGTGGATATCGATTTGGATAAATGCAATTTTTGCGGTATCTGCGACCTCACATGTCCATACGGCGCCGTAACCATCACCCAAAACGGCAGCCACGACTTAAACGTCTTAACCAAAGACAGCTATCCTAAACTAATCAAGGACATAATGGTAGATACAAAAAAATGTGACAAAGCCTGCGTTGAATGCGAAACCGCCTGTCCACTCCAACTAATCAAAGTCTCAAAAGTGGGCTATGACGGCAAACCCGTTGAGGATATCTCTACGCTTTCACCGATGGGACAAAAACGCGTCCAAGTTACCGTGGACATTGACAAACAACATTGCCCCACGTGCCGCGTCTGCGAATTCAAATGCGCCTCAGGCGCCATAAGAGCCACAAAAGTCTTCGAGGGCAACATCCACATCGACCAAGAAAAGTGCCCGCCCGGCTGCAAAGACTGCCTTGACGTCTGCCCCATAACCGGTACACTGGTGCTTGGTGAGGACAAAAAAGTTTACGTTAACGAGCAAACCTGCACCTTCTGCGGCGCATGCAAAAACGTCTGTCCCCAACCCGAGGCATTGACGGTTCACCGCACAAAAGTACACCACACCCCAATCCACTCGGGTGCATGGAACAAAACTTTAGCGCGTATCACCAGCCCGACAGACGCCGTTAAAGAATTCAAGGAGCATGCAGCGAAGACCAGACGTGAACTGGTTGCTCACCGCTTTGAAGTGGAAGAGTTGAAGAAGAAATGAGTACCTCCCAAAAGCCCAGTCAAAATAAACCTGAAGAACTCCGAGTCGGCGTCTTCGTGTGCCACTGCGGACTTAACATAGCAGGAACCGTAGACGTACATGCAGTCGCAGAATACGCAAAAACCATACCCGACGTCGTCTACGTCAAAGAAAACCGCTACACCTGTGCTGACCCCGGTCAAGAAGAAATCCGCAAAGCCATCCGCCAAAAAAAACTCAACCGCGTCGTCATCGCTGCCTGCAGCCCCCGCATGCACGAACCTACTTTTCGTCGTACAGTCTCCGAAGCAGGCTTAAACCCCTTCCTCTACGAAATGGCAAACATCCGGGAATTCGCCTCTTGGTGCCACCAAAGCGACCCCGCCGCTGCAACAGAACGTGCCAAAGACACCGTTAAGATGGCAGTCGCCAAAGTACGCCTCATGCAGCCACTTCAAACCATAGAGGTCCCAGTAACCAACAAGGCGCTCATAATCGGCGGAGGCATTGCAGGCATGAACGCCGCCCTCGACTTGGCCGAGCAGGGTTTCAAAGTCTACATGCTTGAGAACACGCAGAGCATCGGCGGCCACATGGCAGCACTCGACAAAACCTTTCCCACACTGGACTGTAGCATCTGCATCGAAGGCCCAAAGATGGTGGATTGCGCACGGCACCCAAACATCACGATATTCGCAAACAGCGAGTTGGTGAAATGCGACGGGTACATTGGCAACTTCAAAGTCAAAATCCGAAAGAACCCCCGCTATGTTCTTCCAGAGAAGTGTACGGGTTGCGGGGAATGTAAAGACGCTTGCCCCATTGAGTACCCCAACGAATGGGACATGAATTTGGGCACGCGGAAAGCGATTTCTGTGCCCTTTGACCAGACAGTTCCGTTAATTTACAGTATTAACAAGGATTACTGTATCGAATGCTTCAAATGCACTGATGCTTGCGGTGACCGCGACGCCATAGACTTCGACCAGAAACCCGAAGAAGTCGACATCGAAGTCGGCGCCATCATTGTCTCCACGGGTTTTGACGTTTATGAGCCTTATGATATGCCGCTTTTGGGTTACGGCAAATACCCAAACGTCATCACCAGCATGGAGTTTGAACGTCTCATTCTCGCAGCAGGACCCACCGGAGGTAAAGTCATCCGCCAATCTGATGGGCAGAAACCCCACCGCATCGTATTCATCCAATGCGTCGGCAGCCGAGACAAACAGCACTACCCATACTGTAGCAACTTCTGCTGCATGTACACGCTCAAGCATGTGGTGCAGCTTAAAGAGAAGTACAAAGAAGACGTGGAAGTCTACGTTTTCTACATGGACATCCGCAGCCCCGGCAAAGGCTACGAAGAATTCTATGACCGCGCAAGGGAGCGGGGCGTCAACTTTATCCGCGGACGCGTAAGCCGCATCGACGAAGACCCAGTCACCCACAATTTAACGGTGCACAGCGAAGACTCTCTGCTTGGGCAACCCATAGAAGTCGAAGCCGACATGGTTGTCCTCGCCACGGCATCCATACCCAAAAAGGGCAGCGAAGAAGTCGCCCGAGTCTTAAACCTCAGCCGAGACGCCAACGGATTCTTCATGGAAGCCCACCCCAAACTCAAACCCATGGACGCCCCAACCGACGGCGTCTTCTACGCAGGCGCATGCGCAGGCCTCAAAGACATCCCCTTTAGCGTCTCACAGGGCAGCGGAGCAGCATCGCGTGCGGCAACGGTTATCAGTAAACCGAAATGGAAAATCGAACCCATAATCAGCGTCGTTGATGTAAGCAAATGCAAGAAATGCGGAATATGCGTTGACAAATGCCCCTACGGTGCCATCCGCCAAGAACAAGGACAACCCGCCAGCATCGTCACCGCCAGTTGCCATGGCTGCGGCACATGCGTCGCCGAATGCCCGCAACACGCCATCACACAGATGCACTTCACCGACGCACAAGTCATGGCGCAAATCCACGCTGCCTTAGAAACCAACCCCGAAGACAAAATCTTAGCCATACTCTGCAACTGGTGCAGCTACGCCGGCGCAGACCTCGCAGGCATCAGCCGATGCGACTACCCCGCCAGCGTCCGAGCCATCCGCGTCATGTGCAGCGGACGGGTCGCCCGAGATTTCGTGCTTGAAGCGCTGCGTTTAGGTGCTGGTGCAGTATTGGTTGGCGCATGCCACTTGCCCTATGACTGCCACTATATCAGCGGCAACTACAAGATGAAAGCCCGAACAGACGCACTCAAGAACATGCTGGTTAAGATGGGCATGAGTCCAGAGCGGTTCCGAGTTGAATACGTCTCCGCCGCTGAGGGCATCCACTACGCTGAAGTCATAAAAGAAATCGACGCTCAACGCAAAGCCTTAGGTAAAGAAAGGATACAGGCAGAAAACGTCAAACTAAAGCCTATGCTTGAGAACATGCTAAAACGCAAGTAAAATAAGCGTTTGCTTCCTTTATTTAGCAGTAGATCAAACTTTTGCTGGTTTTCTCTTTAGGTAGGCTGGCTCAGGCTATTTTATAGATTAAAAATTCATAAAACGTAAAAGTAAACTGGTCCTTCAATGGAGGTATGTGCAATTTGACAATTACAATTACGAAATTTGATTTTCCATTTGCTAAAAAACGGACAATTCAAGAAAAAGAAGTCTCTGAATCTGTTAAACTTGAATTCATCAAGCCTATTCTTGTCGAATTTGTCTAGCGCGTATAATCGTTAATTAGCAAAGCGGAAAAAAAGAGAGGAGATTATTTTCTCCGCTTGTAGACAATTGTTGCTATCGCACTGAGAAGTAACGCTACTGCGACAACCACAATTACTGCTACCGAATACTCGGGAATGGACGGGGAGGGCGCGTTGGTTTCAGTGAAAACAGCTTGGTACTCGAAGGTTGACCCGTAGCCGTGATTTACGTTGTATGGATTATCAGTTGGTTCTAGGTTAACGGGGTAACCACCGTGACTTTGCGTAACGTTTACGCCTGAAATGACCCAGTGCGAAAATGTCCAGCCGCTGTCCGCTGTAGCCGAGAGATTAAGCTGGGTTGCGTTTGCTAATGCATAGGTTCCGGGCACTGGAGTTGTGGTTCCTCCAGCAGAGGGCAGGATGACGACGATTGCGGCGTTAGCCATTTCTGATGCGATAGGCAGGTTGCCTCCTGGCGGGGCTTGTAGGGGAGTGAAAATCGCTTGAACCGCGTAGGTTTCTCCGCCTTCGACTGTGAGGGTTGTGGGGTTGTCTGAGGAGGTGGTTGTTGTTGAACCCGGACCTAAAATGATAAAGGTCGAGAATACGTAGCCGGGGTCGGTTACGGTTGCGGTTATCTGGACGGGGGTGCCGTCGGCGTAGGTTTGGGTTCCTTCTGGGTTGGTTGTGCCGCCGATGGATGTTAGGAATGCAACGGTTGCAGAGCCTTGTGCCTCGGTGTTTATGTTGGCAACGCTTAGTGCTGCAAACATTACCAGTGACAATAGCAGAGTGATAGCCAAAGGTTTTTGAGGTTTAACCATTCAAACCTTCTCCTAAAAATGGTATTGCTTATTCGTTTCAGTTTAGAGCGTTTAAAAATATATATGGCTATGTAGTTGTGCACGCACAATTACATAAGCCTCTAACCCAATGACGGCTGCGTTATCTGCTCGTAGCCTTTTTCTTTGTTGGTTAGCAGAAGGTGCTGTCAGATGTAACCACACAATCTTATTAGTGGCTGTATCAAGAAATTAATTGAAAGATTCGTGTTTTTGAAAGCAACCCAACTACTGGCTACCCCAACATTATTTTCGGCATTTGGGTGCAATTTAAGGCGAGAAATAATATGGTTGACGTACTTTTAACTGCCGATAGAACCGTAATGAGCAATTATCATAAAAACGAGTTCGTCGGTTTCGGCGCCTGCGTTCCTCCAAACATTATCCCAGATTGGCTCTACAGCTACCTTTTCTTTCCCCCCCTCAAATCCCACAAAGGGGAACTCCCTGTCGCACCCTATGGGCTGCGAAAAATTGAAGCACAGTTGCTAAAAGAGGGCTTTACCGTAAAGACAGTTAGCCCAGACCACCTGGGCAGTTTTCTTGCCGGCGTAAAAGTGCTGGGAATACATGCCATGGACCCTTTCGGTTTAGGTCCCGCATCCACCACTTTTGCATGCCTTTTCCACAAAGAGCCCTTTCTCGCAAAACATTTCCGCTGCCTGCTAAATGATCCCGCTATAAAAGCAGCGAAAAAGAGGGGTTTAAAAATTGTCGTCGGTGGACCGGGCGCATGGCAGTTTCGGTACCGTGACAGGGCAAGAGCAGATCTAGGTATTGATTGCGTCGTAGAAGGGGAAGCGGAAAACGCAGTCGGATTGATTGTTAAGGCAGCGTTTAGAGGGCAAAAGCTGCCTACGTATTACGAAGTTAACTCAGACGGGGCGCCTGGTTTAGATGAGATTCCTGACATTGCTGGGGCTTCAATTAATGGGTTGCTCGAGGTCGGCAGGGGTTGTTGTAGAGGCTGCCAATTCTGCAATGTTACCCTAAGACCACTACGATGGTACCCCGTAGAAAAGCTTGAGCGGGAAATCAACGTTAACATGAGTGCAGGCGAAACAGGTGTATGTCTGCATGCTGAGGATGTGATGCTCTATGGCTCAAACAATACCTATCCAAACCCCCAAGCGTTGCTTAAACTCCATAATTTCGTAACTGAGAAA
This sequence comes from Bathyarchaeia archaeon, assembly GCA_050108095.1. Lineage (GTDB taxonomy): Archaea > Thermoproteota > Bathyarchaeia > Bathyarchaeales > Bathycorpusculaceae > Bathycorpusculum. The sequence goes on from JBNIDO010000019.1 coordinate 25,261, forward strand.
TGTACAGACATGGCATGGAGCCACTGTTCAATCGCCGCAGTCGCTTCCAGCCCAAAGCTTTTTTCAAAAGTATCAGAGCTTGTTCAACAAAATCAGGACGCTTGGGGCGCAGAAACAGGCATAGAAACTGGTTCCCCCAGACTTGTAGAGAAATTAATGCCTGCCAAAACTCACCCGTTTAAACCAAGCCAGTGGAGGGAAGTAGTTTTCACGGGTATGGGTTTGATGCATGACTACCGTCTTGTTCCTGCATGTACATTGATTGTTGGGTTGCCTGACGAACAAGAATCGGATGTCCTTAAAACAATGGAGCTAATTGATGACCTAAAAGATTACCGTAGCCTAATTGTCCCCTTGTTTTTTGTGCCTTTGGGCAAGTTGAGCAAAGAAAACTGGTTTTCAGAAGTTAAACTCAGTCCACTGCATAAACAACTCTTCGTAATGTGCGCTGAACATGACTTTCTCTGGGCTAAAGACCTCATCGACTCTTCTTTCTCAAACAAATGGTACGGTCCGCTGTTTAGAAATGTGTTTAAGGGATTTGCGGCAGTAGCGAAGCATAAGCTGCGGCAAGTCGAGCAGGTTTAATTATGTAGATTGAATGGTTAGCCGACTGTTTGTCCCTGTAGAGCCGATTAAAAGTTGTGCGGATTGCAATTCCAAACCTTCCCGTTGGCTCATGTTGAATTCAATAAAGCTTTTAATGATATATCGCATTGTATATGCTGTAATTGAGTGAGTTGAAAGGATGCTGTCTCGGTCTGCTGTAGTAAAATTAAAAGCAATTTTGATTATCGATTTATTGATTGTTGGTGCAGCGGTAGGAGTTTACTTTTACCTGCAAAGTCAGGGCGTAATAACTGGCGCTGCGAAACCCGCAACGTTTACCTATTCGGATTTGACGGTGAGCCCACTTGAAGCCTACGTGGGGCAAAGCATCGGCATAACCGTCAACGTAACCAACATAGGGGACGTGGAGGGCAACACCACCGTAAACCTAGAAATTAACGGGGCTATTGAAGATTCCCAGAACGTTACTTTGGCGGGTTTGAAGGATTCTTTGATCGTGGAATTCACAGTTCTTAAATTAAAAGACGGCAACTACAGCGTTAAAATCGGCGATTTAGAGGGTTCCTTCCTCCTTAAGCCTGCTCCGCCGGAATCAAGCAAAATTGTGCTGTCAAACTTCAAATCCGACCCCTATGAGGTTTGGCCCAACCAGACCGTCACCGTGACAGCTAATGCACTCAACCCCTCCGCGGAAACTGACCGCTTAATGATCACTGTCACAGACGACGGCGACATCGTGGATTCACTGATGATCGAGTTAGAAGCAGGCGCCAGCCAACAAGTAGTGTTTAACCTCACCGCGACAAACGAGGGCAAACATACAGTCAAACTTAACTCTCTAAGCGGCACCTACACCGTCGTAAAAGAAGGCTACCACACCCTCACCATCGGCAGGTCAGGAGGCGGCTCAAAGGCTTTGCCGTTCACGTTAAACGGCGAAAACCATGAAACCACCTACATGGCTCTTGTGCCCGTAGGAGAATACACTGTTACTGTCCCCAACCCCTTCGACGTAGGCACCGGCGTCTTAGCTTTCTCGTATTGGAGTGACGGCTCAACAAGCGCTACCCACACCTTCACCGTGGATAAACGCACAATTCTGGTTGCCACCTACACCCTAGTCAGCGGCTACGCGTGTTGCCCGTCGCTATACTTCTGGAACGGCACCGGCTACCAATACGTCACCGAAGTTTCTAACTCGGGTTGGCTCGGATACATTGGCTACATCGACCCCGCTGGAACCATAGTGTTCAAAGACGGCAACCCCTTCGACTACGTCAAAATCGATAATAGTTTACTTAAAACAAAGGACGGCTACTACGACTTCACCCTCTCCCAACAATGGAACGAACTCTTCTATATAGACCAAACCTACCTGCTATGCGTAGACCACCCCGTTGGCACCGACGCCTACATGTCACTGACCAGCTACCTAAGCGACGGCTCCACCGGCAAAGTCTACACCGTCACCAACCAAACCACCACCTCGCCAGTCAGCGCCACTAACGAGAAAGGTGAAGATGTCTTAGAGCAGCTTTTGAGCATAGATGGAGTGTTCACGCCGGGCATTAACGGCTATGACAGTGTCTGGGATAACATTACCTTAAACCAGTTAACGCTGGACCTCGGCAATTTAACGGGTGCGTCTGAAATGAAATTGGTTATCCGAGGAATCGTGGACTGGGGCCTAGCTGATCCATACTACCAGTGGATTGATAGCTTCAAAGAAGCAGCCGCACAGGGACTAGTCACCGATAACACGGAAATCATGCCTGCGCCCTACTTAGAAGTAAAAGCCGCCAACGGCACCTGGCTACGTGTCAACCAAGACATACCCCTACCATCAGACTACAGAGCAAGAACCTACACAGTAAACATAACAGGCATCTTCCCAGAAGACGTAGCGGACTACCAAATTAGATTCAACAACTTCTGGAACGTAACCTACGATTACATCGGCATCGACACCTCCACCCAAGCAGAAATCACCACCCAAGCCCTCTTCCCCACATCCGCCGTGCTTAGCCAACTCTGGGACACAACCTCCAAATCCACAGGCGCATTCACACGCTACGGCGACGTATTGCCACTGGTCGAAGAAGCCGACGACATGTTCGTCGTGGGCAGACAAGGCGACCAAGTTAACCTGCTGTTCCCAGCTGCAAACCTCACTGAACCCGCAGAAGGAATGGTACGCGACTACTTCTTCGTCGTCGCCTCCTGGTTTAAGGATCCGCCGGGAGAATGGGGCTACGGCTTCACCTTCACCGTTGACCCAATGCCATTCCAAGATATGAGCGGCTTCCCCTACACCACTGATGAACACTACCCCGACGACACAGCCCACCAAGCCTACCTACAGCAGTACAACACAAGAATCATCAACTAAACCCTCTTTTTCTTCTTTTACTAAATTTTAGAATACAAACGATTCCTCGAAGGATAAGAAATTATGGCGTCTCACAAAAAAGATGACCCAACTGAAGAACTGCGAAGGATAATCAGGTCTAAGCACAAACGAACAGGCAAACCCGAACTGGTCTCCTGAAAAAATGAAGGGCAATCTGGGACAAAACAGAACAATAACCGCTTACACACAATCAGTTATGTCTCTGGTCAAAGGTAACCCAACAAATACACCAACCTAACAATAAAAGACTCACTAAACAACCAAACCTAAAACCGCTTACCCTCTGACTCCTTAGAAATCCAGTTTTGGCTTGAAGCTCGATAATATGGATTCGCCTTTTAAATAAAGAGAGCTAAAACGGCAAACAATTCAACGATAACAAAATTTAAAATTGATTCTATTATCAAAATCGATGATGCCAAAAAAGAAGAAATATAGAGACTACTTTGAATTTAAAAATGTGTAACTCGGCAATCTCACCCGTTTTTGCGAAGACCGAAGTTTTAATGCTATCCTTATAATCAAACATGTTAACTGTTAACCTAGCTAATTCCAGTATGTGAGCAAGACTGAAAGGGTACCATTTTGCAGGTTTTAAAGCTAAAAGCATTTGTTGCATATTTTTTACGATAAACACATAGGCGACTTCTGTGAATACTGTGTTCATAGCCTTTTTGATGTGCGATAGCGATGAAAAGCATAAAGCGGGAATTTGAATAAGTTCTGGAATTAGGTCAGCGCTAGGATTTGATGAAAATACCCCGATAAGGTTGTTTTTGGCAGAATGGGCTAAGAAGACGAAGCATGTGTGTAAACCTTGTTGGGAATCGAAATGGTCGTCCATTGGTCGAGGAATTCCCGTTGTATTCAACTCGACAGCAAAAAGAGGCATGGATTAAAGAGGTAAAGAGCGACCTAAAACTGGCCAGCTTGAATGCAAGATGTCTCGAGTAATTGAAATTGAACTTGCTCATTCTGACAATAAAGTTGATATCCAAACCATATAAAGTAACTGAAAGAATCTATTCTTAAAGACATAAGCGAATACCACGCCGAAAATTATCCTGAAAAAGAGGATCCTACCCAGGATGTCAAATCTTTGGCATTATTGTCCTGTATTCTTTGTCAATGAACCATTCCCGAAACAAAAGAAGGCGAATTTCACGAGAAATCCGACAGGCAATTGTGAGAAGAGATTGGCAATTTTGCTAGAAGTGTGGCGAACCTGTTAGAGAAGACAAGATTCATCTTATCCTAATGCTGCCAACTTAGGCAACTGGGCTATTTCTGCTTGCACCTGCTCTCGGTAACTTAGTAAATTGTACGCCGTTTGACTTGGGTTAGCGTTGGCTGGCGGGAAGGGATTTGAACCCACGACCCTCAGCTTAGAAGTTTAAAGGACATGGTTGACTTTGGGGATTTTTCGTACCAAGTAAGCAACGCCAAAGCATAGGGCGACTCCTAACGGAGCGACCAGCAGAAACTTGAGGGCTAAAGGAAGTTGTAATGTCACCAGCGCCAACGCTAAGCCAACAAGCACAGGCGCCTGCAAAAAGTAAGCAGCATACGAATTCTCCGACAGCACCCTAACAAGGCGATTTTGATAATTCAACTTCTCCCTAAACCAAACAATTAAGCCGACAGATACGGCGACAGCGAAAGACTGCTCCCAAAACGCGAAGAAGGCAGCTTGCCACGTTAAGCCACCGAAAAACAAGTGGACAGTTCCAGACAAAGCGGCAAAAGAAAGCACTGCCAAAAAGACGGCGAGAAGAACTGCTGCTAACCGCAACCAAAGCATTCCTGTTTTTGCAGGCAACGTCAAAAGCCAGTCGCCCCGGAATGCGAAGATGCCTACAATGAAAAAGACGATGTACTGTGGGAAAAACGGTAGCTGAAAACCTAACAAGTCAAACTGGTACCCCACTGGAAGCCAAATTCGCACCACAAAAGACGCGGCGCCTAAGCCAAGAGCTAAGAGGGCAAATATAGTGTTGCTTGGCACTGAACGGTTCTTGCTCGGATTTCTAAACGCTAACCGCCAAACCACGTAGATTAACGTGAAATAGAACAGCGCCTCGATGAACCACAGCGGACCAAAACCTAAGCCGCTAAATGGATTAGCGAAGAGTCCAAGAAGGTCCTGTGGCGTAATCGGCATGCCAGTTGGAGAAGGCCACACTCCAGCTGAAATCAAGGCATATTGCATGAATGGGTCGATTAAGAAAACGAAAACTCCTACTGGAAGCCATAGTCTGGTTAGCCGGTCTAGGGTAAATTGTCCAGGTCCCTTGCGGTCGTACGAGGCGGGGGTAAAGTAGCCTGCTAAAAGGAAGAGCAGACCCATAAAGAACGCTTGGCAAGTGCAGGTGAAGGCGAGGGAAACATAGTATTGTAGACCTGTGAGCGTTCCTTCTTTATAGTACCATAGTCCTGAAGCGCCGTACGTTATGGCTATATGCACTAGGAGGACAAGGATTATTGCGAAAGTTCGTAAGTTATCGACGAATAGCAACCGTGGCCTTAGCGTTTGCATGATTGCCTCTTTGTGTATAATGCCTTATTGAAATTTGTGCTCTATCGGTTACAATAAACCTATGTGATTACTGTTTCTGAAGGTAGTTTAATGGTGGCGGGCGGGAAGGGATTTGAACCCTTGACCCTCAGCTTAGAAGGCTGATGCTCTATCCGTACTGAGCTACTCGCCCAAACCGATTCGAAATTAAAAACAGCCTGTGATGTTTTAAGGTTTCCTCTCTGTTTTAGGGGATAAGGTGTTTGCTTGGATGGTTAGGAGGGTGAGAAGAATGTTGCCAGCTTTCCCAGGTTCACGTGGCCTAAGACCACACTACAGCTGGGAACGGAACACGGTTTAACTTCTGAGTTCGGAATGGGATCAGGTGGAACCCGCGCCCTATGACCGGCAAACCTGCAGTTACATGTGGCGGGGGTTTATAAGGGTTGTTTTCTGTTGTTTGTGTTGTGCTTTTTGTTTGCCTGTTTTGTTTCGATGGTGGCGGTTGGGTGGGGGTTTGGCGGGCGGACGCAACTCCGAATGGACCATGCGAGTGCCCGACTGCATTTTGCTGTTCATTGCCATTCACTGTCACTCTAAAAAGACAAATGATACATGGATTCACAAACATCCCACAACCGCCAAACACAAAGAGAGAAATGATTGCTAAAAAAAATCGCTGCTTATTCTTTCCTCATAGCTTCCGCTTTAAGCTCTTTAGGCATTAACTCAATTGCATAGCGCAGTGCCGTCCGCGGCATAACTTTGCGGTTCTTAACCACGTAGTCGAAAACCTCTTTCTGGTGAACCCGACTTTCCTCTTTTAAGAGCCAACCGTAACCCTTCTGAACCAAATCGTCGCCATCAAGCAGGAGCACATCGCAGACCTCAAACGCATCCATGAGGAACATGCCCCGTTTAGCAGGCACAATAAACGAGACCGCAGAAGCGCGTTTGAGCCATCGGTTGCTGCTCTTAGCCCAACTCTTCACTTCCGCCGCGGTTTCGGGGCACTTCTGTATGAGGTCGCCTACTGTGTGGTTGCAGAAGCTGTCGCATTTCGCCCAGTTGTTGATGTAGCTGTCTATCCAGCGTTTGAAGGTGTGTATGTCGCTGGCTTGGAGCTGGTCTATGCGGTGGGGAAGCCACTCAGCCACGACGAAGGCTTCTTCCATGTAGTCTGAGCGATAAAGTTCTTCGCATAAAGTGAAAAGCGCATCTTTGCTTAGCCGCTTGGTTTGGGGCAAATATTTCTTCGCAATCTTCGCGACCAAGGGGGTTTTGACGCCGTAGACTTTGATGGACTCCTTGAAAAAATGCTTGGCGCCGATTTTGGTTTGCTCGTCTGCGTTGGCGGCAAGTTCCGCTCGTATCTGCTCAACAAGGGGGTTCATGAGGAATTATCGGTTTCTTGGAAAATAAGTGCTTTTCTAAACTGACTGACAAAAACTAGTTGGGGGATGGAAGGTTTAGAAGTCTTCCATTTGGTAGAGGCCCAAGTCGATGTTGAGGGTTTTTTCTGGGCCGTGGCTGTCTTCGAGGTCGTAGAGGTTGCTTGTGGCGCGGTCAAGTTTACTCTTTTTAGGGGTCACTTTTGCCTTAACCATCCTTTTATTTTTTACTTTGATGACAGGAGCACCGATGACCAGAGAGGAGTTGTCGATGAGTTGCGGCATCACTTTGGCGTCTTCAACGGAGATTTGGCATTTGAGTTCGTCGTGTAAGTGTTTAGTCAATGCCTTTTCTCCTCCAAACTTCTGCGCTGATAAGGTCGCGTATGGCAACTCGGATGGCTTCAGCTCGGTTAGGGTAGAATCGTTCGTCCACTAACTGGTCTAAAGCTTTTATATACGTTTCAGGTAGATACAGAGTGATTAGTTTCAAGTTAGGTTGGTCCCCTGCTGCTTTTACAACTATACAACGCTACTTGTCACTTATACTTCTACATATTATGCTACATACATGCACATGACATGTTGGTTCCACAGCATATAAATACGCAAACAGGTATGTTGCAGGGAAATGTCAAATATGCAGAGTCAGGGAACACGTTTTTATGCCAAGACACTGCAACTAACAAAACAGACACACATGCCACCAAAACTCCACATAAAGAACTACGGCTGCTCAAGCAACACCGCAGACGGAGAAACCCTCGCAGGATGCCTAAAACAAGCAGGCTACACCCTCACCGAAAGCGAGGCTGAAGCAGACCTCATCATCTACAACACCTGCGCAGTCAAAGGACCCACCGAAAACCGCATAATCAACGACATAAAAGCCACACCAAAAAACAAAAAAATCATCATCGCCGGTTGTCTTCCGAAAATCAGCTTTGAGCGACTCCAACGAGAAGTGAACTTTGACGGCGTTGTGGGTCCTGCGGCTGGTGGAGTAATCGTCGATGTGGTGCGGCGGGTGTTGGCTGGTGAGAGGGTGGTTGATTTAGCTGCGAGCGGCAAAAAGTCGCTGCCGGCGTTGAGCCTGCCGCATCTGAGAGGCAACCCCGCTGTGAGCATAGTACCCATAAACTACGGCTGCCTAGGCAGTTGCGCCTACTGCTGCGTTGTCCAAGCCAGAGGCAAACTCCGCAGCTACCCCGTCAAAGACATAGTTGCACGGGTAGAAGCTGACTATGCTGCTGGGGCAAAGGAGTTCTGGGTTACCTCGCAGGACACCGCAAGCTATGGCCGTGACATTAAAACCAGCCTCGCAGATTTGCTTTTGGCACTGGGAGGCTTAGAGGGCGATTTTCGTGTCCGCGTGGGCATGATGACTCCCAACTTGGTCACCGACATTGAGGAGCGGCTGTTGTGTGCTTTTGAGTCGCAGAAAATCTTCAAGTTCCTGCATCTGCCAGTGCAAAGCGGGGACACCGCTGTACTCAGGAGCATGCACAGGTTCTACACCGTCGAGCAATTCAAGGCAGTCGTGGATGCATTCCGAGAGGTTTTCCCCGATTTAACGTTGGCAACTGACGTTATTGTGGGTTACCCAGGCGAAACAAAGGCAGCTTTCCAAAACACGCTCCAACTGCTCAAAGAAATCGAGCCCGACATCACTAACGTGTCCAAATTTTTTGCGCGTCCCAAAACGCCTGCTTGGTACATCCGTGAGGGCTTGGTGGATAGAGAAGACGTCAAGCAGCGAAGCATCTTGGCAGCTCAGTTGGCTAGGGAGCTGTCGGCTAAGCGTAATCTGCGGTGGGTCGGCTGGAGCGGGATGGTGCTGTTTGATGAGCGGGGTAAAGTGGAGGGTTCATGGGTGGGCCGCAACTTTGCCTACAAACCAGTCGCCGTAAAAAGCAACGAGAACCTGCTCGGAAAAACTCTAAAAGTGGAAGTGACGGAGGCTTCCCAAACCTACCTCAAAGGCAAAATTGTACCGCAGGAAGATAGCGGCGAATTGGGTTACTTGGCTATTTAATGCTGTAGAATTCTTAACTGCGCGAATATCACAGCGACTTGACTACGGAAAATTTGCTGGTGCTGATTCCGTTTTCTTCTCCTTTATGGAGGATTGCGTTTTACTGGAAAGGTATTGTATTTTGTTGTCCATTGGTTCTAAGCGTTCTGCACGGAAAAGCCCTAGTTGCTGTTGCGCGTTTGAATGCTTGAAGTGGGAGTCTCTGCCTTGAACTGGTATACCGAAAGCTTGCGTCTTTGGTGCTCTGCCGAATGCTACCCCCTATAAAGGCTAAAAATTTTGAGCGGGTGCGGCGACATGAATGCTTAAATAATTTCAGTTCTGTAATTGTTTCGGCTGAGAAAGTGACCACCCAACAACCTCAAATTTGCATTTTTAACACTTTAACCCGCAAAAAAGAGGAGTTCAAGCCCCTTGTACCGGGCAAAGTCGGCTTGTATACTTGCGGTCCCACAGTCTACGATTATGCGCACATCGGCAACTTCCGCGCTTTTCTCTTCGAAGACCTCCTGAAGCGTTGGTTCAAGTACCGTGGCTACCAAGTCACCCAAGTCATGAACTTAACCGACATCGACGACAAAACCATCAAGAACAGCCAAAAACAAGGTATCCCACTGCGCCAATTCACCGATTTCTATGCTAAAGCCTTCTTTGAAGACATAAAAGCATTAAACATCGAACCTGCCGACGTCTATCCACGAGCGACGGCACACATCCCCGAAATGGTAGCCCTAATCAAAACCCTCCTCGCCAAAGGCGTAGCATACAAAGGCGAAGACGGCTCAATCTATTTCTCAGTCGCCAAATTCCCCGCTTATGGCAAACTCTCCCACTTAAACGTGTGCGAGCTCAAAGCAGGCGCAAGAGTTTGCCAAGACGAATACGCCAAAGAAGAAGCGCAGGACTTTGCGCTTTGGAAAGCTTGGACTCCCGAAGATGGTGATGTGTTTTGGGAGACGGAACTTGGCAAAGGACGCCCCGGCTGGCACATCGAATGCTCTGCGATGAGTATGAAGTATTTGGGCGAAACCTTTGACATCCACTGTGGCGGCGTAGACAACATGTTTCCCCACCACGAAAACGAAATTGCCCAATCCGAAGCTGCCACAGGCAAACCCTTCGTGCACTATTGGATGCATAACGAGCACCTTCAAGTTGAAGGCAAAAAAATGAGCAAACGCTTCGGCAACTTTTACACTCTCCGCGACCTCTTAGCCAAAGGCTATGACCCCATCGCCATCCGCTACCTTTTAATGTCGACGCATTATCGGCAGCAATTCAACTTTACATTTGAAGGGTTGGACTCCTCAAAAGCTGCGGTGGAACGACTGCGCAATTTTGTGCGGCGCCTCCATGAAGCAGAGGGAACAGCCACAGGAAAAGCCGTCACCTTAACTGAAAAGTTGGAAGCTTGCTTTGGCGGCTCCATGGATGACGACCTCAACATTGCCATTGCGCTGTCTTCGCTATTTGACTTTGTCCGGGAAATGAACGCGTTGCTTGACGCCAACTTGGTTGGCAAAGAGGAAGCGGCAGAAGTCGGCGGCTTATTGATGCGTATTGACGAGGTTTTAGGCGTCATTGGCAAGGTTGAGGTTGAAGAAGCCCTGCCCACAGACATCGACGCGTTGGTCCAGAAACGTGAGGAAGCACGCAAAGCCAAGAACTGGAAAGAAGCCGACGCCATCCGAGCGCAACTAAAAGCGATGGGGATTGTGCTTGAGGACACGGCGCAGGGTGTACGGTGGCATAAGGCTTAAGCGGTTTTACCGCCTAGGTTCCAGTCGTTTGTTGTGTATTTTTCTTTGTAGAGCTTGTTTGCCATTTCTTTTTCTTCGGCTGTAAGCTCGCCCACTTCCAATTGTATTTTAAGCATGATCCGAAAGCCCTGAGCTAAGGCGTTGGCGATTGTGTCGGGGCTGATTTTGTGTCCCAATTCGTCTTGGAGGCTGGTGATTTTGCGTTTGGCTATGTCGGCGGCTTGGGTGCAGCTGGCGCCTTTGAGTTTGAGAAGCTGGAACATCTTGGGCAAATCCACATTCCGCAGAAGCGTGCCGTGTTGGAGGACGGCGCCGCGGCTGATGGTTTGGCTGCTGCCGCTGATTTTTTTGCCGCCGATGGTTAGGTTGGGGCAGTTTTTTGCATCTCCTGCACTGAAGTCGGAGCCTGAACCCAGAATCCGCAGGGCATCTCTTACTGCGCCGTAGATTTTGGTGTAAACCTTGGTTATGTCGGCGTCTCCTAAATCGGCGGTTTTGGCGATTACGGCGTAGGTGACTTCGCCTTCGCGGTCATGGTAGACGGTGCCGCCGCCGCTGATGCGCCGCACCACATCCACGCCCAACTGTTTTGCGTTGTCGAGGTAGACTTCGGCTTCGGGGTTTTGGTTTCTGCCCACGCTGACCGCGGAGGGTTGCCAGCGGTAGAGGCGCAGGGTGTTGGGGACTTTGTCGGCGATTCGCGCGTTTAGGATGGCTTCGTCGATTGCCATGTTCATTGCCGCGTTGTTAACTGTGAGGGGGAGGAGGCGCCAAGTATCCATACGTTTCACTGGAGATATCCACATTGTTCAACGTTAAAAGTGTAGCCTACGGCTTTTGCTCTTTCATGTGTGCTTGTATGGCAACGATGTTGCCGTCAACCATCTCCAGCCACTGACGGTTTTGCGCTGCATCTAATCCTTTGTTTGTGAAGATTTCTTTTGCCCTCTGGAGTGCTTCTATTGCCGCTGGGAAGCACCCGAGCGCCGCCAATGCGGTGCCCTGATTCACCTGAGCCATCAACCACCTACCCACATCTGCTGGGTAATTGTCGCCGCATTGGTCGTAGAAAACCAACGCCTTATTTGCTGCGGCAAAACTCTCCAGATGCTTCTCCAACCGCCCCAACGCACCAGACAAACCCGCATAGCAACAAGCCTCAAAGCGTTGGCGGTCAAACTCCGTGGTTTCTGGCAGTGACTGGCATAGCTTCAGCGCTTTGTTGTAGCATTCGACTGAACCCTCATAGTTTCCCTGATGGAAAAGCCTATCTGCATCTCGGTAGGCGTTCTGCATATCCCTGATTACATGAGCCGTTTTCATTACTTAATCATGAGTTAGTTGCATACCGATTTTATCAATCTTTGTTAACGGCATAGTACCAACTTTGGATACCTTCTTATTCAACCTGCAGCGTAAGGTTCTGTGGGTTGTAAGATGGTTGCACGGAAATTCACCGTATTGTTGGAACCCGCAGAAGAGGGCGGCTTTATAGTTAAGTCTGTGGAGCTCCCCGTTGCTTCGGAAGGCGAAACCAAAGAGGAAGCACTAAGCAACATAAAAGAAGCCATAGAGGGATATCTAGAAGTTAAGGCAAAACTTCTTGATCGCAAAATCAAGGGTGAAAAGGCTGAAGTAATTGTCGAAGCTCCCTCTGCCCTCATGGCGTGAAATCGTTAAGGCGCTTTCAAAAGCTGGTTTTGAGGTTGCACGGCAGAAAGGCAGCCATTTAGTTCTTTTGAAAGGCGAGCGTATTGTGCCTGTTCCGAAACATGAGCAAATCAAGAAGGGGCTGCTTATGGCAATTATTGAGGAGGCAGGGCTAACGAAAGAGGAATTTTTAGAGCTGCTAAAGTAACTTGCAAAGGCACGAAGATAAAACCTTAAAACCTGAACTTGCATCACTAAATTGCGAGAGGAAACAGATTTGAAAATTATCTCTGGTCCCGCAT
>JBNIDO010000020.1:0-37309 GCA_050108095.1 Bathyarchaeia archaeon
CGGGGTCGAGGGATTTGAAGCAGGGCACTTCGAGCGCCAACACGTTTTTGCCTTCGAAGGCTTTGTTGGGGTTGTCGAGTGCTGAGAATTCTGACCACTGGCATACGAAAGACAGAACAGCTGGACCGTTGCCTTTGGCTTTGATGGCTTCTGCAGCGTTGTTGTAGCGGTTAAGCACGTTTTCAAATTCGAAACCTTTGACTTGTATGGCGTGGTGTGGACAAACCAGTTGGCAAGCACCGCAGCCCACACATTTTTCTTCGATAACTTTGGGGGTGGCGAAGGGTTCGAATTCTAATGCATCATAGGGGCAAATGAAGATGCATTTGTCGCAGCCTACGCATTCGAGCACGTCGTAGACGGCTTTGCGGCTGAACTTGATTACTCGAACGGCGTTTTCGTTGTAGCCGAGTTGTTTGAGGACATTTGTTGCTAATGCGAGTCGGCGGGTGTTGATTTTTGTGCCTTCTTTGTAGCGGCAGAAGGGGTCTTCACATTGGACTGAGACGATGTTTTTTATGCCCAAGTTGAGTGCTTCAAAAACGAAGTCCGTTGGGACTCTGCCAGCACAGGGCAAACGTAGCGAGAGGTAATCGGATACTTTGAGGTCTTGCTCTTTTAGGATGTCTTTGACTTCGCCACTGTTAGGCGAGTTGCCTCTGCACATCAAAACCAAAGTTTCGGTTTGGGGCGCTTTTTGTTGGGCGCTTTTTAGGTATTCTGTTAGGTTATCGTATGTGTAATACTGCATTTTTATGGCTGAAGCTGGACAGGCACTGTAGCAGATGCCGCAGACTTGGCAGTCCTCTATGTTAATCTCAACTTTCCCAGTCGAGTCAGCTTTTATGGCTTCATAGGGACAGATGGATTTGCAGACATAACATCTACTGCACAGGTCTTGATTTATCTCAACTGCAGCGAGACATTTCTCACTCATTGGTAAACCTCTCTTTGCGTTTCCGCAGTTAACTCGACGCTTTAGCGTATTTGCTAAGAGCTTTGAAGGCACAAAGAGGGTTTTAGAATCATATAATCCTTCCCCCTAAAAATAGTGAAAACTCCATATATAGTTGGAAGTTAACAAACGTATTATTTGCCTGTTTTTGAGTCAACCTAACCAGCATTGTACTTTACAAAAGGTTGTATGACAGACTGTTTAACAACTGTCCAGCATTGCTCAGAAAAATGGGAATAATTTCCTATAATTAGTCCGTGTTAAACGATTTTTCCTGTATTATTGGTGAGGATGCCGCAGAAGTTATTTTATTTTTCTATTGTTAGAAGAAGAGAATGCCGTCCTTACCCTTCTTCTTCCTACGGGTTGTGTAGACGGTTGTGTTTTAGTTTCTGCAACGCCTATGAACTGCAGGCTGGTTGAGGCAAATTCCACAAGCAGATACTAAAGTAGCAAAAGCAGTATGCGACCTGAACAAACGGGGGCGCGCCATTATTTTTTGTAGTAAGGGCGTCTGATGTAGGCGTATGCTTCAAGCGCTGCCGTAATACCTTGACCAACTGCTGTTCCCACTTGCTTAACAGGATGGTTTGTAATGTCGCCTGCAGCGTACACGCCTTCGAGGTTGGTGTGTTGGCGTATGTCGATTTTGATGTAGCCATGCTCATCCACTTCCACGCCGCTGATCTGGGCGATTTGGCTGTTGGGGGCTTCGCCGACCTGCACAAAGATGGCGTCAACTTGGACTTCGCTGGTTTGCCCAGTGGAGTTGTCGATTAAGGTGGCGGAGCGGACTTGTTTGTCACCTTTGATTTCTTGGATTTCAGTGTTCCACATGATTTTGACATTGGTTTTCGTGTTTATGTCGTTGACGAGGGACTCTTCTGCGCGGAACATACCGCGTCTGTGGATGACTGTGACTTGCTGGGCTAAGCCTGAAAGGTAGAGGCTAGTGATGCAGGCAGAATTGCCGCCTCCCACGACGAGAACCCGTTTGCCCTTGAAAAAGGGGCCGTCACAGACGCCGCAGTAACTAACGCCTCTGCCGCGGAACTCTTTTTCACCTTTAGCACCGATTTCCTTGTAATGTGAACCCGTCGAGATAATAACAGCTTTTGCCTCGTAGGTGGTGGCGGTGGTGGTTACGGTTTTGTTTTCGCCTTGGAGGTTCATTGAGGTTACAACTTCGATGTCATGTACGTTTGCGCCCAAGGCTCGAGCGTGATCAGCCATTTTCAGTGCTAAATCGCCTCCGCTGATGGAAACGAAGCCCGGGTAGTTGACGATTGTTGGGGCATCAGATATTGTGCCTCCTGCGAATTTCTCGTCTAAAACCAAGGTTTTGAGTCCACTGCGGACTGCGTAGATGGCGGCTGATAACCCGGCTGAGCCAGCGCCGACTATTATGACATCCCAATTTTCCATGATAAACATCCTTCGCTGGGAATAGTTGAGGTAACGCTGTTTATGAATTGTTCGATTCTTTTCTCGAACTGGAGTTGCCAATAAGCTGATAAGTGCGAAGCAGCTTAGTTTTCTTGTTTTTAGAGGGTTCCTTATGGCTAAATACCGATGTACCGTCTGCAACTGGGTTTATGAGGATGCAAAAGAGAAAGTCAAGTTCTCAGATTTACCCAAAGAATGGGTTTGCCCCATCTGTGGAGCACCTAAATCCGCATTTGTCCTCTTAGCTGAAGAACAGGGCAAAAAAGAAGAGCCAAAAGCGGCAAGCACAGTCTCAGATGTACTCGTCAACCAACTTGCGGCGTGGGGCGTCAAATACGTCTTTAGCATCCCTGGCACCTCAACGTTAGGCGTCATAGAAGCCATACGCAAATCAGGCAAAATCCGCTACATCCAAGTCCGCCACGAAGAAACCGCAGCGTTTATGGCTTCAGCATATGGCAAACTCACAGGGCACATAGCCGCCTGCCTCTCAATTTCCGGTCCAGGCACCACAAACCTCGCCACTGGCTTGTACGACGCACAACTGGACCACTCCCCCGTATTAGCAATAACTGGTATGGTGCCCCGTAAACTAATCGGCAGAGGCTCCCTGCAGGAAATCGATCACCAAGCCTTCTTTGAACCCATAAGCGTCTACAACAAAACCCTAATGACAGAAGACCAAACCACCACATTGGCTACATTGGCGGTTAAACATGCCCTGCTCGACCAAGGAGTTGCCCACATCGGCATCCCCAACGACGTCGCAAAATTGCCCTATGAAGCGCCAGTTTTGCCTTTCGAGGGCAGGCTGCCTAATCTGGCGTATGGACAGGAAGACTGGGTAATCGAAAAAGCCGCAAAAGTCGTTGACGGCTCCACGCGACCGTTGGTTCTGATTGGGTTTGGCTGCCGCGGTCAAGGCACCAAGGTGACGGCGTTGGCTATAAAGTTGGGTGCACCGATTATTTCGACTTTCCGCGCTAAAGGCTTTGTCGACGCTGATGAACCCCTCTACGTGGGTTGTCACGGCGGCATCGGCTCCACTGCTGCGGGCGTGCTGATGGAGAAGACTGATTTGCTAATAGCCGTCGGCGTGTCGTTTTCGGATTTATCGCAGATTCCCCATAAACGCATGGTTCAAATTGACATCAATCCGCTGATGATTGCAAGGCGTTTCCCAGCCGAGGTGTCGTTGCTGGGCAACAGTGCCGTGTTGATTCCCAAGTTGACAGAGAAAGTAGCAAAGAAAAACAACGCTGACTACGTCGCCGAGATAGGGCGTCTCAAAAAGGCGTGGCTTGACCAGCTAGAACGAGAAGCAGATGCCAATGCAAAGCCTATCCGCGCTCCCTACATCATTAAGGTGCTCAACCAGAAGGTTGCGGCGGACGCTGTGATTTCGCTGGATGTGGGTGAGAATTGCTGGTGGTTTGGGCGCAATTTTAACATGAAGCGGACTCAGAAACTGGTGATGAGCGGCAATTTGGCGACTATGGGTTTTGGTTTGCCTGGCGCGTTGGCGGCTGCTTTGGCTTATCCTGAGCGGCAGACTATCTGCATAACTGGCGACGGTGGTTTAACCATGGTACTTGGCGACTTCTTAACCGCGTTGAAGTACGAGTTGCCCATCAAAGTCTTCGTCATCAACAACAAGCATTTGGGCATGATTTTGCAGGAGCAGAAGGTTGAGGGGTACGAGCGCTGGCAAACCGAGTTGCATGATTATAGCTTCGCTGATTTTGCGGAGCATTCAGGGGGATTGGGCATTAAAGTGACTGAGCCAGCAGACCTCGAAGTAGCCGTAGATAGGGCGTTGCAAGCAAAAGAACCTGCCATAGTCGACATTGACACTGACCCCCGCAGATTCCCTTAAGGTTAAACGCGCTGCAGACCCGAAAAACTTCCTGTTTTTCGTTTGTTGCTCCACCACTGTGGTCACACAGCAATATAACCTTCGAATCAACTTCACTGATTGTAAGCTTTTCTGGGAGGTGTGTTTTTGAGTAAAGATGAACTAAAAGGAAAAGCAAAGCAGGCTGAGGGCAAAGCAAAAGAAGCAGAAGGGAAAGCCCAAGAACAATGGGGCAAACTAAAAAAGAAGTTCTAAGCCCGCGCTTGAATCCCCTTTTTTGTGTGAATGCATGTTTTCTTTTTGGGAAACGCTTTTTGAGACGACAATAAGATAGACGTCAGGTATGTAACCGCTTTCCAGAAATTATGTCTTTATTGCTTTCAGTGTTTTCTCTGCGGTGGATGCACAAAACAGTAGGTCGTCGATGGTGGCGGTGAAAGTTGCCAATTTACCGTCGCACACGACTTTAGTGATTACACTATTGCCTTCCTTAACAGTATTGATGTGTAGCCCAGATGGTGTTTTGAAGTTGTCAGGCGAAACCGCTTTGGCAATGGCTTCCGCAGTTTTCTCATCTATGTATTCAAGTTTGATTGTTGCTTTCAAGCTTCTCCCCCTTCAGTTGTCGCCCAACCATCTCGTCTGCGGTTTTGAGGAATGCTTCTATCTTGTCCAGCGGCACCTGTGCACCCGCAGCAATGTTGTGTCCTCCTCCTTTGCCACCGTTAACCTCCGAAGCCAACCGCATTACATCGCCAAGGTTCACGCCCTTCTGCAAGGCAGCCTCCGTGGTTCTGCCCGAGAATTTAGCGGCTTTCTCTGCTTCGATGTTGGCGAATGCCAGCAGCGGCTTTAGGTTGTTTGCTAAGGTGGAGACCAAGATGCTGGAGACTGTGCCGATAATTTTTTCGTTGATGTAGTTTTCGCCGTAGATAACATAGGTGTTTTGGAGTTCTCGGAGGCGTTTGGGTTTCTCTGCGACCCAAGTGAGGTATTTGTTGATGTTTTTGCGGTAGTCTTCTAGGAGTTTGTTTGCGTCGTCGAGTGCGGCTTTGCGGTCGCCCATGCAGATGGCGATGCCTAGGCTGGGGCGGTCCATGCGGCCCGTCGAGTTAAGCAAAACCGAGAACTCGCGTCCGTCCCGCAATGCGGTGTTAGGTTCTTCTTTGGTGAGTACATAGATGTAGCCAATTAGGTTATCAACTTCCATATGCAACCCTTTGGAGAGCAGGTAATCTGCCAGTGCCGAACACAATGTTTTGCGTTCCTGCTGGTTTAGGTCGCAGAGGGAGCGCAGTTTGTCGCCTTGCTTAAGTGGGAAACCGAGGTTGGTGACGAAGTTTAGGGATTCGGTTTCTTGCCCGCTTAGCCCGGGAATAAAGGGGTTAGTGGTTGATGCCAGCATCTTGTGGATTGCGCGGGTTTCTCTTCCAAAGAACGTCAAGTCCTTCTCGACTTTTAGAAGCCCCGCTGCTACTGCGTCGTTAACAATAAGCTCGTTTAACCCCCGAAGACTCCGCTGCTCATACTTGTCCTGCATGTCACCCAACGCGCCGACCAAAGCGATTGGGGCTAAATCGACGTTAGCTGCGTTTACGGCTTTAGCGGCAAAATACGCTACGCCTGAGCCGCTGACGTCTGTTGCGCCGTCGATGCCGTAGACGTGGGGGTTTAGCATGGTGTAGTTGGGGTTGGTTGGGTTGCCCGTGATTTGGTGGTGGTCGAGGATGACGATTTTGTAGTTGGGGATTTTTTCGTTGAGTAAGTCGAGGTATCCGCTGCCAAAGTCCGTCATGATGACCAGTTGAGGCTTGTCGGCGGTGACTTCGGCGATGATTTTCTCGTCCACCCACTGCATGACGCGGATTCGGAATCTTGCGTCGAGGCGGCTGAGCATTTTGCCTATGACGCCTGCTGCGGCTACACCGTCAGCGTCAAGGTGGCTGAAGCAGCTGATGAAGCCGTCTTTTGCCGCGACTTCTTTGATGACTTTTGCGGCTTCTTCTGCTTGGGAGAGAAATTTCTGGATGTTTTCGGGTTGCGGCGCCATGCCAAGGGTCACTTCTGCAAAATGTATGGCTAAAGGGATTTAAAGCTGGCGCATCAACAACAAAGAATAAAATTGTTTAGGAAAGAAACTGTTTAGGTTACGGAAGCGATTTTTGCTTTGTACTTAAAGCTTTTATCGACTACGCCTTCACGTTTGTAGTAGCGGCTGAGTTTGTGGATGCGGGCTTCGATGATTTGCATGTTGCGTTTGTTGTGTAGGTCTTTCTTGTTCTTGTCCATGTGAACGGCTAGGCCCTGAGCTTTCTTCATGAGGTTCGCGAGGTCTTCTGGCATGGATGGCGCAAGACCAGCGGCTTTGAGGGTGTCGCTTATGCTTTTGCCCGTGATTGGCTTAACCAGTGGGATGGCGTATTGGTCGCGTAGGATGGTGCCTATGCTGCTCATGCTGTGGCCTTCTTTGGCGAGTTTTATGATGAAGGCTTCTACTTCTTCAGGCTGGTACTTGCACCAACTTGGTGGGCGCCTGCTGACTGGGCGAATTGAATGTGATTTTCCTTTTTCTTGCTTTGGCATCGTTACACCTATTTGTGCACCTAAACCACATCGCACAGATATTTAAAAGTAGCTAGTCGCAGCCACATAAAAATTGAAAAGCAGGAGCGTCTGGTGTTTTCATCTACCAGTTTCCATGTCTTCGCCATGTTGCAAAATTGATGATGCCCCTCACAACTAGGGATATGCCTATGATTATGATTAGTGCTGCCCAGAACTGGAACCAGCCTGACAGTGTCCCTGATAGTAGAAACACGTAGGCGGCTGCTGCACCGAAGAACCAGAAAATCATGTTGCCTACAGTTTCTGCGATTCGGCGCATAGGGGAGTGGGCGAAGAGACGAAGCCCCAAGATGGCAACTTGCAGTACTCCGATGCCTACCATGAAGTAGACGATTGCAGTGAAGAACTCTATGTGCGCTGCAGGGTGTGCGGGCGCAGGCAAAACAAGGGTTCCATCACCTAACGGGTAGAATTGCCCTATGAAGTCACTAAAGAAATCCACTGTTTTCTGAGGTATCCCAGGCGTCAACCCGAACACGGCGCCTAAGATTATTAGGAAGCCGCCGACGGCGACCGCAGTGATTAAGCCTTCCAACCAAGGATTAGCTTTGCGCTTTACTGGTTCAGTCATGCCCTTCCAAGTTTCCATATCAATGACATAGCTATTTAACACTTTGTCCCAAAAAAACAACAAAAAGATTAAGGTGAATTGGTCCACACTGGCGTAATATCCCAGTCGACCACCGTGCCCTGATGGTAGATTGCCAGCATAGTGTTTGCAGATTGTGTGGGGTACAGTTGGGATAGGCCCTGCGACGAGGTGAAGCCGCTTTGGAATGTTCCGCCTTCCGCTGGGCTGGTCATGTCGATTAATACTTCATGGTTGGCTCCGTAGCCGACGACGTGTAAGCCTGCGTTGTAGGCTTCGGTTACACCGTTGTTTGTTACGGTGCCTCTGATGTAGAGGTAGTGGGCGTTTGTGGTGTTGTCGACTAATTCTTTGATGCCCAACGCAGTGTCTAGCTGCGCGGTGTATTTGCTTAAGTTGTCCTGCAGATTGGCTATTTGATTGTTGAGGCCGTTGATAGTGTCATTCATGTCAGCTATTTGGTGTTCTTGGTCGGTTATCTGCTGGTTTTGGTCAGCGACTTGGCTGTTAAGCTGATCGATCTGCGGCAGATAAATTATGTAGATTAAACTTCCAACGCCAACCAATGCAACAACCAGTATGGCTACGATTGCACTGGTAACGTTTATGGCTCCAGCTTTGTTTGCGATCAAGAGGTTCCCTATTCTTCCACATGGGCGCTGTTACCCATATAACGTTTACTTATGACCGTTTGCTCTCTATTTGCCGCTGTACCACTCAGCAAAATTGCGGATTGCATTAGCCCGGTGCGAGTAACCGTTTTTTTCTTGGACGGTCATCTCAGCAAAGGTTTTGCTGCTACCCTCTGGTTGGAAGATGGGGTCAAAGCCGAAACCAGATTTGCCCTGTTCACGGCGCTCCTCCGTGGTGATTTCTCCAATGGATTCGCCGTAGAAGCTCAACGGGTCAACTGTGTTTTGTTCGTCGCAGTAGGAGATGACAGATTGAAAAGTCGCCCTGCGGTCTTTGATGCCCTCCATGAGTTTGAGGATGCCGCTGTTATGGATGGTCTTATAGGCGTAGGCGGCATATGGACCTGGGAAACCGCTTAGTGCCTCGATGAAGAGGCCTGCGTCTTCGACGAAGATGGGCAGATGGGATTTGCGGTAGGCGTTTTGCACACTCTTTTCGGCGATTTCTTGGAGGCTTTCACTTTGCACTTCGTCGCCTTTGAGCCGAAGCATCCCGACGGCTACTCCGTGGCTGCCCAAGATGCTGCGTGCCTCGTTGAACTTGTTAACATTGCCGGTCGCGAAAAACACGACTCTGCCCTTCAAGTGGAACTTATTGTTTGCGTTCTTCGACATAGCGCCCACGCCTCTCTATCTCACGGATTTTCTCATAAACCTTTTCCGCCGCCTCAACACCGCAGACGGAGGTGTAGCCGCAGAGGACAGCTTGGAAGCATTCCTCCCAGAACCCAAAATGCGTACTCTGCAACGCCCGCTTAAGCAAATGCAAATCCACACCCTGGGCTTCACGCTCCATATTCTTTTCGCCAAGCCCGAAGTCAACAAAGAAAATTCTGCCGTCTTCGGCGCGTATCATGTTGGAGGTGGTTAAGTCTCCATGTATCAAGCCGTGCTGGTGGAGGTGGGCGACGGATTCGCCGATTTGGACGCATATGGAGTGGCGGCTGGCTTTGTCGGTTTTGTTTAGGAGTTGCTTGACCTGTTGCCCCTCGATGTACTCCATGATGATGGTTGATTCAGGCACCTTGACCATGTAAATTAGCGGTGTCGGCACCCCTGCGGTTTTGGCTTCATGAATAAGTTGGGGCTCATGTATGGTGCGGTAACTGCGAATCTGTTTGTCTAACTCTTCGGGGCGGTACCGTTTGGGGATGCGGACTTTGACTACCGCCCTTCTGCCATGCCAAGTGGTGAGGAAGAGGCTGGCTTCGGCACCCTTCTTGAGCAACCGCATCTGAGGAACCTTGTCTATTGTATCCATGGCACATCCACCTTGTCTACACGCCAACGCAACTTAACCATGCTCTCATCAATCGGCGTCACCAACCCAAACCGATACGCCAACGTGCCTGTCCACGCAATCATGGCACCGTTGTCCGTGGCGTACTGGAGCGGAACCACGCTGAACGTTGCATCATGCTCCTGTGCAATCACCGCCAGCATAGCTTGCAGTCGCTTATTCGCCGCAACCCCACCTGTCAGCAAAACCTCTTTTTTCTCGGTATGCGCCAATGCCCTCTCCGTTACTTCGGTGACCATCGAGAACGCGTGCTCCTGCAGGCTGTAACAGACATCTTCAAGCCGCTCGCCCCTCTGCAGCGACACTGAAGCCGCGGTCAACAAGCCGCTAAGGGAGAGATCCATCCCCTTAACCACATACGGCAGCGAAACCAGCTTGTTGCCCTTCAACGCCAACTGCTCGATGGCAGCGCCCAGCGGCAACCCTTTTTTGTGTTTGAGGCCTGCTTCTCTGGCGAAGACGTCGAGGCAGTTGCCCAAAGCTATGTCGAGTGTTTCGCCGAAGACGCGGTAGCGGCCTGACTCGTAGGCGGTTACCATGGTGTTGCCGCCGGAAGCGTAAAGGGTGACGGGGTCGGTTGCGCCTGTTTGGAGTTTGCCGATTTCTATGTGGGCGACGGAGTGGTTGACGCCGACAAGGGGGACTGCGAGGTAGGAGGCTAAGGCTCGGGCGACGGTAGCGCCTGTCCGCAAGGATGGGCCAAGCCCGGGTCCCTGTGAGAAGGCAATGCAGGTTAACTCTTTGACTTTGATGCCTGAGGCGCTGAGGGCTTCGCCCAAAACTATGTCCGCGACTTCGGCGTGGTGTCTGGCGGCTTCTCTGGGGTGGATGCCTCCTTCGGCGGGGATGTAACTGTCGGATTTGTTTGCCAGAATCTGTCCGTTGAAGGTGGCGACGCCTATACCGAAGTCGTCGGCTGATGATTCGATGCCTAAGCAGTATTTGCCCTCGTTGTTCCGCTCGTGTTTATCCATAGTTTCCAACTGTTTTTAGGATACATATTTTTATGTGGAGTCCAAGCTATAATAACGTACTATTGAGATTGATACTAATATGCCAAAGCGTAATGACCTCGAACAGAAAGCACTCCACTACGTTGTGGGAACAGGCTATCAGGGTGTGCTTCAATCAGATTTGTGGCGGGAACTAGGCGCAAGCAGCCGCGAAGGCTCCCGCGTATCCATAAAGCTCGAAGAGAAGGGGCTTATCCGAAGAGAAAAAGAACTCCAAGAAGGCAGATGGACATACCGCCTCTACCCCAAGCGTTTGCCCGCGTCGATTGAAACCATAATCGACTGTCCCTGCCTGCTGTGCCCCGACAACGCCCGATGTGACCCCACAACAGCTATCTCTCCGAAAAACTGCACAAGACTAACCGAGTGGATACTTAACCTTGGAAAAGAAGCACCAGACGCTTCAATTGCTATAGCTGAACTAGATATGCCAGAGGATGATCCCGACGCCGAAAGCGTGGATACGTGAACGCAAAAACGAGTTTTACTACAAAAAAGCCAAAGCCGAAAACTACCGCAGCCGCAGCACCTACAAGCTCGTGCAAGCCAACCACAAGTATAGCTTCATAAAACTACACGATGTCGTGGTGGACCTTGGCGCTGCTCCAGGCGGATGGATTCAAGCTGCACGCAAAATGACGGGCAGACACGGCTTTGTTTTAGGTGTTGACCTCAACCCCATTGAACCGTTCACGCAGGAGTACATACGTACCATCATCGCTGACCTAAACGAACCCGACATAGCAGAGCAAATCCTTTCTTTTCTGCCCCGCAAACCCGACGTGGTCCTCTGCGACGCCGCACCAAACGTCACAGGCGTCTGGGAAGTCGATCATGCAATCCAAATTGACCTCGCCGCAAAGGCGCTTGAAATTGCCAAGCAAATCCTAAAACCAGGAGGCAACTTTTTCGTCAAAGTCTTCCAAGGCGACCTCCTAGACCAGTTCATCCAAGACGTGAAAGGCAACTTCGAGGAAGTTAAAATCGTCAAGCCCCCAGCCAGCCGCGCCAAAAGCAGTGAAGAATACATTTTAGCTTTAGGCCTAAAGAACACTGGTGAAGCCTAAACAGAAACCTAATTCTGCCACCTTAACCCTTTCCTTTTGTAGGTGCAAACTTGCGAGTTATCTCTGCCGATTCAGGCGCAGCCATCCTAAACAGCCAGTACCAACCAACGCATATAGTAGCATCAGCAGCTGTGCTGGTTGAGCCGCCCTACCGTGAGCCGTCAACTTTTCGGCTGGCTGAACCCATCTTCAAAGAAGTCGATACTGGCTTTGAAGTCATCGTTCACGAAGCTGAACTGTGCCAGCGCCTACTCGAAAAAGTCAAGGCGGACGTGGTTCACTTGGACATGTCGTTGGGCGGGATTTCACTGGAAGAGCTCTCGCCTGTGGAGCTGTCGAATTTGAGGGCGTCGAGGACTGGGCGGCAGAACATCCTCAAAATCCTTCCTCGGCTACGCAGAATCGCTGGAGAAATCAAGCGACTCCACAGCATCGACATACTTGCCATCGGAAAAGAAAGCGTGCCCGTGCGGATTGCAGAGTTAACCGTAGCCGCCGAAGCAACAGTTTTTGCCTGCCGAAGAGCCGTCGAGGAGGGCGAGGCTGTTGTTTTGGGATTGCCGCTGAACTGCCGTTTAGCAGTGTATGATGGTGGGGTTTGGGTGCAGTCTCTTATTGCTGGCGAACATGACCTTCACAGTTACGCAGCCGACGCCGAAGGGGTTTTAACAAAGGTTAAATTGTCTGAAACATTAAACCCTGTAGCAAGAGGTTTTCGTGCCCTCAAGATAACGCCGACAAAATAGGATGATTAGAAAATGAATTACCCGCAGTTTTGGCTTAAAGCTACGCATAAACAGAAAAGATTCTACTCGCTTATCTTCATGTTCATACTTGCGGTTGCAGCTACTTTGATTGGGCTGGCAATCCCAGTCAGCGCCGAAGAAGCAAGAATGATAAATGACATGTTAAACCAAACTGTTACAGAGGGCACCGCCGCGGGCACTTTGCCGCAGGACATTTTCATAAACAACTTTTCCCTCTGCCTGCTCATGTTTGTTCCCCTTGCAGGAGCCGCAATCGGCTTATTCATACTGTTCAGTACTGGACAGGCGTTTAGAGCTGTTTTTGAAATACAAGCCGGCAACTTTGCCGCAACACCCGCTCCAGGAGTTTCGGGAACGCCCATCCCAACCCTCTCACCCACGCCCTTACCGAGCATTTCACCGGAAACCGCAATCCTAACTTTGGGCTTGATAGGAGCGGTGTTTCTGCTCGAATATGTATCCTACACGATTGCCATGACTGAGAGCGTTTGGCTGTTCCGAAGGATAATGCAGTGGCGTGCAAAAATGGAGCTAAGACGAGAAGTCAAGTACCTACTCGTATTCATCGGAGTGGCTGCGTTAATGTTGGTTATAGGCGCGTTTGTGGAGACTTATGCGCTGTCAGTTGGCACCTAAGCAACCCAGCCGATCTCCATTTTGAGGTTCGACGAGGGCTTGGACGATATGCCTAGACTTTTTAAAGCGGAATGTGCTCCTACTTTCTAAGTCACGGAAAAACTATGAAGCTCACTCTATCTTTTTGGCGCAATGCTAAACCGAAACAGAAGCGTGTCTACTCTGTACTGCTGGTTTTGCTTGTCGCAGTTATTGTTTTGGTAGTTGGCAGTTCAGTTCCCCTCAGCTACAGTGCTGCTGAAGCGTTACATGGCAGCCTCAGGCAAACCCTAACCCAAGCAATAAACAACAATGACTTGGTTCAAAGCATTTACTTCAACAACCTCACCCTTTGCCTGCTGATGTTTCTGCCGCTGCTCGGCTCAGGACTCGGATTATTTGTACTGTACAATACGGGTGTGGGGTTGAACGCCATAAGCATGGTTCAGGGTCAATCTACGCTGCTGGGCGTCTTGGATTTGATGGCGGGACCGGTTTTTTGGCTGGAATTCTTTGCTTACTCCATAGCTATGGCTCAGAGCATCTGGCTTTTCCGCAGAATGCTCCAAGGACGCTGGAATGAACTGGAGTGGACAGGCCTATCCATCGTTGTCTCCACAGTGCTGTTGGCAGTAGGGGCTGTTGTTGAGGCGTGGCAGATAACAGGCCACATCTAAGCCCTGACTATTTCTAAGCTGATATCAAGAGCTTTAACACTGTGAGTTAGAGCACCCATGCTGATCACATCGACTTGGGCCGCTGCATAGTCGAGGAGGTTTTCAGATGTTACGCCGCCGCTGACCTCAAGCAAAACACCGCCCAACCCCGCCTCACGCAACTTGTCGGATGCTTCTTTGGCTTGTTGGGGCAGGAAATTATCGAGCATTATTATGTCGGCTCCAGCTTTAGCTGCTTTTAGGGCGTCTTGTAGGGTGGTGACTTCAACCTCGATTTTCTTGGTAAACGACGCGTTGGCTTTGGCTTTTTTAACTGCTTCTTCGACATCGCCGACGATTGCGAGGTGGTTGTCTTTGATGAGTACCATGTCGTCTAGGTGGAGTCGGTGGGGGTCGCCGCCGCCTATGGCTACAGCTTTCTTGTCAAAGTAGAGGAGTCCAGGAGCGGATTTGCGTGTGGCGGCGATTCTGGTTTTAACGTTGGCTTTTTCGAGTTGTTCTTTGAGGCTACGGGTTTTGGTTGCTATGCCGCTCATGCGTGACATGACGTTTAGCAGTGTACGCTCGACGGTGAGGACGGTTCTGGCGTCGCCTGAGAGTTCGAGTAGCACCCGCCGGTTTTTGACCTTATCCCCGTCCTGAGCTTTGGCGGTTGCTTTGAGCCCCAAGGATTTGGCGAGGACCACTGCTTCTTCAACTCCAGCGACTACGCCGTCTTCTTTAGCAATAACCTCAGCCTTAACCGTCAAGTCTGCTGGGATAACGGCTACAGCAGTCACGTCGCCCTCTCCTACATCGTCAGCTAAGAGGGCTCTGAGCTTTTCCTCCACAATTCGCCGTGGCATAAACATGCATTCTAATCACGTTGCCTAAGTTTAAAACCGTTGCCGTAGCACGTTTGAACCAAGCTATACTTCAAATACAATCATGCACTTACTAGCAAATGTATGCGATTGCTGCTAAGTTGCTCTGAACTCGGGTTGGGGCATGTTTCACGCCTCATTCCACTGGGAAAAAGGCTCCAAGAGCACGGGCATGAGTTATTTTTTTTCAGCGGCGGCAAAGCATACGAGCTTCTCAAAGCAGAATTTCCCAAAGTTCACCGAGTCACGCCGATTTCTTGGTATGAGAACGCCCATGGCATCTTAACTTCGGCGTCGCTTCTCAACTTGTTCATACCGTTGCCGCTGTTTAACATGGAGCTCAACAGGTTTGAAATGAAAAACTCTAACGCGTGGGAAACCATCCACCGCTATTACGACCTAAGAGAAAACATACGTGGCATAGCCCCAGATGCGATAGTGTCAGATGGCGACATAAACGCGCTTCGATTGGGGTTAAAATGGCGGATTCCATCGGTCTACGTTGAGAACATGATACGTCCAGGCTACGGTTTCTCGTCTTTTCTCAGCCCTGGCGAACGCTTCATCGAACGCTACTACAAAGCATCAAAAAAAGTAGTCATACCCGACAACCCGCCGCCCTACACAGTCTCAGAGTACAGCATCGGCGACCTCAAACACTTAGGTGTAGCTGACAGAGCCGAATATGTAGGCTCTTTTGTCGACACCAAACCTGTGCGGGGCGGACAGGAACACATTTTTGCGCCCATAAGCGGACCCGTCGGAACCCGAGCCAAACTCCTCAAAACCCTCCTGCCAGCACTTGAGAAGTACAAGGGCAAATGCATCATCAGCTTGGGCACGCCAGGCAAGAAAACCTCCGCCAAAATCGGCAACTACGAGCTCCACACATGGCTCTCAGCCGAAGAACGCAGAGAAGCCATGCGTAACGCTAAATATGTGATTTTCAGCGGTGGTCATGCAACCTGTTTTGAGGTCATCAAATATGGGAAGCCAAGCATCTGCATTCCCACCCAGCCTGAGCAGTTGGGAAACGCCGCCAAGCTTGAGAAATTGAACTGCAGCATAGTCGCAAAAAACACCAAGCAACTCCAAAAAGCCGTGGGCAAAATGGAGTCTGAACTCGACACTTACACCAAAAACGTAAAAGCGCTCTCCGAGTTCTCAGGCAGATACAACGGCTTAGACCGCGCCGTAGAAATCATCGAGAGCGTCAGTGACTGAGTTATTTTTTGAGTTGCAGGCGTTTGATTGCGCCGTTGGGTGCTTCTTCTTCGAAGATAATGGCTTTGAACCTGTAGAGTTTAGTGTTCTTGTTTAACCAGCTGTCAGGAGGCAAACCTGCTTTCATGCAGCATTCACAGAGGAACTCTTCTTCGCCCCAACCCCACTCTATGGGCACCTGAGGCAGAAGCAGCCCCTTGCGCCAGCCGTTCTCGATGATTAAGCCGTCTTCGCCGACCCTGATTTTGCTCACGTACTCTTTGGGGTTGTCCGTTTGAACCTGTTCAGGCGGCGTTAAAACGCTGACTTCAAACACCACCCTGTCCAGCTCAACGGGTTCAAGTGGGTCGAAGCGGGGGTCCTCTGTTGAGGCGTTGATTGCTGAGTCGATGACGGCTTCGGCGAGGGGGTTTGTGGGGTAGGGGTAGCCGATGCAGCCGCGAAGCGCCTTCTCGTTTTCCCTGACTGTGTTTATGGTTACGAAGACGCCGCACTTAGTAAACAGCTTCTGAGGGGTGTCTTTGGGCGGAGAAGTTTTTTCACCATTTTCTAAATAGCGCTTAACGGTGTCGCGGGCTAAATGGACGAGGAATTCTCCTTCTTGCTGGGTGAGTTCAAACGACATTTTCTTGGCTCCTAAACAGCGTAGTATCTAGTGGCTAACCTAAACAAAAAACTGAAAAGGGGAGAGGTTTAGAATTTTGCGGATTCTTCGATGATGCCGTCTTTGGTTACGATAAGGAAGTCTACGCCGTCGCCGCTCATAGCGTCACGGCTGATGGCGGATTTGATGGCGCGTGTTACAAGGTTCTTTGCGTCGTCTATGGATAAGTCGTCTTTGTAGCCTTCTTCGATGACTCCGATGGCGATTTCAGTGCCTGAACCCACCGCTGCGTACTTGTCTGGGATAAGTGAACCCAAAACGTCCAAGATGTAGATGGATGCGCCTTCTTCGTCTAAGCCGCCCACGATGGTCTGTGTGATGAGCGGGGCGTAACGTCGGTTGAAAAGCACGTTTGCCATGAGTTTGGATGCGCTGCGTACGCTGATTGATCTGCCCACGTCCATGCTGTAAAGGTTTGCTTGCGCCTCCATTTCTCTTGCGAGAATCTGCATGTCTCCGACGAGGCCAGCGCATGCGACGCCGATGCGGTCTGTTATTTTGAAGACTTTTTTGCCGCCTTTACTCATGATGAAGTAGCCGTAGGTGACGCGTTTTTCAGCTGCAAGGAGGACTCCGCCGTTGAAGACGAGGCCGACGGTGGTTGCGCCTGGAACCCAAGGGTATCCCTGCTGGGCTTGGCTGCCGCTTTGCGATTGCTGCTGTTGGTCTTGCACCTGCGGCATAAGTGGGATTTGTGGAATTTGAGGTAACTGTGGGAGTTGTGGACCATAACGTTCCATAAAGTTTCGCCTTTTCGAATTTAATACACAAGACAATGTATTAAGCTTACTTATAACCTTATTACAAATGCGAGCCGAACGAAAATGAGTGAAAACAAGCCCCTACGATGCCAGAAATGTGGAAAACCCCTCGGTTACATCGACCTAACCGCCAAAAACATGTTCCAATCTAAGCCCTCCTTAGATAATGTACGGTTAATAGGGACATGCATGGAGTGCCATGGCGCAACAGGTTTTTACCGCAGAAACCTTAACAGTAACCCAGCCATACCCTTCTAAGGATTAGACTTGATAGAGGTCTACAGTCAAAACTTCGATAACCTCACCTTCGCCATAGCATTAAACCAAGGGGAACTCGTAGCCTCAACTTTTAGCAGTGAGCAGAAAACAGCGTTAAGCAACATACTCTCCAATCTGCCGTTTGGCGTATCCTTCCAAGTTTTCCATGAACCCACAGCGCAAGCCAAAGCTGTCCTCTGCGCCCTAAAAGACATCTACGACGGCAAAGACCCCCAAGTCAAACTGACATTGGCGACCAAAACGTTGCCAGCATACACCAGAAAAGTCCTCAAAGCCACCCTCGCAATCCCCGTCGGCTACGTCACCAGCTACGGAGCAATCGCCAAAGCCGTCGGCGGAGGCCCCAGAGCAGTCGGCAACGCCATGGCATGCAACCGTTTCCCCCCAATCGTGCCCTGTCATCGCGTGGTGAAGGGCGATTTGGGGCTAGGCGGCTACGGTGCAGGCGGGTTAGGGGTTAAGTTGGAGTTTTTGCGGCGTGAACAGCGGGGTTTCTCTGACCCCCAAGATATTGCGGTTGATGGCGGCTGCCTTAGGGTTTTCCCCGTTGAGTATGTCTTAAAAAAGTACGTCTAATCGGTAACCATCCAGCGGGCTTGGCAGACCATTGCTTTTTATGTTCAAGCTTAAGGGCAAATTGCAGGCTGGTTGAGGAGTTTTCTACAAGTAGAACCCAAAGTATGCCCGATGCACGCAGCCCTTTTCCTTAAATACAATTTAGCATCATTCCATAACTATGACGCCCCACCCACCCGCCAACCCAGTCAGCAACCCTGAGGTAGTGGTCATCGGAGGCGGACCAGCCGGCAGCTACGCAGCCCTCCAACTCGCCAAAAGAGGCGTCAAAGCCACAGTTTTCGAGGAGCACCCCCAAATCGGCGTCCCCAGCCACTGCGCAGGCCACATAAGCATCCGCAGCCTCAAACGCATGGAACTCTACCCGCTCCCCAGCGGCATCTTGGAGAACACGTTTTGCGCCGCCAACTTTTACTCGCCCCAAGGCACCAAGTTCACGCTGCACCTAAGCTGCCCCGTCACCTGCGCCTTGAACAGGACACGTTTCGACCAGTTGCTGGCAAAGCAGGCGGAGGCGGCTGGCGCAGAGTTCAAGATGAATACAGCTGTGCAATCACTGTTGATTCAAAATGGCGCTGTTAAGGGCGTCAAAGTCAAACAGCCAAACGGCGAAGTGCATGTTAACTCCAAAGTCGTCTTTGACTGCGAAGGCGTCTCTTCTCGGCTTCTGCGGCAAGCAGGGCTGAGGGCTCTCAAACCCAGCGGATTAGTCTACGCGGTGGAAACCGAAGTCGAAGGCGTCCAAGACATCGAGATGGACGCGGTGGAAGTGTACTTTGGCAGGGGTTATGCGCCGGGTTTCTACGGCTGGCTCATACCCAGACCCGACGGCACCGCCAAACTCGGCTTAGCCACCAACCAAGGCGACCCCCGCGCTTACCTCAAGCGCCTCATGACCAAACACCCCGTCGCCAAAAAGCAACTTGCCAAAGCCAAAATCACAAGCGCAGGCTACCACGCCATCACCCTCGGCGGACCCATAAGGCAAGCACACACAGACGGTTTCTTGGCGGTCGGCGACTGCGCCTCACAGGTCAAGCCAACCACAGGCGGCGGAGTCATCTTTGGATTAACAGCGGCAAAGGCAGCGGCAGAAGTTGCATCAGAAGCCGTCAAAGCTGGCGACGTATCCTCCCATGCATTGGAGGCATATCAGAGGCACTGCAACGAGTTGTTCAGCTTCGATTTCCGCGTCATGCTGCGGCTCAGGCGCTTTCTGGATTCGCTTTCCGACGAGAAGCTTGATGAGATGCTGAGGGTCTGCGGCAAACTCGGCGTAGACAGGGCACTACAGGATGTGGATGAAATCGATTTTCAGGGCAAGATGATAGTGAGCGTAGCCACCAAACCCTCAATGATAGCAGCGCTCGCATACTTTGGACTGCTTTATCTAAATCAGGGCTGATTCTGCAGTGAAAAAAGACTATGTGCATCGTTATGACTAGCTGCCTTCGAAATAATAAATATCTAAAAACCTACCATAGGGAACGGGCGCTTCTATTCCGTACCATTCTATTGATTTATTGTTTATGAACTCTATCGCTTTTTTATCTTGCCTTAGGTCTCTACTAATTAAAGTTAATACTCTTGTCCATTCCTCAAGAGTCCAATTTCCAGAGTATGTATCAATATGGTACTTATATGGCAAGTGCTTCCGTACGTTAGCATCGAAAGCCAAAGTTTGTCCCCATAAAAGTAGAAGGGGTTTACAGACTGAGATAACGGAATAAGAACCATAGGTATTGGTTTGACCATTTGTTTCTTTTGCGCGTCCAAGCTGGTGCCATAATGTTTCCAGTATTTCTGCTGGGGCATCTTCAAAATCAAGTAATGAGTACTTATTCAACTGGTCGTAAGCCGTCACTATTTTACTGAGCGAATCTTTGAGTATCGCTAAGCAAGGGGTATTGTCAAATGGGCGATAAGTCTGCCATCTCGGAAGAATTAATGATAACCTTCGGTGGGTCTCTTCAATAAACTTGGCGTTAAGCAAACTCGCGCCCTGTTGGGTCTCGACTTTTACTTTGCGTCTCCATACATAGTTGAAGTTATCCATGTATCTTTCTGGAAAAGAGCCCAGGCGTGCCTCCAGCGTTTCAACATTAAGCATAAGAGCGATTGGTTTGCTATTCTATTAATAAATTTCTACTATTACTAACATCACATTCGGTTTTCAGCATAACCCCTAAACCCCTTCAAAAGCCTTCACACTTAGACCATTTATATTGACGTACCGAACTAAAGTGACCTCAATATTTTAGTGGCAACATTTGCCACTGCAAATCCTTAAAATCTCGGATGCAGACATAGAAGCGGGAACCCCCAATGTCAGACCTATTCGATTACAAGCAAGTCATTGTTTTCCGCACGGATTTGCAGATGGGTAAGGGCAAAATCGCTGCCCAAGCAGGTCACGCAGCCATCTCTGCCGCCCAAGACGCCTATGTGCACCATAAGAAGTGGTGGGATGCATGGTTGTATGAGGGGCAGAAGAAGGTGGCGCTTAAAGTGGCGACTGAAAAAGAGCTCTGCGAGTTGGAGGAGGCAGCGGAGGATTTGGGGTTGCCCCACGCCCTGATTATCGACAGGGGTTTGACGCAGATTCCTGAAGGCTCAATTACTTGTTTGGGGATTGGCCCTGCTCCGTCAGGAATGATTGATCGATTAACTGGCCAATTGAAGCTACTGTAGGCGGTTTTTTGGCGACCCCCGAAGTTGACAAGTTGCTGGGCATGGACGCCTACATCACCAAAACCAAAGGAATCGGCGGCGCCATCAAGCAGTCTGTCGATGATTTTATTGTTGAAGAGGTACTTGTGGATGGCTCTAAAGCCAGCATAACTGGAATGGCCCCCAGCAGAGTCATTGGCTCCACAACCCTGAAGCAGCGGTTTCTGCTGTGCCTGCTGGTTAAGCGCAACTGGGACACATTCATCGCGACCAAAAACGTTGCCAAATCGTTGGGCGTCGACCAAGCCTTCGTACAGTTTGCGGGGATAAAAGACGCCAAAGCCGTCACCGCCCAATACATCACCATACAGAACGCCTCTGTGGAGGACGCCGCCAAAATTGACGTTAAAGACGTAAAGGTTACGCCGATTGGCTACGTCCGCGAAATGATTGCCCTCTTCTACCTCTTGGGCAACAGTTTCACGATTACAATCCGAGACATTGAAGCCACAGAGTCAACCGTGGAGGGTCTGGTCGGGCAGACCATGCAGGAAATAGCGGAGGTCGGCGGCATCCCCAATTATTTTGGGCACCAGCGTTTCGGCACCACCCGCCCCATCACACACCTCGTTGGCAAAGCGTTGGTACAGGGCAAATTTGAGGAGGCGGCTATGCTTTTTTTGGCTGATCCCAGCCCGCATGAGCACCCCAAGTCGAGGCAGGCACGCCAAACCCTACAGGACACTGGTGACTTCAAATGGGCAGCAGAGAATTTCCCCAAGCAGCTCCGCTTTGAACGGCTAATGCTCAACCATTTAGCAGAGAACCCAACCGACTTCTTGGGCGCTTTCCGTAGGTTGCCGCCTAAACTACAGGCGCTCTTTGTTCAGGCGCATCAATCTTACCTCTTTAATCGGTTTCTCAGTGAGCGTTTGAAGCGTGGTTTGCCGCCTAATTTGGCGGTGGAGGGGGATTTTGTGGTTGCTGTTGAACGGTCGGGGTTGCCGTTGACGACTGTGGTTAAGGCGGTAACTGCGCAGACACTGGAGGATGTTAATCGGCAGGTTGCGGCAGGTAAGCTACGTGTCGCCCTTCCTATTGTGGGAGCAAAGCAGAAGCTCTCGGGAGGCGTCATGGGTGAAATCGAAGCGGATGCGCTTGCCGTGGAAGGAGTCGGCGACGAGGAGCGGAGTTGGCTAAACGAGTTGTCCCGTGCAGGAGGCAGAGGAGGTTTACGCACAACTGTCGCACCCGTGAAGGATTTTAGCTTAAACGCTGCGGGGGGCAATTCGGCGCAGGTGACCTTTATGTTGCTACGGGGCTGTTATGCCACTGTGCTGCTCAGAGAATTGATGAAACCCACTGGTCCTGTAAAAGCTGGGTTTTAGTGTGTCGGTAAACTGATAAAGAAGTGCTTCTTCATTATTGTAAAGGAAGCCGCTTTTTATGGAGAATCCGCCAGCGTCCCAACCGCAGCCAAAAGAGGAGCCGCCTCACTGCGTAATACCCATCCACCGACCCAACTGGAAAGAATACGCATTCTTTTTCTCCTGCGGCATCCTGGTCAGCATACCCTTCACACTCTTCTTCGGACAAGCCTACCCCTACTTCCCCGAATTCGTGGTAATAGTGCTTCTTGCACCCTTCATCGAAGAATTAGCCAAGGTGTTTCCCCTTTTCTACCGCCACGGCGAAACCGAACGCAGTCTCGTCGTTTTGGGCATCCTCATCGGCTTGGGCTTTGGCATCTCAGAATTCGTCCTCTACGTAGGCTTCCTAGGAGTAGACCCCCTTGCCCGAATCCCCGGAATCATCTTCCACGCTTCGAGCGCCGCCATAACCGCCTACGGCATCGCAAAAAAGAAGCCACTGCCCTACTACCTCACAGCGGTGGGGCTGCATATGGCAAACAACTTTTTCGCGGTCACCGGCTACCCTATTATAAGCATCTTCGGCGACCTGGTAGTGTTAATCACCACTTACTACTTGGCTTGGACATTCTACCATAAAGCCTCAAAGGACAAAATGGTGGTTTAGGTTACACGGTCGGTGCGGGCTAAATCGCGGACGCGGTTTACGCCGTCGATTTCGTCTATGAAGTCGGCAACGGCTTTAGGTACGAGTTCACGCCAGTTGTTACCCTTAACCATTCTTTCACGTATAAGCGTGGACATGTAGAGTTGCCTATCAAACAATGGCAACTCCTTTACTTCGTACCCTGCCTCCATAAACAGCCTCCTCGTCAAAGGCTCATTAGAAAA
Organism: Bathyarchaeia archaeon; assembly: GCA_050108095.1. Taxonomy (GTDB): domain Archaea; phylum Thermoproteota; class Bathyarchaeia; order Bathyarchaeales; family Bathycorpusculaceae; genus Bathycorpusculum. The sequence continues at coordinate 22,900 of JBNIDO010000020.1, forward strand.
CACCACATTAAACTTGGGCGTGTAGCCTTCTACGGCGCTGACCCAGAGCATATGCAAGTGCACATCAGGCACAGGCACGACCCACAGCTTAGCGTAGTCAACTTTGGCTTCTGCGAGTGCACGGCGAACCATCACCAACCGTTCCCCAGCCGTGAAGGGGTTGTGGTTGTTGTGACTGTACTGGGCGCTGCCGATGACAATCACCAGTTCGTCAACGTTTTGGAGTGCGTATTTGATGGCGTCTTGGTGTCCGATGTGGAAAGGCTGGAACCTGCCGACGTAGAGGCCTCGAGTAACCAAACTGCTTCACTGACTTGTGGTTGGGCTCGCCTGCATTTATGATTTGCGCAAGCAAACTTTTTTCTATAGTAGTTGTTGTGGGAATGCGCCTATACACAACAACAACAACCAGCGCGTTAAGAGGACGGTTGCTTTTTAGGTTCAGAACCTATTTCGTGTTGCAGGCTGGTTGTGGAGCAAAACACAAGCAGAACCCCCAAACCCCTTTGGCATACTATAATAGTAGCAGCAGTCTTACATGCTTTTGAAGCAAATTCTCACCAACGGTGCCCCCTTCTATAGGTTTCCATAGATTTTCTAACCCAAATAGCGGGAGCCTTAATCGCGGTTAAAGTACAAAAGGGGCTTGGCAGCGTGAAGAAGCACAGAACAAGTAGCAGAACTATCATACGCACACATAAAACAGTCCATTTCTAAACAGATACTGCCGTCTTGGAGCTTTTCCGACGCCACCTAAAAAAAGATAATCCTAAAACTCCAATCACCACAACCAGGACTGCGGTAACAGCCACAAAAATCAGGAACGGAAAAGCCTCAACATTAAACGTTATAATTTCCGAAGCACCAAAGTTGCCGAAAGCATCCACAGCATAGACTGTAACGTTGTGCAAGCCAGCCTCAAGCCCAGACAACGTTACGTTACCCGTTACGGTAACGTTCTGTTGCCCGTCGAGACTGTAGACAATTTCCGACGTAGACTCGTCTACCATGAAGTTTAACGAGATACTGTTTGAGGTGTAATTCTTGTTTTCTGGTGATAGAACCCTTATTGTTGGCGCTGTGTTATCTGCTAAAGCTAATAGCGGGTAATGGTCTGTGTTGTTTGCATCAATTACATAAGGCAAACTTCCTATACCTGAGCTGCCAATTTCCGTTGCGTCTGGATACTTTGATTGGTAGTCACTCCAAAAGTTACCTACGCTACCATTGTCCCAAGAAACAACACTAAATGTAACCAGCCCGCTATCGGTTGGGAATACAGAAAGCACCTGCTCAGAATTATCAACAAAATTATTCATATATACGGTATTATCAGAGAAATTAAGACTAAGGTAATATTCCTTCAGAAATGGTAGAGCCCACCTTTCGTTTCCTGGGCGATGAAAACCAGCTAGTCCAATACCTACTGAATTTCCCGTTATGTTATTCCCATAAACGGTCGCATGATCACAGTATTGACCAAATCCAATACCTGTGCCCTTGTTGTCCGTTACGTTGTTTCCGTAAATATTCATTTGCGTACAAAATCCAATGCTTATTCCATAATTATTATCAAAGACATTATTTCCTGCTATCGTGATGTTATCGCCTCCGCTCATTCCAATGTTGTTACCACTTACGCGGTTTCTCACTATTATTCCGTCCATAGCTGTTGGGTAAAGAAAAATTCCACTCGCCTGATTATTGATGATTTCATTATTCGTGAAATTAAAGCCGATACCTCCATCAACCCAAATTCCATAGTCACCGTTCAATAATTTGTTCCCTTGAATACTGCAATTCTCAGATGGATAGCTAGGACGAGTGTCGACGTTACTTACAAGAATTCCAACGTCTTGATAGTTTTTGATTGTAAAGCCTGAGACTGTGACATTATGTGCCCTAATCCAAATCCCTACACCGTTAGGTATGTGTTGCACGTCGATTATGGTTGTGCTTGCGTTCTCTCCGATGAGCGAAATTTGTTTGTTAATTACTACTGCACTAACATCCTCTACAGCACCTGTGAAAACCTTCGCTCCAGGAGCATATCTTCCTGACTTTACGAAAACCGTGTCTCCCGCGTTTGCACTATCTATTGCCGCTTGAATGGTTTGGTACTGGTCTGGAACGATAAGCGTTCTTGTCTGTGCCTGAACAACTGCATATGGAAGCAGAGTAACGGCAAAGAGTGCAACAAGCAGCATAGCAAAAAAGTTTCTCTTGCTACTCATAAATGCAAGTTTAAGGTGTGGAAATAAAAGCTTTCCCGTCAATTTTTATTGACTAAAAAGTTTCAGCTACTTTAGCTTAAAAATCACAGTGTGTTAAAAACGAAACTTTCTGCCCCGTCCAAGGTCTACTTGTAGAAATCTCCTCAACCAGCCTGCAATTTGCCCTTAAGCTTGAACATAAAAAGCAATGGTCTGCCAAGCCCGCTGGAAGTTGTTGTGTAAGGGCGACAGTTCACAACTTCTAATACTAGAAAAAACAAACCGCCGTTTCGTCTGCCTAAATGGTTTAAATGCACGAGCCCACTAATCTATTGCAAGAGTGAAACAGCATGTTCCGAGTACGAGTCAACAAAATCGAATCCACCCGCGACTTAGACGGCAACCTAGGAAAACGAATCGAACTCCTCGAAGAGAGAGAAGTCAACCCCTACATCGTCCGTCCACAAACTGACGAAGCAAAAATGGCACAGGACATCATGCAGGCGCTCCAGACCCAGATGCCGTTTCTGCCCCAACGCCAACAGATGGCGACGCCCAAAATCATATTGTTCCTAACCGAGCAGGAATACGACAGCCTAGGCATCACTTTCGACGTTAACCAAGTCTACGAAGTCATGCTTGAAAACCAAGCCATACGCTTCAGGAAAATTTAAGCAACTCACTTCGCATCTGAGCCAACGCTGGATGCTTAGGGTGGAACGAGAGCACAAACATCATGCGCCTAAGCACATTGCTTATTTCCTCTAAACCCGAAATTTTTCCCTCATCACAGTACAGCGGAATAGGCTCCCCCGCACTGTCCTCGTAGTATACGTAGATGGGTGTGCCAGACCGCTCAAAACGCACCAACTCAAAGTCCAAGTTGAAGCGTTTGGCGGTTTCTTTAGCCGCTTCCCGCACAGATACTAAGCGTTCCCTGCTTGGAAGCCCCTCTGAAGCGTAAACCATCAATTTCCCGCTGTTACCCTTAAACATACCCGCATTCTCCGCCATCCAATCGGCTGATTTGCCTTTTAAGAGGACGCCGCATGCGACAGCGCCAAGCAGTGGAGGGGTGGCTGAAAGTGAAGTGCGTTGCTGTGTCGACGCTACCACAACAGCTTAAATCAAGCCGTCAAGCCCTTTACTTTAGTGACCCAAAAATGGCAACTTCCATGGAAAACGAGCAGTGGTAGATGCCCAAGTGGTGGTACCGAGAACGGCGTCCCCCAAACGACGACGCCTACTTCGAAAACATGAGCCGAGTCATCTTCCAAGCAGGCTTAAACTGGCAGGTGGTCGACAAAAAATGGCAAGCCATCCGCGAAGCCTTCTACGGGTTCGACATCAAAAAGGTGGCTCAACTAACCGATGCCGACGTGGCACAGATGCTAAAGAACCCCCAAATCATACGCCACAAAAGCAAAATCCAAGCCACAATCCAAAACGCCCGAAACTTCCAAGCCATCGAAAAAGTCTACGGACCCTTCCCAAAATACCTAGAAAGCCTAGACAAAACCGACAACTATGACGCTGTCGTCAAGGACTTGATTGCCAAATTCAAGTGGCTGGGTCCCTCATCAGCGGAAACGTTCCTCTACACCGTCGGCGAAGACATCGACGTGTGGGAACACTAAAAAGCAGGTGTGACAAAAAAGACTTTATGCCAAACGCCCGAGCACACGTCTACGTCAGCGGAAGAGTTCAAGGGGTATTTTTTAGGCAGCACACTAAAAGCCAAGCCCAAAACCATGGCGTAACAGGGTGGGTACGCAACGTGGAAGACGGTGGGGTGGAAGCGGTTTTTGAAGGCGAAGACTCCGCTGTGAAGGCGCTGGTGGAGTACTGCCATCATGGGCCAAGAAGTGCTTTGGTGACTAAGGTTTCAGTGGATTGGGAGCCGTTTAGAGGCGAATTCCAAAATTTCAGCGTAATCTACTAGTTTGCCCAGTTAAATTAAAATTCAAATCGCCCATAGTTGGTTGTATGAAAGTCCTTGGTTTAGTGGGGAGCCCCAGAAAAGGCGGCAACACCGATTTACTTGTTAGCGAAATTCTCAGGGGCACCGCTGAAAACGGGGTTGCAACCGAAAAAATCTACCTGTACAGCTTCAAGATTGACCCCTGTGTGGACTGCAGAGCATGCAAAAAAGGCAACTTCCAATGTGCCCTAAAAGACGACATGCAACCCCTCTACCCTAAACTGCAGGAAGCCGATGTCATTGTTTTTGGGACGCCTCTTTACTGGTATGGTCCCTCAGCCAAAATGAAGCTCCTCATCGACCGCCTCCGCCCCTTCATTGCGTCTAAAAGGCTGCGGGGTAAAAAGGCGGTGCTGGTGGTTCCGTCCGAGGAGGGCGCTGACGCCTGCAACCATACCGTGGGCATGTTCAACCTGTCCTTCAAATACCTTGAGATGGATTTGGTGAGTGTGCTGTTGCCTAAAGCTTCAGAGAAAGCTGAGGTGAAGACCCAGCCCGAAACACTCCGCCAAGCTTATTCAATCGGCAAAACCTGAAGTGACACGTTAAGCTTTCTTTTTGGGCACGCGGAAGTGGCTGTCTTTGCCTGCGCTTATGTATTCGCCGCCCATGCCTCGGACTGCTGAAGCAACCTTGGCAAAGTTGGTGCCCAAAAACGCAGTGGGTTTGACGATAATGTACTCGCCTTTTTCCTCAAAACTTAGCCGTGACTCGAGGTCTTCGGGGAACGACATGCGGATGTCGTCTACTGTGCGCTGCTTTGAGGATTCAAATGATGGCGTTGCTGGTGCGGGCGATGGTTTGGGCGCTGTTGTAACTGGTGGTTTGGGTGCTGGAGCCGGTGCTGAGGTGGCTGCGGGCTTAGGCGGCGACACTTGGCTGACCGATAGAATTTTAAGTGAAGCAGAAACAGAACGTAGCTCTTCTTGGACTTTGTTTAGGGTTGCCGAGATTTCTTCGACTTTGGCTGCTAGCTGGTTGATTTTTTCTTTGTCAGCGCTCACCTATGCTCCCTCTCAGACTCCTAAATAATGGGACACTTAATAAAATTGTTTCTATAGCTGTGCGATTGGTGGTTTTTCTTTGTGTGGGTGTGGCGTTTTGCGGAGCACCACAGGACTGCAGTTGGAGACTGCTTTTTTGGTTTGCGTTGTGTTTCTTTGTCTGTTTCTGTGTGGCAATGCAATTTTTTCCACACTGTTAACATGTGTCTATGTTGGGTTCATTTTCTTGTGCATGTGGGGCATGTTAGAAGCGCAGATTTCCAAGAGCTTTTCATCTAATTGACAAGCCCATCATCAAACTTGTGAACACTCAAGAATTATCCGCTAACAAACCAACACTGACTTGCCATTCCATACAGTTTAGCGGTCTCGGAAAAACTAATAAACATAAAAGCTCAGAGTCTTCTACAGAAAATAAAAAGATTTGTAAATGGTGAACTTTGTGACTATTAAAGTAGGAATTAACGGTTTTGGAAGAATCGGCAGACTAATTTATCGAGCCGCGATCGAGAAAAATGCTAACATCGATTTTGTGGCAGTTAACGATTTAGCAGACGCGAAGACAAACGCGATTCTGCTGAAGTATGACTCGATTCATGGTCGATTTCCCGGCACAGTTGACGTAGAAGGTAATGACCTAATCGTCAACGGCAAAACACTCAAATGTGTCCAAGAAAGAGACCCCGCTAATTTGCCTTGGAATCAACTTGGCGTTTACCTCGCCGTGGAAAGCACAGGCTTATTCACTAACCGCGAAGGCGCACAGAAGCATCTCCAAGCAGGAGCCAAAAAAGTCCTCATCTCTGCGCCAGCCAAAGACCCTGACAAAACCATCGTTTTAGGAGTCAACGACGACACCTACGACCCCGAAAAAGACAACATCCTCTCAAACGCCAGCTGCACCACCAACGCCTTAGCACCCATCAGCAAAGTCCTCGCCGACAACTTCGGCTTAGAAAAAGCGTTCATGACCACCTGCCACAGCTACACCAACGACCAAAGAATCTTAGACACCGTACACAAAGACCTCCGACGCGCACGCGCCGCAGCACTCAACATCATCCCAACAAGCACCGGCGCAGCCAAAGCCATCGGCGAAGTTCTGCCCGCATGCAGCGGCAAAATGAATGGCGTTGCACTTAGAGTTCCCACCCCAGATGCATCCATAGTGGACTTAACTTGCGTATTGGGGAAGGAAGTTACAAAGGCAGAGATTAACGAAGCTATGAAGAAAGCAGCGGAAGGACCCCTCAAAGGCATCCTCCAATACACCGAAGACCCCATAGTATCCACCGACATCTTGCACAGCACATATAGCAGCGTATTCGACGCAGGCTTAACCATGGTGCTAGGGGAGAAGAGCAACTTCGTCAAGGTTTTCTCGTGGTACGACAACGAATGGGGCTTTAGCAACCGCATGGTTGACTTCATAGAGATGGTCGGCAAAAAAGCAGGATTATAAGCGCTGGCTGGTAAGCTTTAATTATCTTTTCTTTTTCTTTTCTGTTTTAATAACTGCAAAGTGATAGGCGATTAACTTGGCAAAGTACAAAACTCTTGATGATTTTGACGTAAAAAACAAAGTTGTGCTCGTCCGCGTAGACTTCAACTCAGAAGTCGACCCCGAAACAAAAAACGTCGCAAGCGACGTGCGCATAAAAGCCCACGCAGAAACAACACTCAAAGAGCTTGCGGAGAAAAGCGCTAAAACCGTTGTGATTGCACATCAAGGCCGCAAAGGCGACCCCGACTACACACCCCTAAAAGACCACGCGGCAATACTCCAGAAGCTTTTACCCCAAACACCAGTCAAATACGTTGACGACATATTCGGCGACAAAGCCAAAGCAGCCATCAAGAACCTGCAAAGCGGCGAAATCCTCGTACTTGAAAACGTGCGCAGTTGGGATGGGGAAACCAAAAGCGGCACGCCGGAACAGCAATCCAAAACTGCATTGGTGCAGAACCTCGCTCCGTTAGCAGACCTCTTCGTCAACGACGCTTTCTCAGCCGCCCATAGAGGGCATGTTTCCATGGTTGGATTCACAGCTGTTCTGCCATCTGCCGCTGGACGTATAATGCAGCGGGAACTAACTTCCCTAAGTCGCATTGTGGAGACGCCTGAGCACCCATGCGTCTATGTGATGGGCGGCGCCAAAGCCGACGACAGCCTAGAAATCAGCAAATACGTATTGGGCAATGGCGTAGCCGACTACGTGTTGGTGGGCGGCGTCACGGCGCAGTTGTTTTTGACGGCTCAGGGCGTCAGTTTAGGTAAGCAAGTTGTGGAGTTTTTGGCTAAAAAGGAGCTGTTACAGTTTGTACCCGGTATCAAGGCGTTGATGGAGCAGTATGGCAGCAAAGTTGTGGTTCCAGTGGATGTCGCACTGGATTTTGGGGGCAGCCGTAAAGAAGTCACAATCAGCACTCTGCCCACTGACTACCAAATCTTTGACATCGGCCACCAAACGGTGGAGAACTACACGAAAATCATCGGTGAAGCAAAATCCGTAGTGGTCAGCGGACCCATGGGCGTCTATGAAAACAAAGAATTCAACTACGGCACCAAAGCCGTTTTAGGAGCCATAGCAGATAGCAAAGCGTTTAGCTTAGCAGGAGGCGGCAACACCATCGCAGCCATAGCCGAATACGGTTTAACCCAAAAAATCGGCTACATCAGCACCGCAGGCGGCGCTTTAATCGAGTTTTTGATGGGTAAAAAACTGCCCGGTGTGGTCGCGTTGGAGACAGCGGCTATCACTAAAAAAATCTAGTCTCTTCTCTCTTTTTTGGGTATGAAAAAAGTGGTTGCCCAAAAAGTAGGGCGCCTTTTGGTTTAGTCTTGTTGTCTACCGCAGTGGGGGCAGAAACGTACGCCTGGCTGCACCATGTTTCCGCATTGGGGACATGCGTGTGCTTGAGGCGGCTGGTAACCTACGGGTTGGGCTGGGGGTCCATAGTAGGGTTGCTGGGGCGGTGCGTATTGTGTTGGTGCTGTGCCGCCTGTGGGTATGGGGTTGTAGATTAATGCGAGGATACCGCCGATGAAGTCCAAGATTGACCAGCCGCCGATTATGGAGAACAAAAGAATGATTGCGCCCCACTTGGTGTGCTCCATGGGGTTTGCTTTTAGTTTTGATGCTGCCACCATCACGATTATGGAGCATAGTGTTATCCAAAAACCTAGGCCGCCTAGGAATGCTAAACCAAACCCGAAAGTAAAGAGCCCCACGAATCCGCCTAGGACAATCAATGTTAAACCACCGATTAATCCTAGAATCCCACCGATCATCGATACCCAGTATGCCGCTGTTGGTTCATTTTGAACTTGATTTGCCATTCTTTCTCTCTTACTCCTTAACAAAGCTTCTTTGAGTTAAGGGTATATAAAAAATTTGTGAGCGCTCTCTTGATTAATCCAATTGGTTTTCTATGCTGACTTCTTCAGTCTCTGTCTCTTAACCGCTTTTTTCTTAATCAAAAACCAACTAACAACAAGCGAAACCACAAACAGCACAACCGCAACCGACACCACCCCGACCACAAGGAGAAGTGGGAACCCGACAAAGTTGCGCTCCACCGACGCCTCAGCAGACTCGCCGTAAACGTCGTATGCAACGCCTCGGATTACATGTCTACCCTCGGGGTAGCTTGAGGAGTCAAACGACCAACTGAAAGGGGCAACCGTATCGTTGCGTTGCAACTCGCCGTCTAAGTAGAACTCTACATGGGTGATGTTCTGGGAAACAGCAGCGTTGATGGTCCATTGGCCGTTCACGTCGTTGCCCATGTCAAAACCGCTATTCCTATACAGACTTAAAGCTACTTCAGGCTGCTCTGTTTCGGCCGCTGAAAAGCAACTTAGCGTCAAAAGTAGCAAAAAAACTAGGGCACAAAAGAGATAGCCTGGCTTGGTTTGCATCGAAATCGGCTTTTCAACTGTGAAGCCTTCTATTTAAGAAGCCCCCAACAAAAAAGCCCAACCCTCCTTTCAAATAGCCCAATAATCTTATAAGAACTCCAAAGCACAGGGCTTCTAGGAGAATGGCGTAGTGAAAAGCCTCAAGCGCGTGCTGGTTTTAGGGGAAAAAAACATCTTTGCAGAGTTATCCCAGATCATATCTATTGCGGCGGAAGCAAACACTAAACTTCTAAGTATGCTCGGCAAGTGCAAAAACCAAGAATGCCTAGACTCTATCCTAGCAGAAATTAGGCTTCTGGAACAAAAATCAGATTCTGTTGCCTTTAAAGCCAGCGGAGACATCACCAGCGGCGTCGTCAGCCCAAGCATAGTGGAGAGCTTTCTTGAAGCCGTTCGAATATCCGATGACATCGTAGATAACTACTACTACGTGAGTCGAGAGTTAAACCGAATGTACCATACCCGATTTCCTTACTCAGAGGCTCCCGAGGATTTAGAGTGGACTGCCATCTTCAAAAGCCAACTTGATTTAGCTGACAAAGCGCTTGTGAAGGTCAAAGCTATCTTGGCAAGCTCCGATTTAGACGAAATCAGGCAGTTAAGGGAGGAAATTGAGGAGCTTGAGCATCAAGGGGACGAAATCAAAGACCGCGGCTTCGACCGACTCTACCACGAAGCCACTAACATGTATTACATCCAATTCTACCACTACAGCGAAATGCTCCACAAAATAGACGACATTCAAGACGGCTGCGAAGACCTCTCCGACTTGGTTCTTTCTGTTATAAATTCGATTCTCAAGTGACTCCCGTCTTGTTTGAAATTTTACTGGTTATCTTGGTTTTCTTTGCTGTGGCGTTGGTTGCAGGCAACAACCTCTCAGCCTGTGTTGGACCAGCCGTAGGCGCCAGAATCCTTAGCAAACGCACGGGCGCATTGTTGGGTGCCGCTGGCTTCTCGACGGGGTTGCTTTTGCAGGGCTGGAGCATGGTCAACGCCATAAACTCTTTAGTACCCAACGCCACAATGCAGCTTCAAGCCATAGTCCTCATTATCTCTATTGCCATTTTCTTCGCTGCAGACATCGCGAGGGTGCCGCTTCCACTTACCATGACGCTTGTGGGACTGCTGGCAGGCTACGCACTTGCCCAAGGCCAAACCTCACATGTGCCCTATGTGGCGGAGGTTGTTGCAATGTGGTTTATTGCCCCCGTAGTTGCAGTTGCCTTCGCGTTCTACCTTATCAGATACATAAACAGTCGCCCAGTCACTGACATTTGGCGTCGAATCCGCTTCTACAAGGCACTGCTCATTGTGCTGGCGTTCACTGCAGCCTATGCCCTTGGCGCTAACACGTTGGGCTTGGTTGTAGCGACAGCGGGATTTAATCTGGCGACCGTACTATCCGCGTTGGGTGCCATATTTGTCGGCTCACTTTTTCTCGGCCAAGGAGCGATTCGCCGTATAGGCGAAGAATTCTACCTCATGCGCTACTCCAACGCCACAGTCACGCTTGCGGCATCGACGATTCTGGTGGAAGTCGCCTCGGTGCTAAATATTCCATTGAGCAACACGCAGGCAACCGCCGCTGCGGTACTCGGAGCAGGTGTCTCCTACAAAACCAAGTTCCTCTCGCTAAAACCCTTTCTCATTGTGATTGGGGGCTGGATTGCTGCGCCAACGGTCAGTTTCTTCATCGGCTATTTTCTGCTATGATTAACTCGGAAGTTTGGTCTGCTTGTGGATTGCGCCTCAACCAGCCTGTAACCTGTTTCCGTTGCAGAAACAAAAAAGCCGTCGCCTATACAACCCATAGGAAGAAGATGAGCAAGGGCGAGACTCTCTTCTTCTAACACTAGAAAAACAAAAGCAGGGGTTTAGGATTGAAGAAGCAAAATTGCTTTTGCCAAGTCGCCGTCGGCTTCCTTTAGTGCCTCACGGGCTTTCTCGAGACTTTTGCCCGTTTGGTCCGCGACAAGTTGCACGTCCTCCTCGCTAAACGATGGTTTCGCTGCTGCAGCTGCGCCAAATCCTGCTGAAGGCGCCTGTTCGCTGACTTGTCCGCCGATTACCTGATACATTTTTTGTCCCTGAACCTGCAGAATCGCCACTTCGGGCTCATCGATAACTATGTCTTTATCTGCGGTTCGGATGATAACTTGTTGTACGTCGGGCACGCTGTCCATGTTCATGCCCATGCGTTGCATCATGCGTTTCTGCTCTCTGGGATTCATACGTCTATGCATACTACTCGACCTTTAACCATATTCTACGCTACAACTTGATATACTTAACTTTCCCTGCTGCCATGTCGGGTCTTGACGGCGACGCCAGTTTTGAAGGCTCGGATTTCACTGCTGGAGAGCAAGGTTCTGCCAACAGCTAACACATGGCGGTCTTCGTCAACTGCGATGACTTCGTCTTTAGCGCCCACCCCGTCATCCACAGCTACCACGTGCACCGCGAACACGTCTCCGCCTTTAGCTATGTACTGTGCCACGTCGTTTTTGACCGTGACAAAGCACTTCGCCTCAGGAATACCCTCCGCTATGGTTTGTGCTGCTTTGATGCTAAGCGAGAGACGCCCATCAGTGGGGCGCAGAGTTGCCAATCGCTCGCCGTTTAGGTTTATGTAGCGTATTCTGCCTGTTCGTGGCGAGTGCTGGATTTCTATGTTGTCGGGGAACAGTTGGGAGCCGACGCCTCTGCCGAATTGGTAATCTGCGATGCTTCTAACCCTGATTTTTGCGTTTTCCATGCCTTCACCATAGCCCAAGTTGAAGGTTAATTCGACAAGTATAAACAGTACAACATAATAAAGTCACTGAAAGGTGACTATTTCATATGCGCTGTGAAGTTTGCGGACGCAAAATACACACTGAACCCGTACGAGCAGTAATAGAAGGCGCCAAATTAACCGTGTGCATCGAATGCTCCAAACACGGCAAAGTCGTCGTACACGAGGAAGCGCCGCCCAGCCCCACCAAATCCTACACCCATATCCCAGTCATCATGAAGAAACCACCCGTTGCCCAAGTGCAAATAACCACAGAACTCACCGAGGACTACGCATCCAAAATCAGGACGGCTAGAGAAAAACATGGCTGGTCCCATGAGGACTTGGGCAAAAAAATCAACGAAAAAGCCTCATTGCTGCGCCACATCGAAACCGGCAAAGCAACCCCGAATAACCAGTTGGCAAATAAACTCGAGCACACCCTCAAAATCACCTTGATGGTTCCGATTGCAGACGAAAAAGTCACAGCCCCTCCCAAGAAAGTGGCGTCTGAAGGCTTAACTTTGGGGGACCTCATCGAGATGGGTAAAGGTGATGAGGAGGCTTCCGCTAAACGAAAGCCATCTTAGTCCAGCGCCGATTGAACCGTGAAGAATCCACTTTACCGGAACTGAAGAGTCTAGCGCAATCCGCCGGCTACACAATCGTCGGCATGATGGAGCAAACCCGGCGTCCCGATGCCCGCTACCAAATCGGCGCAGGCAAAGTTGAGGAACTCGCCAAAATGGCAGAGGAGCTAGACGCTGAGAAAATAATTTTCGACAACCCCTTGCGTACGCTTCAAAACTACAATTTGGCGAAGGCAACACGCGTCGAGGTTATCGACCGGTTCCAGCTTATTTTGGAGATATTTCGCAGACGAGCCACCACCACTGAAGCGCAACTGCAGATTCAGCTTGCGGTGCTCCAGAATGAGCTAAAACACGCCAGAGAGAAAGTTCGCCTAACCAAAAGTGGAGAGCAGCCTGGCTTTATGGGCTTAGGCGCATACGAAGCAGATGTGTACCGTGACGCCATTAAGTTGCAGGTACAAACCATCCGCAAAAAGCTCTCCAGAATCCGCGAAAAGCGCGTTCTGCAGAGGCAGAGGAGAACAGAACTGGGTTTTCTAACGATTTCGCTGGCGGGGTATACGAGTGCAGGCAAAAGTACCCTGTTCAACGCTCTAACAGAGGAAACCGCCATGGTAGACAAGAGCCTGTTCACTACGCTCTCGACGCAGACGCGGATGATAGAGTTCTGCAACCGAAAATTCCTCTTAACCGACACCGTGGGCTTCATTGACCGCCTCCCCATCTCACTCATAGAAGCGTTTCACTCGACGCTGGAGGAGACTATCTTCTCAGACCTCATAGTGCTTGTCATAGACCTAAGCGAACCCATGGGGCTAATTGAGAAAAAAAACAACGTCTGCCTCGAAACCATCGAGCGCTTGGGCGCAGCAGGCATCCCAACCGTGACGGCGCTAAACAAAATCGACCTAATAAAACCCGAAGAACGCCAAGAAAAACTCGCGGCGCTGAAAGACAAAGTAAAAAACCCAATTCTTCTCTCAGCTAAATGCCAAACCAACCTGACCGAACTCCAACAGCACATCCTCCGCATCCTCGAAAACTACAAAGCAGCCCAATTCACCGTTCCGCTCTCGGGCAACGTCATGCCGTTTATTTCTTGGATGCACCAGAAAACTGATATTCATAGAGAAGAATTCACCAATGACTCCGTCGAAGTCGATTTTGAAGCGAATCCGTCGGTGATGGAGCAGATTAAAAGGAAAGTGCAGGACCTAAATGGAACCTTCCAACTCACACCAACCCCAAAGTAGGCAGCCCCAAATCGTGGTTCTCCGCTGGGGGCACCGCGTTCAACGGGATGTGCGGTTGACGACGCATGTGGCGTTGACTGCTCGGGCGTTGTGCGCTTCAGGTTTCATCTTAGCCGACACCACTGACCCCCACATCGAGGAAACAGTGGCAAAAATCAACAGGGCATGGGGCGGCAACTTCCATTTTGAGATGGGTACGCCATGGAGAAAAGCGGTTAGCGAATGGAAAGCCAAGGACGGCGTCACGGTGCATTTAACCGCGTACGGCGAAAACATCCAGACCAGTGATGTCGTGGCAAGGATTAGGGCGACTGGCAAAGATGTCATGTTACTTGTGGGCAGCCAAAAAGTGCCTGGAGAATTCTACTCTGAGGAAGTCTCTGATTTCAACGTTGCCGTGGGAAATCAGCCTCATTCTGAGTGTTCGGCTTTGGCGATTTTTTTGGACCGCTACTTTGAAGGCAAAGAACTGGGGCAACCCTTTGATGGGGCGAAAATCAGCATTGTACCCAAGGAACGTGGCAAAGAAATCCGCAGCATATAGAGTTTAGATAGATGCTGTAAGAAGAGTTTTATTCTACAACGGCGCATATGTATGGGTATTAGTTACGCATAAAGGGAACTTTAGAGCATGTTATCAACCATCGATGATTCCACCCTAAACAAAG
>JBNIDO010000021.1:0-35070 GCA_050108095.1 Bathyarchaeia archaeon
TGCACCCCAACAATACTTCAACTTCAAACCCAAAAACCCCAAACTAAAAGAAGCCTACGAAATCTACACAAACATACAAAACAACATGATGGCACACCTCTCCACATTCAACGAGGTACCCAAAGACGCCGACCCAATCGATTTTTCACTGTTTGCCAACATGCTCGTGTTCGCTGAAGTCTGTGGCAAACCCGAAGTGCAAGAAAAAATCGTAGCCCTAAAAGAGATGCTTACAAAGTTCAATTTGGAGCAGTAAGCAAGCCTTTTAGTTTTGCTCGTACTTTGAGTCTTCAATCCGCTTGCGCTCTAGCTCTACCTCCGACACCTGGGCCTCAGGTGCTTTCTGCGGTTCTTGGGGTGGCCAGTTAAGCGGAGCTTTAGAGTAGGCGTTCATGAAGCTTGATTTGCCACAAGCGGGGCAAGTTAGTTGCTTGTAGGGGCCGATGTGGATGCCGCTAAACATCCGAGAAGCGTCAAAGACTGCGTCGCATTTTGGGCATTTAGCCCGGATTAACCCGGGGTTCCGTATTGTGTAGATGCGGAATATTACGGTTATAATTACCACTATAGCCACGATAGCTACCCCAACATAGGGGTTGTTGAGTGCATCACTGAGGGGTTGAGCCATTTTGAACCCTTAGGTTTTCTCGTACTTTGATTCTTCAATGCGTTTAGCTTCGAGTTCTTCCTCAGTCAACTGCGGCACCTCAGCCTGCTGCTTTGCTTCCTCCGGAGGCCAAGTGAGGGGGTCTTTGACTGAAGTGTAGATGTTTAGCCAGCTTCGTTTTCCACAGGCAGGACACATCACGTAATGCAACGGTCCCACATGAGGCGCTAAAACGGCGCCGCCCATTCCCTGTTCAAAGACGGCTCCGCACTTTTTGCATTTTACCCTTGTCATTCCGAATCGGTATGTAACAATCTATCTTTGCTTTTAAATTCTTCCAAAATAAAGCTGAAATCAATATGTCCAAAGTGTTGCGGTGTGCTGCAGGTTTTTTTAGGGGTAACTGCATTGATTGGTTATGTCGCCCAATCTAGTTTGGCAACGCCAACTCCTTCCAAACGGCTTAACCGTAATAGTTTACCCACGTCCATCAGCGAACACCACTCAGATGTCTCTTAGCGTTGGGTATGGGTCAAATCAGGAGCCCGAGGAAGCCGCTGGAATTGCACATTTCCTCGAGCACATGCTTGCAGGCGGCTCAACATTGCGAATCCACCGGTCAAGAGGCATAGAGGATTGGGGCGGTGTACTAGATTTCTACACTGACCGCGAACAGGTAACTGCCTCGCTTGATGTGTTGCCAAGCAAGGCAGTTGATGCAGCAGAGGTAATCGCAGAGCTGTTTTTCGGCGGTTGCTTTGAAGAGGACAAATTTTTGTTGGAACGCAAAATTATACTCAACGAACTGGCAGAAGTAGCTGATGACCCAACGGTTAAAGTTGAGGAGCTATTGCTTGAGAACCTCTTTAGGCATCACCCGATTCGACGTCCAGTCGGCGGTTACTGCAGAACTGTCAAAAAACTATCCCTAACCCAACTCACAGATGAGTACAGGGGCAACTATGTCCCGAAAAACATGGTGCTGGTAGTGTCAGGCAACATAGGTTCAGGTAACCAGAGAAAAGTGTCTGCTCCTTTTGAAAAACTAGAGTTCGCTGGTTTTACACCCAAGCAACACCAGCCTATTGAAAAAGGAAAGCCCAAACCAGTTGCGGTGGAAGAAAAAGCAGGCATTACACAAAGCTACCTAAGCATAGGCGCAAGAACCATTCCATCAACACATAAAGATGCTCCAGCGCTGGATTTAATCAGTAACTTGCTAGGCGGAGGCACAAGTTCACGCCTCTTCATCGAGTTGCGGGAGAAGAACGCGGTTACTTACGATGTTTCGGCTGCGCATTGTAAGGGTTCCGATTTTGGCTATTTGGGGGTGAGTTGCGCGGTTGGTAGGGGGAAGGTGAAGAAGGCAAGGGCACTCATCCTCAAGGAATTTGCGTCTTTGGGGGCGATGTTGGTTTCTGAGGTGGAGTTGGAGAAGGCTAAGCAGATTATGTTGGGCGGCGTTTTTAGGGGCATGGATAACCCCCATGACAGCATGGAAATCATAAATTATATGGAGTTGCAGTTCCAAAAAGAAGACGCATTGAAAAACTACCTTGACAAGGTACGTGGAGTCACGGTTGGAGACATCCAAGACGCAGCAAACCGCTACCTAAGCAGAGAATGCCTCTGCACAGCCATCCTAAACCCGATAAAACAAAGATAAGTTGAGGTGCCGTTTGGCAAACTGTCCAACAGACATGAAAGGATACCCAAAAATACGCATTTGGGAGCCTAAGCCCCATAGCGCAAAATTTGGAAGCAGAGCCTTGACACATCAGCAGACCCATCTGCCAAACGACGCGTTTTTGTCGGTAAATATCTACGTGTTTTTTTATGACATAAGAATTTGTGGTTGCAATAATGCAGTCACATTGAGGTAGGGTAGTCGTTTTGCGGGGGTCCACAAGAGGGGTGAGGCGGCGGTTGCTTTTCAGCACTGTACAGGCGTACCGCCCCTCAACCAAACACACAGGGCCTAAAAACAATCCCACAAAAAGAAAAACCAAAAACAAGTATTAAACAAACAATCTCTTAAATCGAACTTCCTGCCTCACAGATACTTTAAACCCAGAAAAAAGGTGAAACGGGAACAGTAAATCGCGAAGTTGAGCAAGCAAAAAATAGAAAGGGCCGAGCACCGCAAGTGCCTCTGGTAGAGTTTATGCTTGGGCGTTAGCGTTTTTCTTCTTTTCTTCGTCGAGGATGTTTGCTTTTGTTTTATCAGAGACCTCGAATTTCTCGCTCCTTACCTCTTCAGAGATATGGCGAGTTTCTGTGACTGGCGTTTTGTGAATCACCAGTTCCTCCTTCACTTCAGGCGTCCTCCTGATATCAACATCTTCGTGTTCTACTGGAATCTTTATGGTCTCTTGCGTTAGGTCCCTTCTGACTTCAGGAACTTTTGTGCTGGCGCTAGGCTTGGCTTCTTCAACTCGGATTTCTTCATGCATAACTGGAACATCCATAGTTCGGGTTTCCATGTAAGGGGTTTTAGTAATGGTGACTTCATCCCTGTGGACATGTTTTGTTACATCTAGACGCTCAGTCATGATTGGAATCCGCTCCAAGTTGTCATATGTGTTACTGCTTGGGGGACTGGTTGGCGTCATTGAGGGCTTTTCTTTGGTTTGCCTCTCATATTTTGCTCGGTATTCGTCGTCTGAGGGGTACTTGTTTCCCACAAATTGGTTTGCGTCTGTTTCATCTACATTGAAATGCACTGTATGACCATCGTAATTCCTGAACAGTTTCTTGGGTATATAGAATTGTGTTTTGCTTCCTATGCCTCTTTGTGTGTGAACAAAGTAGGTTCCGGTGTCCTGCACTTCTCCAAGGTCAAAATCGTTGGCTCCACGAGCTTCTTTCTTTTCAACATCACGCCATGGAACTGTTGTTGTTGACATTTTTTCACCATCCTTTGTTTACTTGAAGAATCATTCTATCATAAACCTATGTGGCTGTGGAAACACACGAACAAAACAACGTGTAAGGGGAGAAATGTGCCACAAGACAGCAAATAGGACGGCTGGTTTATTGGTTGCATTGGTCTACTGCGACTGTTTCATTGTTTTCTTCACCCACATAGGCACCAGGTGTCGCCGCATTGTGGATGCGAGCGGGTATCGATTGTTTTCCCCTTTAATAGTAACGAAATGTACAGTCGGGCAATAGATGAGCTATACAAACAAACACACCGCACTAACCCGAACAACCTACACCGAAACGCTTTCCCTAAACAGAAATGCAACGAACAAGCACAATTCAAGCAACCAATACCCTCTTTATTTGGTGCTGCTGCATTTGTGGCAAACTCCATACACATCCATGCGCTGCCCAGTCGGCTTGAATTTTGTGGATGCAGTAACCTTCCTCGTTATTTCTTCCATTGTAGCATCGTCTAAGTCTGTGATTCTACCGCATTTGATGCAGACCAGGTTTATGTGGGGATGCATGTAAGAGTCAAACCTTGCTTGTCCCTTGGGAAAATTAATTTCCTGAACCAAATCTAAATCCCTAAGGACTTCCAGAGTCTTATAGACGGTGGCCAGGCTTACAGTGGGGTGGATTTTTTTGACTTTGTCGTAGACTTGTTGGGCTGAGGGGTGGGTTCTGCTGTTGAGTGCGATTCGGCAGATGGCGATTCTCTGGGGGGTTGCCTTGTATCCTTTGCTTCTTAGTGCTTCGATTGCTGTGGCGTCTGATTTAAGGGAGTCAATCATACAAATTATTAGTTAATAAAAATTCTTAAATAAACGTTTTGCGCACTTTAATATAGACTAAACGGAGTTTTTCGGAAGATGATAAAAAAACACCTTACCATTAAAGAAGGAGTTATGATAATTTGAGTGATAAAAAAGAACTTATTAACCGTATGCGGCAAACAAATCGAGACTGGTGGCCCAACCAACTCAACCTAACTGCCCTACACCAAAACTGCCCCCTCTCCAACCCAATGAGCAAAGAGTACAACTACGCAGACGAATTCAAAAAACTCGACCTCCAAGCCGTTAAAAAAGACCTCTACGCATTAATGACCGACTCCAAAGACTGGTGGCCAGCCGATTACGGCCACTACGGAGGACTCTTAATCCGAATGGCATGGCACAGCGCAGGCACCTACCGCAAAGGAGACGGACGCGGAGGAGCAGGCTCAGGCGCACAACGTTTTCCTCCTCTTAACAGTTGGCCAGACAACGTCAACCTCGACAAAGCCCGCCGACTGCTTTGGCCAATCAAACAAAAATACGGCAAAAAAATCTCTTGGGCTGATTTGATGGTTCTTGCAGGCAACTGTGCCATAGAGTCAATGGGTTTGAAGACTTTTGGTTTCGGCGGCGGACGCAAAGACGCTTGGGAACCCGAAGAAGTTTACTGGGGTGCTGAAAGAAAATGGCTTGAAGACAAACGCTACAGTGGCGAACGGGACCTAGAGAATCCTTTGGCTGCTGTACAGATGGGCTTAATCTACGTGAACCCAGAAGGGCCAAACGGCAACCCAGACCCAGTAGCGTCAGCCCGAGATGTCAGAGAAACCTTTTCGCGTATGGCCATGAACGATGAAGAAACCGTTGCACTCATCGCAGGCGGACATACTTTCGGCAAATGCCATGGTGCTGGTGACCCTCGTCTAATTGGTCCGGAACCCGAAGCCGCAGGCATAGAAGAACAGGGTCTTGGCTGGAAAAGCAAGTTCGGCACTGGCAAAGGAAATGACACAATCACCAGCGGCTTAGAAGGCGCTTGGACACCAAACCCGATCCGATGGGACATGGGCTACTTCGACATGCTATTTGGTCACGAGTGGGAATTAACAAAGAGTCCCGCTGGCGCTTGGCAGTGGAGACCAAAAGATGTAGCTGAAGAGGACCTTGCGCCTTCCGCCCACGACCCCTCAAAGAGGGTTCTGACCATGATGACTACCGCGGACATGTCGTTGCGAGCCGACCCAATCTTCGAGCCGATCGCTCGGCGTTTCCATGAACATCCTGACGAATTCGCTGACGCCTTTGCCAGGGCGTGGTTTAAGCTTACCCACCGTGACATGGGTCCTAAATCGCGTTATCTTGGTCCAGAGGTGCCAGCGGAGGACCTAATATGGCAAGACCCAATACCAGCAGTCGATTACGAGCTAATCGACCACCAGGACATAGCAGACCTTAAAAGCAAAATCCTTGCCTCTGGCCTGTCAGTTTCGGAGTTGGTTTCAACCGCTTGGGCATCTGCAGCCACTTACCGTGGCTCTGACAAACGTGGAGGCGCAAACGGAGCGCGTATCCGTCTTGCTCCGCAGAAGGATTGGGAAGTCAACCAGCCCACGCAACTAAAGAAGGTGCTACAGACCCTTGAGGGCATCCAAAAAGAGTTCAACGGATCACATTCAGGAAGCAAGAAGGTTTCACTCGCAGACCTAATTGTCTTAGGCGGGTGCGCAGGGATCGAGCAAGCAGCAAAAAAGGCAGGTTACAACATAACCGTCCCCTTCTCACCAGGGCGCAACGATGCATTGCCAGAGCAAACCGACGTAGAATCATTCTCAGTGCTTGAACCACTTGCAGATGGATTCCGTAACTACCAAAAAGCCAAGTACGCCGTGCCAGCTGAGGAGTTGCTGGTTGATCGTGCGCAGTTATTGACGTTGACTCCTCCTGAGATGACAGTGCTTGTTGGAGGTTTAAGGGTCTTGAACGTCAACTTCGGTGGGTCACAGCACGGTGTTTTCACTAAGCATCCAGAAGCGCTGACGAACGACTTCTTTGTGAATCTGCTAGATGACAACACTGCATGGGCAGCAACCGAAGACAAAGACCTATTTGAGGGACGTGACCGCGCAACGGGCGCACTCAAATGGACCGGGACCCGCGCCGACTTGATCTTTGGTTCAAACGCTCAACTTCGCGCCGCATCGGAAGTCTACGCTTGCGGGGACTCTCAGGAGAAGTTCCTGCAGGACTTTGTGACAACCTGGAACAAGGTTATGAACCTTGACCGGTTCGACCTTGCTTGGAGGTAGCAGCCTCCCTTTTTCACCTACTTTTTCTTTCCAGCGTATTAAGACCAAAAAACATTACAAGTCTGTTTTGAGGGATTAACTCGAATTTGTATATCCTAACCGTAGACTAGAATCATTAAGTGGAGGTGGTTTTTTAATTGAAAGGGATATTCAACAGCGATAGAGAAAGGCACTCTAGAAAACACTGATTTTAGAAGAGTACTCTACACAGGCAAGTACAGCCAGCTAGTGCTGATGAACCTCAAACCCCTAGAAGAAATAGACATGGAAACTCACAACGACAGGGACCAGTTTTTCCGCTTTGAAGCCGGCGAAGGCAAAGTTGTAATCGATGGAGTCGAGCACAAGGTCAAAGACGGTGACGCAGCCATAGTGCCAGCCGGTGCCAAACACAACGTTGTAAACACTTCAAACACACGAGGGTTGAAGCTATACAATATCTATTCTCCGCCAGAGCACCAAGACAAAGTCGTTCGCCACACAAAGGCAGACGCAGAGGTTAACCCAGAAGAATACGATGGCAAACCCACAGAATAGCGCCCTCGTCTTCGTAAAAAGCTCTTGCTTCTGTCCTTTTTTTATTAAGTATACAGATTCAGTCGGAGTTACTTTCAGTGTATGCATTGAAAAGAAAAAGAAGGCGGCTGCTGAAAGCTGCGGTCAGTAAGTGGGGCGGTTCTCTTTTAGGATAGCAGCGACGGTAGCAGCCGTTCTGCGCTTACGTCTCATAACTACAACTAGAGCGATAACCACGATCAATATGACAATAGCCGCTATGGCTGCAATGACTGTCCAAGGCGTCGAATCCGAAATTAACGCCTGCCCAAACGGAATCTGCAAAACGAAAGCGTGCTCACTCTGAGTGTACAAGCAGGATACGACCCAAACGTCGTCTTGCTCTTCAGTGGAAAACGCGATTGACTGCCCATCCATTTTTACCTGCAACGCCGAAACGTCGCTTAGGAGCGTTTTTGGTAGGGAAGCGTAGAGGTATCCTGTTGTGGCTGAGGTGCCGTTTGTGCTAAAACTCAGAATTTGCGTTGCAGCGTCGTAGTCTAAGTCTGATAGGGTGGAGTTTGACGCCACAGAGAACAAGTTGCCCGACTCATCAAAAGCTAACGTGAGATTTAGTGTTGCGTCCAGCCAGTGAAGCGTATCGTTCCCGCTCCAATGTGCATCCAACACGTAGTTGCCTGTTGCGTTTGGAGGAACCCACACCGCAACATATGTACCGTCGCTTCTAGTTGGTACCAACGTGGTGTTTTCCCATGTGGTTCCAAAGTCAGCGCTGTAACCAATGTATATGGGGGCGTCTGGGATGCCTGTTTTGTTGTAGCTCAACGTGCCTGAGACTTGAACTTTTGGGTTGCTTGCGGAGGCACCAGTTGTGCATCGCAGGTCTAGTGTGGGCCAAGTTGTGGGTTCGGGTTTAGGCGTTGGAGTAGGTGTAGGTTCAGGAGGGGTGGTGGGTGTGGGGGTTGGTGTTGCAAATGGAAATAGGGAGTCGTTGGCTACGGGGTTGTAGGTAGCGCTCCCAGCGTTTGCTTTAGGAGCCGCTATGATGATGGAGACACAGCTTGCAAGTAGCAAAACTATTGCAAGGGAAACGAGGAGTTTTGTTTTGCTCATGGTAACACCCAGGTTACTGCTTGTTCTATCGGTAACTATATGGTGATATATGGTATGCTTTTAAGTTTTTGAAAGACCGAGGGAAGAGAAAAGTGTCTAATTAATGGACACTACGTTTTCTGAGAGCGACCACTGCCACGACTGCAACAATGACTGCGATGGGCACTATGTAGAGGAGATATTGCATTATGTCTGAGCTTCCGGTTGTAATTGGCAGTAATGCGCTATCGCCTAATTCCATGGTTATGTGGTGTTGGCTATGCGAGTACGAGAAGGTTATTAACCATGAATCTGCGAGGGATTGGCTGTCAAAGCTTACTTCCACGTTGTCGATGTAGGCTTTGAGTGTGGAGACATCGCTTAGGAGGCTTTTAGGTATCTGTATGTTAACATATCCTGCTGTGTGCGATGGACCTTCCGCCATAAAGGATAGCTCTTTAGTTTGCGAGTTGAATGCGAACTGTGTTATCGTGGAGTTAGAAGACAAAGTGAATATGTTCTGGTCAGAGTTACCGGCGCCAGGTGTCAAGGCGATGTTTATCGTTTTTGAGGCTTCATTGGTGGTTGAAGTTGCTTCATAGGTGGCTTTTACAAGGTAGTTGCCTGTTACGTCAGGGGTCCACAGTGCAGAGAAGCTTCCGTCGGAGACTGTTCTGACTAAGGTTAAGCTTTCCCATGTTCTTCCTTCTGTTACACTATAGGAGAGGAGAACTGATTTGTCTGAGAGAGCTTCTCCGTCGAGTGCCAAGTTTCCGCTAATTTGGATTTTGAAGCCTGTGGAGGTTACTGAGCTACGGGCTGAAAGGTCAAGTGAGGGTGTTGGGAGGGAGGGGTTAGTTGTGGGCTGAGGCGTAGGATTTGTGGTGGGATTAGTTGTAGGCGAGGTTGTTGGAGATGGTGTTGGCGTTGCAATTACGGGAGCGTCAACGTAAACTTGCACTACAATCCAAGTTTGAGAGTCCTCAACTGCGATGTAGTGGACACCTCCGCTGACTGTGGGAACCGTGACTGTTGCAGCGAAGTTTCCAGAGCTGCTTGCTGTGGTTGTGGTGAGGAGTTGGGCGTTTTGCCACTGGTCATGTGTAACTGTTCCAACGACTTGGACGCCGTCTAGGCGTACGTAAACTGGACCTGGATGGAACCAGTTGCCAGAAATAAACATGGTGTTACCTGGTCTTATGGTTACGCTTGTCGATAGGTCCGTTCCGTTGCCAAATAGGCCATAGGCAACTGCAGTACCAACTTGCTTTAGTCCTCGCCAGTTTTGATTATAATCGACATAGCCATATGGTATACCAGCTACTTCCGTTCTAAACGAGATGGCTGTGCTGCTGTTGCTTATATCGCCATTCGAATTAGTCTTTAGTAGGTCTGGAACGGTAAAGGAGTAGTCTATTGTTCCTGTACTGCTGGAGGTTGTGGTTGCCCAGTTATTCCATGTGCCGTAGTTGGGGTCAAGGTATGCTATCCTAACTTGGCTGGAGGCTGGATAGCTTGAACCGGTTAATCTTACTGTGGCTCCACCGGGGCCGTATTGAGGTGAGACCTGAAGGGTTGCAGTTGTGATAAAGACTTTTACGGTTATTCTGGTTTGCGAGTCCTCTATGGCTAAGTAATGCTCGCCTGCGTTAGCATTTGGAATTACTATTGATGTGGCGAAAGTGCCATTTGAACTAGCACTAGTGGTTTGGATTATGTTCGCGTTTAACCATTCATCGCTTGATACAGTGCCAACAACATTTACGCCATCCCAACGGACGTAGATGACACCAGGATGGAACCATTTTCCAGATAGAGCTAATGTATCACCAACCATGACTCTTACGTTTGAACTTAAATTCGTGCCGTTACCGAAGAGTCCGTTGGCAGTGATGCATCCTACTGTCGTAAGGCCACGGGCGTATTCATTGTAGTTTGCGTAGCTGTAAACGAAATCAGAGCCAGCCCCATGAACTTGCGCACGATACTGAACCTGAGTATATGTTTCGGGACTATCATAACTGCCGATGGATTTCTTTAAGTCCGGAACCACGGAATCCACGCTTATTGTGCCTTGCGAAGTAGCAAGAGTTGTTGTTACATAAGTCCATGTGTCGTATGCTGGATCATAACATGTAATTGTAATATTTTGGCCTACTGGATACCCTGAACCTGTAAAAGTGATGGGGACGCCACCTGGGCCAGCGGAGGGAGAAATGTTGAGGGTGGCATTGTAGGTTATGGGATTAACGGTGATATAGGTGTCTGTTACCGCCACCCCGGTAATTTGGTCAACTGCCTTTATGTAGTAATTACCAGCCACCACTGTAGAAGGTATGCTTCCGTTAATCCAGTTATAACCGACAACCCACTGGTAAGAACCACTATCATAGGTGTGAGTGCCTAAGGGGTCAGTTACATCATATACATTCATTATTGGTGTGTATACGGACCCCGATACACTTGTTGGAGACCCGTCGGTGCAGAAGAAAAGGTAAACTTGGTCAGTGGACCAGAGAACGTCTCCAAAATAGAGGTTTACGTTGCCTCCGGCTTGCACCTGCTGACCGGGAACACTTGATGTTGTGCTGTTAATTTTGATGTAACCGCTTGAAGAAGAAACTATGGCTAGAAAGGACGGAATTATTAGTGCTGAGATAAGTAAACCGATAAGAAGAACACGATTCCTCTTTAACATTCTTAATTCCCACTATTAAGTGCAGTTAAGCGCTTATTAAGTCTCCTATCGGCTTATAAATAGAACTATGTGTTCAACAGTAAATGTAGCACTTCCAGATAATCTTTTGAATCAAAAGTAATTTGCAGAAATCAACAGTGCCCTGTGTCATACACTCTGCTGGTTGGAAGAGAATTTATCTTACAAGTGAATGAATAATCATCATCTGAGGCATAAAATGAAAAGAACATACCTTGCAGTTACCGCAGCAGCACTTATCATCATTGTAGTGTTTTCTGGGCTATTGCTGTCCAACAATTTTAGCGCCAAGCCTCAAAAGGCAGATGCCTATGTCGGCGTCGCTTACTGCGGGGACTCCGTAGCAGACGGAAAACAGTTAATTGACAAAGTAAAAGGCTACACAAACCTCTTTGTTCTGCAGTCAGGGTTGCTTCAAAGAGACACCGAAAGCGTAGAAGAACTGGGCGACTACGCAATCGACGCAGGCATGTATTTTCTGCCCTACTTCGGAAATTTCATACAAGAATCTTTTTCGCTGTGGCTTGAATCCGCCAAAGCAAGATGGGGAGACCGCCTGCTAGGCGTGTACTATGGCGATGAGCCTGGGGGCAAAATGCTCGACGATTACGTTCAATTCAAGGATGTGGTAACAGGTGATGGCATAACTAAAACAAGGTACGGCGACATCGTTGTCCAGAAACCTAACGGCATAGTCATCAATTACCAACTGGACGGCGCCATACGCTTGTCAGAGCCTGCCCCAGCAGGAAGCGTCTCAGACATCAACAGTGAGGAGGTCTTCTACCCCGATGGCACAGTCCAAGTTATCAAAGCGGCGCCCAACGGTTTTAGCTACCACAGCTATGGGGAACTCCAAAGTATTCGCCCATTCAAAGACATAGATGAAACCGCTCAAAGGTTTATCGGCAGAGACAGAGATAATTTGGATTTTCTTGGGAATTCAACCACTGTTTTCACTTCTGATTATGGGCTTTACTGGTTTGATTATTTATCAGGTTACGATGTGATTTTGGGCCAAATCGGCTGGAACATTAGCACCACCCAGCAGTTGGCGCTACTACGTGGAGCCGCGGATATGCAGCAGAAAGATTTCGGAGTAGTCATCACTTGGAAGTATCAGTCGCCACCTTACCTGGACAATGGAACCGTAATCCTTGACCAACTAACAGAGGCTTACCGATGTGGAGCCAAATATTTGGTGCTCTTTGATTACTATGATTCGAATTCGGGACCTTTTGGAACCATGCAAGAGGAGCATTTTCAAGCTGTGAACTCTTTTTGGCATGATGTTGTTATGAACCCTCAGGAGGTTCAGGGGTCTGTTGTGGCGGATACGGCGTTGGTTTTGCCGAAGAATTATGGTTGGGGCGCTCGATGGGTAGAAGATAAAATTTGGGGAATCTTTGTGGCTGACCAGCAAACAAAGCTATTGTGGTCGCTGATGCAGACGACTCTTGCTAACCATGGGTTAAACACAGACATTATCTACGACGACACAAAATATCCGCTTCGGTCAGTGTACAGTAACGTTTACTATTGGAATGGAACGACTAATTCACTCGTACCTGGTTAGGAATAAGGGTTTTTTTGCTTCTTGGCGCCGTACTTCCAGAGGCACATCTTTGAGGGAGACCCAATCGGTTTGGAAACTGGCTCTTTTTTGAGGTAAACTGGATTTTGCGGTTGAATAATCCATATGCAACACCCTCACGTAGCCTTCAACACCCTCGCATATATGGTGTTGTGACTGCAGAGGCACTACTACAAGCAACAGCAAAAATCAGCAATGAAGCCTCAAACGAAAAAGCGCTTAGCTAAGAATATTAGCTTTAACAAAAAATAGAATGGAAGGGCTTATGGACCCTTTTTGGTGATTTCTTTAATTGCGCCTGCAGCGACGGTGGTGCCCATGTCTCGGATTGCGAACCTGCCGAGTTCTGGGAATTCAGTGAATGCTTCGACTGCGATTGGGTGCAGTGGTTCCATGCGTACCCAAGCTGCGTCTCCTGTCTTTAGGAAACTTGGGTGCTCTTCACTTACTTGGCCTGTGCGGGGGTCGATTTTCTTGATGAGTTCAATGAATCGAACGGCGATTTGGCCTGTGTGGTAGTGGAGTACTGGGGTGTATCCTGCTGCGATTGCGGTGGGGTGGTAGATGACGATGATTTGTCCGATGAATTCTTTTGCTACGGTTGGTGGGTTGTCAACTGGACCTGCTACGTCTCCGCGGTGGACATCGTTTTTGGCGATGCCTCTAACGCTCATGCCGATGTTGTCTCCTGGCTCTGCGATTGGGATTGAGGTGTGGTGCATTTCGATGGATTTGACTTCAGCTGTCTTGTTGGATGGCATGAAAACCAAGTTTGTGCCTGGTTTGAGGATGCCTGTTTCGACTCTGCCGACTGGGACAGTGCCGATGCCGGTGATGGTGTATACGTCTTGAATTGGAACACGGAGTGGTTTGTTGGTTGGTTTCGGTGGGACTTCTAATAGGTCGAATGCTTCCATAAGGGTTGGACCATTGTACCAGGGCATCTTTTCGCTCTTCTTGAGCAAGTTGTCGCCTGTCCAGCCTGAAACTGGCACGAAGTTAATTTTTTCGATCTTGTAACCGACCATCCTGAGCATTCGGGTAATTTCGTTCTTCATTTCCTCGTAGCGTTCTTTGCTCCAGTTAACTGAGATGTCGTCCATCTTGTTGACGGCGACGATCAGTTGGCGAATGCCCAAAGTGAAGGCTAAGAATGCGTGTTCACGCGTTTGACCGCCAGCGCCGATGCCTGCTTCGAACTCGCCTTTCTTGGCTGAACTGAAGAGGACTGCAGCGTCGGCTTGGCTTGCTCCGGTAATCATGTTTTTGATGAAGTCTCTGTGGCCTGGTGCGTCGATGACTGTCATGTTGTATTTCTTGGTTGGGAACTGTAGGAATCGAAGGTCAATGGTGACACCGCGTTCTCGTTCTTCCTTGAGGTTGTCTAGAACCCATGCGAAGTGAAAGGTGCCTTTGCCCATTTTTTCTGCTTCTGCTTGGTAAGCATCGATGGTTCTTTGGTCGATAACGCCGGCTAAGTAAAGTAGGTGGCCGGTGGTTGTTGATTTGCCGTTGTCAACGTGCCCCATGATGATGATGTTTAGGTGGGGTTTGTCACTTTTGCTCATTTTTCATATCCTCTATTAGCTTATCCTGATTTTGTGAAATCGTTAACACATCAGTTCTTCCGATTATTTTAGGTTTATGGTGACCGTTGAGCTTGAAATATGACCTCTAAACGAAGGAAAACTCGGCAGTTACCAGTGGACAGTAGAGCTTTTAAACGCTAAACGATTAACAGCCATTATGGACATCAGCTTACCACAGGGTATATCGGTAGTTACAACAACGTGGAACGAAGCGGAAAACATTGAAGAGTTGCTTCGCCGAATCAAAACCACGTTAAAAGGGACATTGCATGAGATTATTGTGATCGACGACAGTTCGACGGACAGAACGTTAGAGTTGGCTAAACCGTTGGCAGATGTTGCGTTGCCCAAAGTCAGGGAGGGACAAACCAAAGGGTTGCTCTTTGGAGCTAAACTCGCCCGGTTCCCCGTCATAGTTACGATAGACTCAGATTTGGAAAATAGCCCAGAGCTAATCCCCGCATTAGTCAAGAAACTGGATAACTGTGACTTGGTGGTGGCATGTCGAAGGAACCTGCCACGATCATCTGAACGTTGGGCTGCCAAAACCTTAGGAAAAACTATGGGTATTTCAGATTTTTATTCCAATTTTCGAGCCTACAAAAAAGAAACCATAAAAGAAGTCGAGTTGACTGGTGGGGAAACCTTCGGCGGGGAATTGCTGGTGAGAGCTAGAAAGCGTGGCTTTAGGGTTGATGAGTTGCTGTATGATGCGCCGCCTAGGCGTAGTCAACCGCGGATCGGCGGCTCGATCAGGGCGAACATGCGCATTATGTTTGCATCTTTAAAATGCTGGTTTATTCTTTATTTTTAAACCCGCAAACAATTTAGCGTTAAATTGGAATTGCTGCAATACTTTTACGATTGTATTTTTGCAGTACGCGGTTAAGATTATTAGTGGCGGCATTATGGGTTGAGAGGGGAAGACACGTAATGGTTGAAGAGGTGGTCTTAGGCGGTCTGTGGAGGTTTAAAGGCTTCCGCAGATGCGACGGAGAAGAACAAGGAGCTTACCGAACAGATATCGAGGTCAATGATTGGCTGCTGGCTGAGGCCCCCCTGACCGCCCATACCAATCTGTTAGCTAACAAGCTCATACCCGACCCGTTTATGGGAGTGAACGAGCGGGAGGTACAGTGGGTTAACGAGAGCGAGTGGTGGTACCGCAAAGAAGTAGAGTTAACCGCCGAATTAATCGGTAAAGATGTTGTAGAGTTGGCTTTTGAAAGCTTAGATACCTTTGCAACGGTCTGGGTTAACAATGTTAAAGTGGGCGAAGCAAACAACATGTTCACGCCCTGGCGCTTCAACATAAAACAAGCTGCCAAACTTGGAAAAAACCTCATTGCAATCCGTTTCAAACCCGTCAACAAAGTCGCAGCTGAACTCGAAAGACAGCATAAACACAAATACATTAGCCTTAGCGCAGACAATTTTTCCGCCCGACCCTACGTGCGCAAAGCTCAGTACTCGTTTGGCTGGGATTGGGGACCGACTCTACCGACGGCGGGGATTTGGCGGAAAGCAAAAGTCGTTGCATACGACACTGCTAGGCTTGGGTATTTGGCTGGGCTGCCAGAGGAAATATCCAGCAGCAAGGCAAGGGTGAAAATAAGCGTGGAAGTTTACGCTGCAAAAGAAACCACACTCCAAGTGAAATTTGTGCTTGAGGGGTTTGGGCAGAAAATAGAACAGGATATTGTGCTCGAAGCCAAAGTTGGCAGAAACTTTGCTGACTACACCCTAGAAGTTGAGAATCCACACCTTTGGTGGCCCCGCGGATATGGCGAACCTGACCTATATACTGCAACCGCCCAATTACTCGACAAAGAAGAACTGCTCGACCAATCGACCGCCAAAGTCGGCGTAAGAAACATCAAACTTGTACAGGAGCCCGATGAGGAAGGAAAAAGCTTCATCTTCCAAATCAATGGTCAAAACGTCTTCTGCAGGGGCGCAAACTGGGTACCCGCCGACTCGTTTCTGCCCAAAGTCAACTATGAACGCTATGCTAAACTCCTCGACTACGCGGCGGAAGCCAACTTTAACATGCTCCGTGTCTGGGGCGGAGGAGTCTATGAAGCTGACGAGTTCTACGACCTCTGTGACACATTGGGAATTATGGTTTGGCAGGATTTCATGTATGTCTGCGCCGGCTACCCCGAAGAGGAATGGTTTCTAAAAGAAGCAGAACGCGAAGCCATGGCAGCCGTGCTGCGACTGCGGGGACACCCCTCGATTGTATTGTGGTGCGGCAACAACGAGAACCAATGGTTACACTCCGTGCTCTGGCGCGTCCGCGATAAGGTGGAGCGCCTGTATGGCTCGCAAATCTACGAGTCGCTGCTGCTTAGGGTTTGCAAGTTTCTGGACCCCACCAGACCTTACAGGCCAAGCACACCCTTTGGTGGCGAAGACTCCAGTGGGCGGCAGGAAGGGGACAGGCATAATTGGGAGGTTTGGAGTCAAGGCATCGATTACCCCGCTTACTTGGAGGATAATGGTCGGTTTATTTCTGAGTTCGGTTGGCAAGCGCCGCCCACCATGAAGCTTCTACAGGCGTATATTGAAAAGCAGGATTTGACCCCAGACTCCTTTGCGTTTAAGGCACACGAAAAACAAGTCGGAGGCTTAGAACTCCTAAAAGCACTACTCTCGATACATTACCCTGTTCCCGCAGATATGGAGCGGTTTGTGCTCTACAGCCAACTCAACCAAGCCGAAGCACTCAAAACCGGAGTAACCCACTGGCGCAGTCGCATGTTCAAAACCAGCGGATGCCTAATGTGGCAACTCAACGATTGCTGGCCAGTCATCAGCTGGAGTCTAATCGACTACGGCTTAAACCCCAAACCCGCCTACTACACAGTAAAAAGGGCGTACCAACCAATTATTGCACCGTTGATTGTTAAGGGCGACAGAGTGGAATGCTACATTATAAACGAGACTGCTGCAGAATTGAAGGCTAAGTTGAGGTTTGAAGTTTTGACTTTCCTTGGAGAGACACTGTATTACCAAGTAAGTGAGACCGCCGTGCCGCCGTTCACCTCAAAACTTGCCTTGGAAAAACCGTTGAATTCCCTGCCCGTTCAAGACGACTGCATTCTGGTAGCGACGTTGGAAAGCGCTGGAAAAGAAATCGCCGTTGACAGTATAACCGTCGCTGAACCCAAAAACCTAAAACTCCCCAACGCAGCAATCCAAGTTGCCCCAAAAACTCTTGATCCCAAAACATTCGAAATCACCCTTCAATCTTCAGTCTACGCCAAAGCCGTTGCATTAGACGCAGGCAATTTGGGCTGTAAGTTGAGCGACAATTTCTTTGATTTACTCCCGAACAAGCACAAAAAAGTAATCTGCCGTTTAGAAAAAGACATCAGCCCAGAACAGTTCAACAACGCATTAAGCTACCAGTCATATCCTTATCTACACGGGACCTAAGCACTTAATTTTTTAATTCAGTAGTCAGAGTCGGCACGGGGGGCTTAACGATAACTGGGGGTTTTATGTTGCCTTTAAGTAATGACTTGATGCCCATCCACTCGACTATGGGGTATCCGACCAGTATTTGGCACCAGAAAGTTAGCAGCCGCACGATGGTGGTGGCAGCGCCTGCTACAGCCAACGGAACACCGTATATTGCAAACATGTTAACCATCGTCACCTCCACGGCGCCCACGGGGACACCTGCAGTCACTGTTTCCACGGTTGTGACTATACAGTAAACGGTTGCTAAGTCAATCAGTGAGATAGAAGTAAAGTTGAGGGCATAGAAAATCAACAGGTACACTATGAGGCTAAACATCCAAGCTGCGACTGCGAAGAAAGCGGGTTTTATGAGTTTGCGGGGTTGCTTTTTGAAGGTTTTGAAGACTTCGCTAAAGGAGAATATTCCATCGTGTATTTTCTGAGTATAAATAACCTGTTTTTCTGGGTTTCTCATAACCCGTTTGATGACTTTGGATATGAGCCGAGTGATTGTGTCGACTGCGCCCTCTTTATAGGCAATTACGAATATGCCCGATAGGGTAATTGCGGTTCCAAGAACTACCAATATGACGGGGGTTATAAGGAAAGCAGGCAGTTGATGAGTGCACAGAAGCAACGCAAAAGCCACCAGCAACCCGCCTGAATACACAAAAGTGCTGATTATACGTGAGCCTATGACGGTAGCAGCTGCGATGCCCGTGTCATGGTTGGTTTCCTTCTGCGCAAGGGCTATGCGCACGACTTCGCCGCCGACTGTGGCGCCGGGAATAATTAATTCGACAAAGTTTCCGATCCAGTTGTAGAGGACCAGTTTGCGGAGCTTAACCTTAACTGACAGCGAGTCTAGGAGGCTGTGCCAGATTAATGAATCAAACACAACGGAGACGACAAATGCGCCAACCGCTAAAGCCAAAAACAGAGAGTACTGGTACACGTTGAGCTTACTTAGCAGGGTGAAGAGGCCGTCGAAGCCCACGAAAACCCATAGGTATAGAATAAAGGCTACTAAACCCAACGCCATAAATGCAAAAGTTTTTCGGTCACCCAAACGCAGTTTAAACTCTCTCCCTTGGTTCATCTGATAGTCGCCGTAGGCTTCAGCTTGCACTGCACGATGCGTTTGCTGAGCTTTCGACTCAGGCTAAAGGCACTGTAACCTTAGTTTACCTTCAGTTTTACACCCTAACAGGGTTTCCAAAATATATTAATCAAATGGCGAGTTAACAACATTTTCTCCAAGCAAAATAACAAGCAGAAAAGCCCTAAAACAAACAAACGTTCAATCGGCAGCAGAGCAACTGAAAAAATGGGTGGTTAAGCCCTCTTTATGGGTGCAAACGTTATCTCGATTTCACCCCAACCTGCCGCAGCAGTGGATTCAACTGTTTCTCCGCTGGTCGCCTGCTTTGCGGCTGCCTCTTCCTGTGGATTAAAAGCCACCCGCACCTTACTGTAAACGCTAAAGTTCTTTGGCAAATCCCGTTCAATAACAAACCCCACACGTTTAGGAAGCGCTTGACGTATCTGATCGGTTGTTAGCGGCGTGGTTGGTAGGGGTTCAAGCTTCTTTTTGCCTGCTTCAATGCTGATTTTGATAGGCACTTTTACTCTGAGGTTCTCGATGCTTAGTAGTGCGCTGCTTTTTCCTAGGTCTGTGCCTTCGGCGTCTGCTACTGTGTTGATATAGTCAAGGGCGCTTTGGACTTCATTGTGGATAGCAAGTATTGCCTCGGTCAGGTAGGATGCGTTTTTTTCGGTTGCTTGTGTCATGGAACCACCGTTTTAAAAGTTATTTTCACTTCACTTAGCACGTCAGCTCTGAGGGATAGGAATTCTGGACGGGCAGCACTTACCGGTTGGGCAACGATCTTGCGGATACCTACACCAGCGATTCTTGAACCAGTCGTAGAAGCCGTCGCGGTTGAGTCTGCTTCAA
Organism: Bathyarchaeia archaeon; assembly: GCA_050108095.1. Classification (GTDB taxonomy): domain Archaea; phylum Thermoproteota; class Bathyarchaeia; order Bathyarchaeales; family Bathycorpusculaceae; genus Bathycorpusculum. Next base: position 19,553 of record JBNIDO010000021.1, read on the forward strand.
AGCGCAGGGTAAGTTTCGAGGTTATTTGTCCATTGTCTACGTAGACTCGGGGAATGCCGCGTGAAACAACTGTTTGGATGACGGCTAAATGCTGTTTTGCCAAAGCCAAGCGTGCCGCAGCTGAAATGTTGTTGTAGCCGGCGGTGCTAAATACGGTTTTTCCTCGGTTTACGCGGTCTCCAGTCAAGTCGCCTTTGGTTATTGTGTAACCGATTTTGTTATAGATTGAGGGTGATTCGCCTGTTTCGTTGTTGTTTGTGTATGGTTCGCCTGCATCTACTGCGCTTTTGTCTGCGTTGCCACTGCTCGATGGAAAAAGCCTCAGAATTTCTGCTCGAACTAAGTCGTCCGTTAGGTTTTCCTTTGCATAATCCTCCGCTGAAAGCTGGGCTTGCGCTGCTAGCTGCGCGGCTTGCTTTTCCTGTGTCAGTATTGAAGTAACTACTGCGTTGAGGGTTTCGGAAATAAGGGTGGAGGTGAACTCGGCAAAGCCCATCTCTGCCGATTTCACTGTGCTGACTGCCATATTCATGCATCTAGGTTGTCATGGGTTGATAGTCAGTCTTGAAGTCGATTTGAACGCGCCCGTAGATTTGCACTTGGCTGCCTGATATGTCGCGGTTGGTTTCTTTAGCGGTTGAGACGTGCAGTGAGTTGAAACTTGTGGAAGCTGAGGCTTTTACCCAAAGGCTAGTTAATCCTCCGGTTCCTGTGGATGCACGTGCAGAGAAGGATGACCTGTTATAGTTGCTTTTTGTGTTTTCGTAGAATGTGTAGGTGTAGGTGTTGAAGGTTAGGCGTGTTTCGATGACTCCATGTTCAACCACCAGTCTGAGTACACCCATCTTCACCATTTCTTTTAGCAGGGTGTACTTGTCGGCGGCAATTCTTTTGGCGACTGCCTCAAGTATCGCGTCTAAAGCAGTTTGGTTGGCAATCGGTGTAGCGGTTATTCCGGGGTTTTCCTGTACATCTGGGACCGCAAGAGCGCTGTTTAGTTTGTCGGCATCCTCGGTGGTTAAGGTTGAGCCCACTCGCACTTTTGTGCCACTTGAGTCTGAGGTGTCTGGAAGGAGCCGAGCCAAAAACTGCAGGATCATTTCGCCGCTGATGTCATCTTTGGTGTCGTTGATGTAGTCAACTAGGGATTTGGATACTGCCTGCATAAGGGAGACGTATGCCTCGGTTTGGCGTATGTTTGCGGAGATCAAGGCGTCGAAGACGTCGGTTATGAGTTTAGCTGTGAACTCGGGAAAACGGATTTCTCCCAGAGGCGATTGAGCGCCCACTGCCGAAAGTTTCTGTGCAGAAACTAGGGACAAATCAGTTCACCTCCAGTTGACCGAACACTATTGCGTGGGGGTTTGGTTGTTCCTTATTATGGATTGCTTGGTTTTGCATATGGGTCACAAGCGGTCACTAGCCTGTTCTGCATTAATAAGAATTGCTAAAGAGTTCATGTCTAAGCTTTCTGTTGCACAAGTAAGAAAGCCCAAGAAATATAGACAGGATTATCAAAAAACGCTTATGTACTTGAATGGGACATACAGAAAAGCGATGTAGCATGCAGACCGATACAGAAGCCAAAATAAAAACAGACATCCTATCAGAAACCCAAACCCTTGAAGGTAACTACAAAATCATAGCTGGATTCATCGCAGGAAACGATTACGACCCCGCAACCGTGGGCAACAGCATCCAAGCCTTCAAAGACAGCCTCAGCCGCTCCAGCGCCTACATATTAGCCCTCTACAACCTCAAAGGCCAAAGAGTCAACATCCCCTGGGAACCGCTTTTCACAAGCCTCGACTACGCTTTGGCAACTCTTTCCACTTCTGCATCCGTCAAGGGCAGGGATGCGGTTAGGGCGGTTTTGGCTATGTCGCAGGAGCAAATGGGGCAGGTTATGTCCTATTTTGCGGCGCTCAAAGAGTCACTTAAGCAGTAGATCAGTATTTGGGCTTTTGTTTTTCTAGTGTTAGAAGAAGAGAATGCCGTCCTTGCTCATCTTCTTAGGGGCTTGGAGGGCGGCTGTGTTTTGGTTTCTGCAATGCTGATTGGTTGCTGGCTGGTTGAGGAGCAATCCACAAGCAGAGCCGAAGAAAAAGCTATCGCTAAAGCCATGGACGCCTCCTTTCGGCTCGGGCAAATCGTCGCCTGTTCAAAGATTTTAATTAGGAACCAATGCATGTACATTATGCAGTAGTGGTGACGAACATGGCTTACCTGCGTGAGGAAAACGAAAAATTCGAAATCGACTATCCCTTAGAAAAGGTGTGGGCAGCCATCCCCACAGCCGTAGAGGCTCTGCAGTGGAAAATCGAGGAAACAAACGAGAAGGCACACAAGCTAAAAATCAAAACCAAAGGAGGCTTCCTAGCCTACGGGTCCACGCTTTTTGTAGAGGTTAAAGCAGAGGACCCAAAAACCAGCCGCATGACCATAAAAGGGGAAACGCCCGTAACAACCATCACCGCTATGGCGGATTTGGGGCGGACAAGAGACCGAATTGAACTGTTCATCGACATCTTATCTAAAGTAATCGAGAAGAAACTTCCTTCGAAAAAGGGCAAAGAGAAAACTAAGGCAAATGCTTGATTGCTTCTCAAAGTGAGAAGTTATATGGTTTAGGCTACAATAGCCAGAGGCGTGGTATAAGTGAGCGTTAAAGGGCCACCAGCGACGTATCGGGGCAGAAGCATTGGCATAGCCATCTTAGTTGGTCTGCAACTGCTGATCGGCGTAATCCATGCCTTTTTTGGAGTATTATTGCTTGCGTACGAGGACTTTGCGTTTCTTCCCACAACCACCGTCTATGATGTTTACACGGTGGCTTATGGGGTGTTGACTGTGGTGTTTGCGGTTTATCTCTGGCGAGGCAAAAGAGTGGGGTGGATTGGCACCGTCGCCGTTTCTCTCTTCGTTATCGTTGCTGATTCCTTGACAGTTCTGAATTTACCCAGCATCCCAGGTATTCCAAGGTCTGCTGCACCCTTTGAGATAATTTACAGTGTCATAGTGGTTGGGTATCTTTTGCAGTCAGGCGTTAGAAGGAAGTTCTTGGGTTCCGATGCCTAGCGGAGGGTGGCGTTGTTGGGGTATCCTCGGCTTTCCCAGTAGCCGCGGTAGTCGGGGTTGTCGGTTACTTCGATTTGGGTTACCCATTTTATCCATTTGTATCCGTATTGGCTTTCCGCGACAAGTTCGAAGGGGTAGCCTCGCTCAGGTGGAATGGTCAAGCCGTTCATTTTGTAGGCTAAGAGTATGTGGTTGTTTCTGATGTAGTCAAGCGGCAGTGAAGTCGAGTAGCCATCGGAAGCATAGAAGATAACAGCTACCGCGTTGGAGTTCACCCCCGCTTGGTTTAGCAAGTCATCCACAAGTACGCCTTCCCAGAGAATGGTGGCGTTCCAGCCTTCCACACAGTAGAGGTTAACGACTTTTTGGTAACTCTGCAAACCGTTGACTACCTCATCGTAGGTTAAGGAAAGATTTTCGTCGACTAATCCGTTGATGGCTAGGCGGTAGTCAGAGTTGTTGAGGTACTGGGTGCCTTTTATGGCGTTTTCTCGCACCTCACCGATAGAAGCTAAGTTTTGGCCCTCGTAGTTTTGGACTTCGCCGGGATAAAGAGTTATGGGCGAATTTTGGATGTAGTTTAGGGCTACCAGAAAAATCGCCATTAAAGCAACGAGAATAAGAATAGCCGCTATGGGCCCACTGTAACGCCTTACCTTCTCCATGAAAATCAACAATAAAAAAGGCAAAGAAGAAGGCTTTAAAGGTACCCTAAAAAGGTAAAAACTTGACTCACAATTTTGAAGCAGTTTGGTCAGCTGCGGTTTTTTCTAAAAAGTCTCTGCTGAAAAGAGTTAACAAGAAAAGGGGGAGGGCAGTTTAGATTTTGTAGTATTTTGCGTAGAGCACTATGCCTACTGCGAGGATGCCGATGCATGAAGCTGAGACAACGGCAAGGTCAAGCAGGACAGTCGTGCTTGTCATGGATGCACCTCGGAGGAACAGAGATGTTAACGCATCAGTGACGTAGTAACTGGGGACAAATTTGCCTGCGGTTTGGGCTGCGCCTGAGAGGGATGCGCCTACAAAGGTGCCAAGAAACATCTGTGGAAGCACGAATAGAAAGCTCAGACCTGTGGCTGAACCTGAAGATTTTGCGATGGTCGCGGTAATTAGGCCAAACCCGACGTTAGACACAGAAAATATCAGCACTATTAAAAAGACTAAGCAATAGATTTGTACTCCAACGTCTGGTTTAAAGCCCAAGGCGTATGTCATTGCAAACATAATTACTGCTTGAATTGAGGCAATCACTATGTATGAAGTTACTTGGCTGGTGATAAACTCGGTTGGCGTTGTTGGAGTTATGCGGATACGCTTCATCATGCCGTTTTCTCTATCAGTCGTGAATGATTGAGCAACAATCATAATTATGAATACGGATGCAAACGTAAACATGCCAGGCGCAAAATAATCAAACGTTGATACTTGTTTTATTTCCAATGAAGCCGTCTGTAGCTTGATGGGACTTGGGGGTGTCTGTTGATTTTGGTTAAATAACCCTACGAGTACCTGTTGAATAAGAGGTGGAACAGCTTGTGTGGCAACCAACGAGCCTTGGTCGAGATATAAAGCAACTGTTGTGTTAATCCATCGGCTAGGAGCATCTGGGAATGCGTAGTAGGAATTAATGCTTTTGCTAAAGGTTTCTGGGATAACTATCGCTGCTTGGATTTTTCCCTGACTTAAATCATTCTGCATTGTCTGGTTTTCTGCATAAAACTTTACATTTAGCATAGTCAAGTCTGACAATGAATTGACGAATGCCTCAGACCCTTGTCCGTTATCTGCATCGAGATTGACAACGCCGATTTGGTAAGTAACTGTTTGTGACCCCCCCACGCCGCCAAAAGATAGACCAAACGCAAGCACGAACATAATTGGAAACAGAAAAATCATGAATAATGCTCCTGGTTCACGAACTGTTTTCTTGAGTTCCTTCGTGGTCAGAGCTGTGACTCTTTGCAGGTTCATTTATACTTCCTCCCGCATCTTCCGACCCGTTAGCTGGATAAAGACTTCTTCGAGGTTTTTGACGCTACCTTTGGCGACAAGTTCTTTGGGAGCGCCTAACGCGATGAGTTTGCCGTGATCGATGATGCCGACACGGTCGCAGAGTTCTTCGGCTTCTTCCATGTAGTGGGTGGTTAAGATGATGGTTTTTCCTTTGGCTTTCTGTTCTTTTATGAAGTCCCAAACTGCATGCCGCGACTGGGGGTCCATGGCGACTGTGGGTTCGTCGAGAAAAGCGATTTCAGGGTCATGGATCAATGCTAACGCGAGGCTTAGGCGCCGTTTCATGCCGCCGCTGTATTTGGCAGTTACGCGCTTGGCGTCTTCGCTTAAGCCGACTTTGTCTAGCAGCAGTTTGCTTCTTTCACGGATGGCTTTTTTGTCCATGTTGTAGAGGTTGCCGAAAAGCTCAAGGTTCTCTTTGCCGCTAAGGTAGGGGTAGATGGCGGTTTCCTGTATGCATACACCGAGTAGTTCCTTGATTTTTTGTGTGTCTCTCTCTATGTCGTAGCCGTAGATTTGGGCTGTGCCGCTGGTGGGTTTGATGAGTCCGCAGAGTATGGTGATGATGGTGGTTTTTCCTGCGCCGTTGGGTCCGAGTAATCCGAAGAGTTCGCCTTTTTGGACTTCTAGATTTAGGTTGTCAACTGCTGTTTTGTCTTCGAATTTTTTGGTTAAGTCAGTAATGGTTATTGCTGGTTCAATCATTTTTGGTTCTCCTTGTTTGTTTGGTTTCTGTTAAGGTTGATTTTTCATTTAAGTAACCACGAAACATAGTTACGTACCTGAATTGCAGAGAGGTATTTGGAATTTAGTTTCATGTTTACCCCTAAGTTAACAAAAGCGCATAGGAGGAGTGCAAAAGTTCCCTTTTCAACTATTGCAGGTTAAAAAACGGGACATACCCCCGGGATTAGAAGAGAATATTTTAAAGACAGCCAAATCATTGAGAGAGCCATACAGACCCTCTTGGAGAACAAAACTGTGCGACGGCAGACCAAAAGCATCTTGTTCGCAGTCATCGTAATAGTTGCCATAGTGTCTGTGAGCATATATGCCGTTGTATATCATGCTACGGCTCCTTTAGCGCAGAGGCAAGACAAAACAGAGTATACCCCCAGAGAAAACGTCGATATACAAGCGGGGACATTCAACGGCGACATAATAATCCAATCAACCACAGGCAGCCGAATCGAAGTCACCTACAACGTGACAGCGCCTGACGGTTACCTAAACGACATCAAAACTTTCAACAACGAAACCAAAACCGACAACACAACCACACTAATAACCGGCGCTGAGCTTCAACTCAGCCAAACACAAGAGAGCGGCTACAAAGCTGACCTAGTAATCAACCTGCCAGAAACCAGCACATACAACTTGACCCTCACCACAGGAAACGGCAATATAATCAAACCCCAAATAAACGACTCCAAAGTTGTGGCTTCCACCAGCAACGGCAACATAGACCTCAAAGACGGCGACGCCAGGGAAATCGACGTCATGGCAGTGAACGGCAACGTAAAAATCGGCTTAACACAGGGCACCCTCTTCCAAGTTGCCGCCAGCGTGGGAAACGGCAAGATAACCCATCAAGGAATCGCTTTGGATGCTGACCCTGATACGGCAACACGGCTCAAGGGCACAACTTCGGGGGGAGCAGGCACCCTTAACTTGGCGCTTAACACTGGCAACGGCAACATATCAATCGAATACTTATTCCCATAGTTTCTCCTTTGGCTAAGGGATTTGGTCGCGCCAAGTTGTAAAAATGTAGCCTGTGTACATGACGTTTGGAGCGACTGATTTGATGGCAGGGTTGCTCTCGATGGTTTCTCGGACTTCACGGACTTCTTTGCTGGTCGGCGTCCAAACCATAAAGACGTAGCTGCCTGGAATGTTGCTGAAGCTCCAATAGAACAACGTGTTGGGGTAATATTCCTGCAAGATGGCGTTTACAACGTTGGGGTTTGCATCGTCTTTTATGTCCACATGGAATATACTCATTATGTCGTTGGAGGCATCAGGGTACCACTCTATGGAGTACTGGATAAGAAAATTCCGCTCCATCCTGTTGAGGCGGCGCCGAACGGTTTTTGTTGACACGCCTATTTCTTTCGCTACCTCTGAGGTGGGTTTACGCGAGTCATCTTTTAGGGCTCGAATGATTTTGTAATCCAAGTCGCAAAGTTTAGTTTCGATTTTTAGGAAGTGGATGTTTCTTAGAAGAGGCGGTATAGGCGACCCCGTTAAACCCACAGTTACCATGGGAATCTGCGCTTTCTCTTTAACAAAGCGAACCAGCAATTCCAAGTCGCCAATGTTTCGCAAGTACGCGCCTATGTAGAGTATGTTTCCGCCGCCGGCTGCAAACCAGTAAATCGACCCCTGATTCTCAAGGCGGCTCTTAACTTCTAGAACAGAGTTGGTTTTTGAAAGCCCAAACATCAAAACGTGTATGACGTTTTGGGCGAAAAAACTAAAGCTGGCGGTAAACTTGCGTATTATGCCTAATTCGATTAGGGTTTGGATGCGGTTATGCACTGCCGTTACGGAGAGGTCAAGTTTTTCACCCAGTTCACGGTAGGAAAGCCTTGAGTTGCCTAACAGAAGTTGGCAGAGAATGATGTCGGTTTTATCCAAGAGGGCCCCGTTTGTGCATTTATGGGTGTGTTTGCCTAAAAGCCTTTGGAGAGAAATTTGCTGTTTTGTAAGGAGTTGAAGTTTGGTGTTGGTTCGCTCTATTTATGTGGATGCAGAATAAACACTAAACCAAATAGTTTCTCACAGAAACAAGGGCGTATTTTGGTTTTTAGGTGTAAACAACAGTGAGGGGTTCCGAAAACAAAAATAAGGACTATCCAAACATCACTAACACACCAAGCAAAAACGCGTAGAAAACAACGCGGCCGGGGTGATGTAGCTTGGCAGCATAGAGGCCTGTGGAGCCTTTCGCCAGGGTTCAAATCCCTGCCCCGGCCCCACCTTAACCTTCTCTGGAATCTTCCGCATTTAACATGCCTTTTACCGTTGCTTCCACAGAGGGGATGACTTTACCTTGTGCAATTAGCTTTTTTAGCCTTTGCTTGTTGGATTCAGAATAAGGCGTTTTTGGATTTCGAGGCGTGAAGCGTTGGGCGTAACTGTTTCGGTCGATTTTTTGGCGATACTATCTATCCAGCCAAAGCAGAGTGCCTCTTCAACGGCTTCTTCATAGGATACGCTGGGTTTGCCGCTTGCTTTTTTGGGAAAAATTAGCCAAATCTCTTTCTCCTTATCATAGTTCTTTGCTAGCCAATTGCGCCAACCTTCTCTGTCGTGAAAGTGAACGGTTCTACCAATATCCATAAACAGATGATGGGTGGATTTGCCTAAAAGCAATTTGGCTGGATGGGAACACTTAATTTTGCCGTTTTATCATATACGGTTATCCCACTGGATAAATCCACTCATGACGACGGACCCAACAGATGCTGCAAGACCCAATACGCTTGCGTTGCCGTGATGGCGGGTTCACCCAAACATGAGACACGGTGGGGACGGGCAGAAATTCCCGCGCCGAGAGAGCTTCACCAAGCTTAAAGCGACGCTCAGCTATGAGGTGAAGTGTTAGGTTACGATGGGAGACAAACCGCCCGCAAAAAAAGTTAATTAATTAATCTTTTGATGAGTTCCGACTTGCTAGAGGAAAGCAAGCGGTAACACTAAATACAAGCTGCAAACTAACTCTTTTCTTTGGAGAAGAGAGTTGACATCAAAGAAGCTACGGTACGTAATCATAGGTTTAACGTTAATTGTTTTGCTTTGTGCCTCCGAAGTAACCCCCCAACTCACAAGCTTAGTTAAAGGGGAGGTTCCGCCGCCCAGAACAACCACCGGCCTCAAAGATTTAGTGCCTCAACTCATGGAAGCCACGCCACCAGAAAACCAAACCGATACCGATAACGACTCTCTCTACGACACGGTTGAGTTTGTGATAGGAACCGACTTCAACAACAGCGACACAGACTTCGATCGACTCACCGATTACGAGGAAGTTCAATTAGACTCTGACCCCCTCAAACCTGACACAAACAGCGACGGCTTAACCGATTACCTCGAAGTCCACGGCTGCTCTAACCTTGACTTAGATGGGGATACCATCACAAACATTTGGGATTACGATAACGATGGGGACGGAGTGAATGACGACGTTGACCTGTCGCCTTTCTCTAAAACAGCCGTGAACGATAATTATCATTTTGATTTAGAGTTAGAAGCCAAACCCACGTTTATTACGCTGCAATTCACACCTCAAAATCCTGACTCTTTAAAATTGTATTATAAGCAGTGGGATTGGCCAAGTGACGATCAGGGTTCCATGAGAGACCTCGATGATTCACTTGGAGACTTAAAGGCAGTCCCCCAACTGAATATAACTGTTAATATTAAGCCGAATCAGGCAGACGTAGCCGACTTCGGAATTGTGGTAACCGACTACGGCATGCACGCCCCCATTTTTCCTGTTTGGGAAAACGACGCCGTAGTTGCTTTTTCCTCTCAAATATTTTACAACTCGTCTACGTCGGTCTCCTTGTCCATGGATGTGGAACTTGTATGGCGTGTCTTAGGGTATAGTGACCAAGAAGCCAAGGCACTGGTGGCTTACAACGGCAACTATGTTTCCGCAACAGCCGAAGGCAAACTGGTTGCCAACAGCCAAACACCCACGCTTTCTGAGACTTTCCAGTGGATCCCCATAGGCGAAGACACGGTGGCGTTCAAACTAAAAGATGGCCCCTACCTATCAACGGCGGATAACGCTTCAATCCTTGCCACTGGCAAAACAATCAGCGACAAAGAAACCTTCAAACTCGCCCACCCCACTAACACCTCAATCACCTTAACTGCTTCAAACGGCAAACTTGTCTCGGTTACAGCAGACAACTCATTGGTCGCCGACGGAACCAACTCCACCACAACCCAGTTCCAGTTGGTAGACAGGGGCTGTTTGGGAGAGTGGACTGTGTTGTCTACGTATAAACAGGCAATGTCGCTTAGCGGCTTCACCGTCAGCCAGACTTTTGGGGCAGACTTAGGCTTGTTTTTCAGCTCAGACCAAGAAGAGACAATCCTCGCCAACCTGCTTATGGGCTATAGTTTTCTGAGGAACTCGTCAAATAGCCTCGCAGACATGCCGTCTGTCCTTGAAAGTTACAATGCGAAGGTACTTTCTTTGGTGGGGTCGTTTGAAACAAGCGACGAAGCCTTGGTCGCAATGAGTAACACGATGTTGCCTGCTGCCCTGCAAACACTGCCCCAAAACCAAACCCTTCCAGTAATCATTGCTGTCGAAGAAAAGCTAAAGATGGCTGAGATGTCTCAGTACTCTTCGGGCGGAGCCGCGTTAGGCAGCACCTACAGCGTTGACATGGTTGATGAGTCGTTGATGACGACCAAATCGGTGAAATTGAACTTCTATAAAACAACTGAGCAGTCAGCACTTGAAATCGACGAGATTATCCGCCACATTGACGGTTGGCAACTGAGTGAGGAAGCCCGCTTCAACACAGAATGCTTGGTTTTAATGTGGAACACTGGCGAACAAACGGTGACAACGGAGGGTGTTCCCGATACATCTGATGCTGGCACCCCAGAGTGGTTCATCGCCTTCACCATAGGCTTTGAAAGTATGATGCTTCTAACCCGCGGCGGAGTCGCCATAAAAGCCTACAAGTCAATTCAGGTGCTTAAGATGGGCGGTTTAAACAGTGGCTCGATAGCCAACATGCTTGGCACTGGGAAAACGAGCACGTTTAAACTTTGGGCAAAAACCTGCCAAGAAATGGGAGCTGCAGAAAAAGGCGTTGCCGGGTTAAAAGGACTAAGAACCTTCGATAAGGTAATGAAAGGTTTAGAGATACTTGCAATAATTATTGATGTGGGCTTGTCGATTATTGCTGGCTTTATCATTGCAAACCAGGTTGGGGGGCATTTGGGTCAATCAATGGGAGCATCTTATGGCATCTCCGCCGCCACTTACGCAATAATCTACGCTGCCGTGTTGTATGCCATTGGCCAGATACCTTACGTCGGATGGCTTATAGGTTTAGCAATTGTAATTGCCGACATATTCGGGGGTTTCTCAGACAAGCTGATGAATGTTTTAATGAAAGCTTTTGGTCCAAAAGAGGATGCAGTTGTCAGCGGAAACCTAGAAAACATCGGTGTGCCAAACATAACCATCACTGACAAAGATGCAAACGGCCTTGACGTGGGCGACAGAATAAGCGCTCAACTAAAAATCACAAGCAAAGTCAACGTAACCGTAGGCGACAGCTACTCATACGCAAGACAAAGCTGGTACAGGCCCTACATTTCAATCGATGTTCCGCCCGGATCTAATTCTATAAACGCCTCCTCGGGGGTACCTCCGGTTTCACAAATGAACGTTACCGTAGCTGGCAACTACAAAACAGAAGAGTACTCCACAAGCGCCTACATCGAACCAGGCATTGGTATGCCCAACTTCCCTGTGAGCATAAGAGTCAACATTAACTATGGCTTGTACCACGCTTGGCACCATTGGATACTTTTTGTCCCCTGCTACCACACGGATCTGCAAAGCGGTACCGCCTCATCCCAGTTCACAACAGTGTACTATGACGTGTTACCGGGCAGCATAAACGAGTTCTCCCATTGGACAGGAGTAAAACCCCTCGACAGCGACGGAGACGGCATAGCCGACACAAACGAAACCACAAGTAACCCCTACGCTTTTGACAGCGACGCCGACGGATTAAACGACAAATACGAATCAAGCAATGGCTTAGACCCCAAAAGCTATGACATGGACATGGACGGCTTAACCGACGGGTACGAATTGGTCTTTGGGACCAACGCTACAAACAGCGACACCGACGGAGACGGCTTGCCAGATTATCAAGAGCTATCAGGCTACCTTATCAGAATCAACTATTTGGGTGACTCCTCCAAGCAGTTTACCATGCGGGTCTTCTCTGACCCCCGCGTAAGTGACAGCGACGGAGACAGCGTAAACGATTATGAAGAGTACACGACCGGTTTAAACCCAAGAACCACTGACTCAGACGCTGACGGAGTCGCAGACACCTCAAACCCGCGGGTTGAAAAAACACTCCTCGAACTCACCAAACAAGTGGACTTGCCCTTGGAGGGAGGACTCTACGACATCGCCCTAGACGGCGACGGCTACGTTTACGTTTTTGGCAGGGCAAACGCAAGTGAAGGCTTCAGCTGTCACGTCTGGGTTTTTGATGCCGACCTAACGCCGGTTGCCACATGGAACCTGACTGGTGCATTGCCTGAAGGGGAACTCAGAGACAGCATAGCAATCGACCAAAAGAACGCCTTAGCGCACTTCAGCAACTATTACCGCGCCGAAGTACCAAGAGACATCGTTGACTGGGCAAACATAAAGACCTTCGACCTCGACGGCACACAAGCTGGAGCAGCTTGGGCAAGCAAAACTGACCTTGACCTGCAATCAGGCCTGATAACACTGGCTTGTGATACTGATGGCAACGTTTATGTCGCGAGAACCGCGGGCTGGATTTTCTACATGGTTTACTGGGACCCAGACACAGCTACAGTGGCTACAAAAGTATACGTCGATCAATATGCCGCAAACGGGACATTGCTGCGAACCTGGGGCAACTATGGCCCGGACATCGACGAGTTCACCTACATAACCGACATCACTGTAGACTCAAACAACAGCCGCCTATACGTTGCCGAAGACGGACAGGGAATGGCTTGGCTCGGAGAACCCTCAAAACTTGACCGCGTCGCAGTGTTTGACATCCAAGGAAACTACCTGCATAGCATAACCGGCTACGCCAACAGCACCTACTCATTAGCCTTTGACAATCCAACGGGCGTAGATGTTGACGCGGAGGGTTACCTCTATGTTATGGATTCAGGCAACCAGAGAATAGAAAAGTTTGACTCTAACTGGATGCCGATAGCGTCTTGGGGTGGACAAGATTCAGGAATAGGCGGAGCCAATCTTATGCCAACCCACTTAGCCGTCGGCGCAAACGACACCCTATATGTTATCCAGAAGAGTACGGGAGAAGGTCACTACCTCAACCAAGTATGTATGTTTACGCAGAAAGCAGTGGAGGAACAGCCAATCGTTGATGAGTTGCCTGATCGCGACGGCGACGGACTCCAGAGCAGTACCGAAACAAGCGGCTGGAACGTCACGTTTACAAACACCACCGGAACATATACGGTTCATGTTCAAAGCGACCCCATGCTACCTGACACAGACTTCGACGGGTTATCTGACAAAGCAGAATACGATTTGGGGCTTAATCCGCAGTCTCCCGACACCGACGGCGATGGAGTAACAGACTTAACGGAATTCCAATGGCATCACTCGCCCAGCATGAACCCACTGGACTACGATACAGACGGAGATGGTTTGCCTGATGCGTCAGAGTTGACTTGTGGCGCTGACCCAACCATCCAAGACACAGACGGCGACGGATTGTCTGATCTGGAAGAGTTCCAGTTGGGCACCAACCCCGCAGACACAGACACGGACGACGACGGAATCTCTGACTACCAAGAAGTGCTATTTGGCTCTGACCCGCTTAACCCAGACTCAGACGGCGACTTCCTTTTTGATAACGCCGAATTCCAAGATGGAACCAACCCGCAAAACGCCGATTCAGACAACGACCAACTGGCAGACGGCTACGAAATTTTGCTTGGCACAGACGCTTTAAACGGCGACTCAGACCACGACAACTTACCCGACGGATACGAATACGAGGTTATGCTAAATCCGCTCTCAAATGATACTGACGGTGATGGAGTCAGCGATTCAGTGGAACTTGAACTTGGGTTAGACCCGTGGCTGCCAGACAGCGACTTCGACGGGGTCCCCGACAACGGCGACACCACACACCTCACGGAAATTATGCTTAACAGACAAGAGTTTCCAAACTACAATTTCACCTGGCCATTCGTTGCTGCCCCCAGTCCTTCAGTGACACCCCTGCCCACACCCTATGTATCTCCTCAGCCCTCTACCCAGCCTTCGCCTACACAACAACCGCAAGGCGCCGTGAATGAAAAAATGATTTACCTCTTTGCCTCGTTAGCTGCAGCTATTGCGTTATCCGCCATTGTTGAGTGGACCTTCTACAAGCGTCGAAAACCACGCATACCCAAATAATTTCACCCTTTTTTGGCTAAAAATTAATTCACTCTGATTTTTTGAGCCCCTAAATTTTTAAGTCAAAGAAATACATTAAAAGGCTGATTCAAAGGGAATGCTGGAATAACCGTGGATATTGAACGAAAAATTGAGCTTATATGCCGACCGCCAACCGAGGAAGTCGTCACCCCAGAAGACCTCCGCTGCCTGCTGGAGAAGGAAGAGCACCCCATCGCCTATAACGGTTGGGAACCCAGCGGCCTCGCCCACTTAGGCACAGGCGTTATCTGCGCTTACAAAATGAAAGACTTCGCCGAAGCAGGCATCCACTTCAAAGCCTTCCTCGCCACATGGCATGCGTGGCTAAACAACAAACTTGGCGGCGACCGCGAACTCATCCGCAAAGCCGCAGACCTATTTCGCCACAGTTGGCTTGCACTGGGCGTTCCCGGCGATAAAGTTGAATTCATCTACAGCGATGAACTCTACAAAGATATCGATTACTGGGCAAAAACAGTGAAAATCGCCAAAGAACTCACCATAGCAAGAACCACCCGAACGTTGGAGATTGCTGGGCGAAAGGAAGGCGAAGCCCACTACGTCAGCGACTACCTCTACACGCCCATGCAGGTGGCAGACATTTTTGAGTTAGACGTTAAAATCTGTCAGCTTGGTTTGGACCAACGTAAGGCCAACATGGTTGGGCGGGAAATCGGCGAAAAAATCGGTTACTGGAAACCCGTCTGCATCCACCATCATCTGTTGCAGGGTTTAGCTAAACCTGCGATTTGGCCGATTCCAGAGGGGCAAGAGCGCGAAGCCATCGCTTCAGCGAAGATGTCTAAGAGCAAACCCGACACATGCATATTCATCTACGACACGCCAGAAGAAATCAAGCAGAAACTCTCCAAAGCCTTCTGCCCCGAGAGAACCGTCAAACACAATCCCATAATGGACATCTGCAAATACATCATCTTCCGAGAAAAACCAGTCTTCACCATCGAGCGCCCAGCCAAATTCGGCGGAACCATCCAGTTCGAAAACTTCCAAGCACTCGAATCAGTCTACACCGAAGGCAAACTGCACCCCATGGACCTCAAAAACGGCGTCGCAGCCCAACTCGGCGAAATCCTAGAACCTGTACGCCGCTACTTTGCAAACAACAAGGAAGCCAAAGACTGCCTCGAAACGGTGCGGCAAGCCAAAATCACAAGGTAGACGCCTTGTCTACACACCAAAA
>JBNIDO010000022.1:0-33542 GCA_050108095.1 Bathyarchaeia archaeon
CCTTTTGTATAGATAGCCAACAACTATTCCAAAAACGAGAAACCTTGGCACGTTAAGCAGTACTCCAACGAGGAAGTAATACGAGGCGTCGCCTGTCCTTAATGCTGAGGGAACTTCGATTACGAGTAGCAGGATTACGAGTGCAATGAAGCTAAGGATCAACGATTTCAAGATCGGATTCTTTAGTGGAATCTTGCTGTAAAATCGGACCAAGATATAGCTGATGAGGCCCGCCATAATTAAGCCAATAATAAGTCCACCAACCCAGACTAATTGGATGCTGGCAATTGACTCTGCAACTCTGTAATCGGCAGCGGTGGGAGTTAAAGAAATTGCGAGGGTAGCTGCCCAGAAGGCCAAGCCGCTCGCGAGAGCTAATGTTAGCGTCTTCTTGTAAATCCCAGATGACATTTGGTGCTTCCCTTCAGTGGGAGTTGTCATTTTATTTCTGTTCCTTAACAGCCATAATTAAAAGCCATGCAGTAAGAGCAATTTCAGCAATGAAGCTAATCGCATTTCCCGGGTATGCTAATATTGTGTAGTCGGGGAGGAGGAAGCCCTGTAAGAACCAACTCATGTTGCCGAAGAAATCAAGAATCAGCAGTATGCCCAAAAATTTGGGAAGGAAGCGTGATTTGTAGATTAAGTAGCCGAGGGGCAGTAGCCAAGCGCTGAAGAATATTTGGGCGATTAGGAACCCGTTTGTGTATAGATTGAGTGAGGACATTGCCATGGCTTGGAGTTGGCTTGTTTGGAATGCGGCTAAGTAGTTAGCGCCGCTCACAAACTGGAGGGCGGCAAATAGGTTTAGTGTATTGATGCATTCTACTGCGACACCGCCCAAGTTCAGTAACAGGAACAGCAGAGCCAAGTTTTTGTTGACTGGTTTTAGTAACGCGTAAAGCGCCCATGCGGCTAAAACAAAAAATAATGCTGAAACTAGCTCAGTTACAAAGCCAACCCGGAATAGCTCTTGAGACGCCACAATGTTGTTGGCTGTGGCTACTGCATCGCCAGATACAATGAACCTATCACGAATAGCCGTGGCTAAAACGGTGGTTAATATGAAAATCAGGTAAAAAAGCCCCGCCATTCTTGCGGTTCTTCGAGGCGAGAAATCTGCGAGTGGATTTGTTGTCGTAAGGGTGCTCCTTTGCTCTCCCATTTCGCCGTATGGCTCTAATAAGCTTTTCCAAGTGGGACAAACGCAAGCCAGATCAACAAACCGCTTAATTCAAGGCATTTTTTTCTATCGTTATGTGACTTACCCTTTTTTTATGTCAAGCTTCACTTGAAAAACCGCTGCAACCAGCCACAACCAGCAGGCAACGCCGCTCAAACGCATTTGCTAAAACAGCCGCTGCCGCCTAATCCGCGGGTTGTTGTTGAAAAAAGCGGGGTACACGGCAACAACTAACATCAAAAATCTAAAATACAGAATTGGCGGGCCCGCTGGGATTTGAACCCAGGATTCCCGGCTCCGGAGGCCGATGCCTTAATCCGTGCTAGACTACGAGCCCAACAAGCCAAACAAACAGGACTTCCTGATTTAAAGATAACTTATTCTTGGATAATTTCCTCGTCAATCCACCAAGCTTTCTTCTTCCCCGACCGCTCGCCAGCGTAGTATTCGATGATGGATTTGCCCGCCTGCTTCTTGCTGTTGCGCTCGATTTTCTGGAGCCTGTTTAGCACCAGCCAACGGTTGGTTTTGAGGTAATCCGCCAATTCGGGGGTTGTTGCGGATTTGTAGTTTAGGAGGTACTCGATGATTTTGCGGTCGAAGTCGTCTATGGCGTATTGGTAGGGGTTGATTTTGCCGTGTTGGAAGGTGAGGATTTCGAGGTCGGCGAGGTATTTTTTGATTTGCCCAAACTGTTCTTCAAGTTGTGCCATGCGGGTTTCAAGGGCTAAGAGTTTGTCTGGTTTGGGGGTTTTCTGCAGTTTATCGTTGATGGCTTCTCTTATCCAGTCGCTTCTGTCACCTTCGGGAATGCGCAAAGCCATTTCCTGGTAGACTTCTTCTGGCAGTTTAACCGTAACGATTCTGGAGTCCGCCAATGTTAGCCCTCGCATGGAGATATAGCGATTTAATTATTTCATAGTTTCCCTTAGGGAAGGTAATTTTGTACACCTGCCAATTTCGGGTCATGCTAGTTGCCCGTTTGAATTGCGTTGTCATTGCTGTTCACTGTTTTTCTGTGTGAAAAAAGACAAACGATGTTTCCACACCCCACCGTGGCTCTTCTGCATGGAACCAATGTAGGCATGTGGTGAAAAATGCACTTGCCAAACCGAAACAGGTGCCAAAAACACAATGCTTCCGCAAAAAGCAATCGCCCGCTGTTGCAGTCTTGTGGTGCCCCCCCTAAACCATCACACCTACAAAGAAAAACTCAGCGGCTAACTACCAGCCACACCAAAAAACGAAAAGTTAACCCAGCAAACTATCGCCCCAAATCTTTCTTCGCCGCTAAGCACTTGTTTTTGGGTTTGGTCGGGACAAACTTATAAACTTAGAGTGCAGTGATATGCTAATATAACTGTGCGTATGCATTAGAAGCAGGGAAGAGAGGTTAGATGTTTAAGCTTAAAGTATCTGACGCTAAATTACTCCGTGACATGGCAACTGCCATCTCAATTCTCGTGGATGAAGCCACCTTTAAAATTGAGCCCGACGGCTTAAAACTCCGCGCCATGGACCCGTCGCGTGTAGCCATGATCGATTTTGAATGGCCAAAAACCATATTCCAAGAATACGAAGCCAACCAACCCACAAAAATCTGCCTCAACATAAGCGAACTCCTCAAACTCCTAAAACGCGCCGGCAAAGAAGAAACCGTCGAATTAAGCCTCGACGACAAAACCGGACGCCTCCTCGTCACAATTACAGGCAAATACGCCCGCAACTTTACCATGCCCACCCTCGAAGCGAGCGAAGAAGAGGTGCCTACACCAAAAATCAGTTTCAACGTCAAAGCCAAAACCACCACCTCGGGACTAAGCCAAGCCATAGAAGACGCCCAACTCGTCAGCGACCACGTCCGCATCGAAGCCGAACCCGAAAAAATGACCCTATCCGCCTCGGGTGACTTGATGGGTGCAACCATAACACTGCAGAAAGGCAGCGACGCACTCCTCGACCTCGAAGTCAAAGAAAACGCTAAAGCAACCTTCAGCCTAAGCTACCTCTCAGAAATCATCAAAGCAGCCGCCGCAACATCAGATATCGCCACCCTGGAGTTCTCCAGCGACATGCCTGTTAGAATCGATTTTCAACAGGCAAAAGAGGGAAAACTGACCTTCTTCTTGGCGCCTCGCATCGAAACTGAGTAAGCGTTGGCATCCAAGATGGAGTTGGCGCCCGCCGCACTGTCGATCGAGGACTATGCCAAATACCCTTTTCTTAAATTGGCGTCTAAACAAATTCAAGACCTTCAACTCACCATCCAAAGCATAGTGGAAGACCGCTTTGTACTGGAACGCGCACAAAAAAGGGTCGAAAACGCAATCAGCGACTTAACAGTCGGCGAATTAGACATCGACAAACGCAAAGAAATCTCCTCTTACGCCGCCTCATTGATTTTAGTCATAGCCACTAAAAAGCCATGGATAAAAAAAAGATATGCATTAGCAGTCGCCAAAACAGCCTACACACAGATGCTGGCCGAGAAAGCAGCTAAAGAAAAAGTTTTTTTGGTAGCCAAAGACTTCGACTGGAACATAAACGACGGCAAACCCTACAAAGATTTCAGCGTGGGCTTCACGTTTTACTTAAAAAACGCGGCGCATATGCATGGTTATGAGTGGAAGCTTGTTAACCAAATTATCGACAGCGGCATGGTGTACCTAAACAAGGACAAAGTTGCGCGGTTGCTGCAGGAGGAAATCAAGAACAGAGTGGAGAAACGCCTTGAAGTTCCCGAACTCAAAAACCTGCCCGAAGACATAAACCTAGTCGCCAACAGGCTAAGTGAATTAGCGCAGGATGTCATGGGGCAGGAGATTGAGGAGATGCCCAAAACCGTGGTTCAAGAGGCTTTTCCGCCATGCATAAACGCGTTGTATGCGGATATGGCTTCGAGCCATCACCTCTCGCACATTGGGCGCTTTACGCTTATCAGCTTTTTAGTTAACATCGGCATGTCCGGTGAAGCCATGAATGACATGTTTAAAACTTTTTCCGACTACAACGAGCGCTTGACCCGCTACCAAATCGAGCACATAGCGGGTGAACGGGGTTCAGGCACCAAATACACGCCTCCGCAGTGTTCTGTTCTTCAAACGCATGGGGTTTGCAGGAACAGAGATGACTTGTGCCGTCGTATCTATCATCCACTAAAGTATTATTTGGTCAAGCAAAAGCAGAAAACTCCTGTGTGAGGGCATGTGTTAATGTTTATTAATTCATGTCAACTTAATTGTGGTGAGTCGTTTTAATGGACCATCAAATAGTTGGAAACACTCTTGCGGATTCTGAAATAGGAGTTATTCTGCCAACTTATGGTGAAGCGGCTAACATCGGCAGATTAATAGATGACATCGAATGCTTAAACTTAAATCCCACTATTCTAGTCATCGATGACTCCAGCCCCGACGGAACAGCTGAAATCGTGTTAGAAAAACAAAAAAAGCACCCTAATGTCTTGCTTTATAGTCGGCCAAAAAAATCTGGGTTAGGCACAGCCATCACGGATGGATTTAGGTTTTTCTTAGCAGAGGATAATCCTCCAAAATACGTGTTTACTATGGACGCTGACTATTCCCATGACCCTCAGGATTTACCGAAGCTTCTGGCAGTAATAAAAGAATGTGAATGTGGAATAGTAATCGGCAGCAGGTACAGCAAAGGCGGACAGATTGAGGGTTGGCCTCTTAGCAGAAAAATCATCAGCAAAACCGCCAACGCCATCGCCCGAGCTTCGTTAGGGCTAGAACTAAACGATTGCACCGCTGGGTACCGCTGTTACTCTACAGCGTTTCTAAGGGAAGTCATCGGTAACCTGCACAGCACAACTTATGAGATTCAGATTGAAACAGTGCGGCAGGCTTCGCTTAGGCACTTCCAAGTTAAGGAAACCCCTGTCTTGTTTGTTAACCGCAAGCAGGGTAACTCCAAGTTGACTTGGACTGAAATCAAGAGTTTTCTATCGTACACGTTTAGAGCCGTTTGGCGCTCTGATTAGTTCTGTAGTAGGATTAAATATTGCTTGTTCATTTTACGAGTAGGGAATGGCAGGTTAACGATGAGACTTGGCAGGGCTGAGATTGCACTTTTAGTAGCTGTTGCATTCTTAGCAGCCAGCATAGTGCTTGGGGCCGCCAGCAGGTATCCATTGGCAATGGACACTGAACAATCAAGTATAATCATCGATGATACTTTCCATTTATCCCCCAACGAAATATGGAGACAGGGATTGGGAGCATTTACCGGCGGCGAAAACATCACCGTCTCAGTTTCAAGTTCAGAGGTTTTTAGCAAGAATTTCTCTATAATTGCCTATAACGGCTTGCGGTATAACACCACTGAACAATCTTTTACGTATACTTTCACTGCAGGAGCAGACTACTACGAAGCTATCTTCAATACGAGCTCATCCCAAGCAGGCACTGTCCACTTTGAAGTTTCTGTCCTCAAACCCGAGGTTGCCTACTCCTACAGTTGGTTGAGTATGCCCGCAAGAGTTCTATTTTTTTTAAGTGTCGCAACAGCAATGTTGATTATTTTAAAATCAAAGATATTAAAACAATTTAAATCGGCTGCAAAGCCGTTTTTGCCTTCTATTAACCGAATCAACCGCCAAAAGCTTTTGGCGTTTGTTGTTTTATCGCTGGTTGTTTGGCTGGCGATTTTAGCTTTTAACCCTAACCCATTGGGCACATTTGAAAACTGGTACACTGACCACGCCAGACACCCTTACGTTTCAAGCCTTTTCTTAAAAGATGGCATTTCAATTTTTAATCAACCGCTCGGTATCCTTGCCAGCCACGATAACTCCAGATTCATGTATGTAACTTGGCCTGAAATGCCTCATCTCTACCCCTTGGGCAGCGTTGCCCTGTTTTTGCCGTTCGGTGCACTCTTGCAGAACAGTGTTGACCCCTTGTTGGTTTTCAAGCTTGAAATTGTTGTTTTCTTGGTGTTCGCGCATGTTTGCCTCTACTTTTTCTTGAAGTATCTACTCAAGAAAGATATGCACCTTTTTTGGCGGCTTGTTGGGGTCTACATCATCTACGTGTCGCTGATTATCTATGCTGCTGACGGCATGTTTGATTCAGTCGCGTTTTTCTTTTCTTTGATGGCTGTAACAATGTTTCTCACTGAACGCTATGATGGCTTTTTCTTGTTGATGACTACGTCTATACTGTTCAAGTATCAAGCAGGCATTTTCCTCTTACCGTTCATCTTGGTGGGGGTAGTTATGCTCTTGCAGAACAACAAGCTGTCTTGTCTTGCTAGGAATAAATCGGTTTTGTTGGGGATTGGTTTTGTGGGGATCAGCGGCTTTACGGCTTTTCTAAGTTTGCCCTACCTGATTCAGACTAGACCTGAACTGGTTATGAACGGTATTGACGCTTTCATACCTAACGCACAAATCCCCTGGATGCTGCAAACCACTGCAGTCCTCATCACGTTGGCTGGCACCTTAATCTATACTGCTTACATGCTAAACAAAAACAGCTTCCTCTCCCTGTCAGCTATTTTCCTTCTGTTCCCAAGCTTCACCCTGCCTTACTTCCAGAACTGGTACCTGCCTTTCCTATTCGTCTACATACTGGTTCCTCAGAAAAAGAAGGAACTGGAGGCAACGATGATCTGGCTTATTTTCATGATATTGGTGCTCTCTTTTGGCGGCAGCGCGTTTAATCCCTTGGGAATTATCCAACATTTCCAGTCCATGATCAACTTATAGAGTAGGGTTGCTCTGACAATTTACCTTATTACAGAAAAAATCGTTGTCTCCTTGTTTGGGTGTGGGCATGTTGGAATCTTTCCTGTGGTTTCACTAAGCCAGCAAAAGTATCAATGAACAGCACGTGCAAGCGGGCACTATCATGGCCCATCATGGCAGTTTGAGTCCTCACTTCCAACCCTCCCAAACCAACCAACCCTATAACCAATTTTGCGCCAATAAAAAACAGATAATCACCGACACAACAAAAAGCAGAAAGACAACTCGATTCCTTTTTTCTAGTAAAAGAAGAAGAGAACGCCGCCCTTACTCAACAACTTCTCAGGGACGTAGCCGACGGTTGAGTTTTGCCTTCTGCAACGGAAATGCATTGCTGGCTGGTTGAGGCGGTTTCCACAAGCAGATGGGGGCGTAAGCTTAATCGCACCAAAAAATATAACTGTTATAACATTTAATGTTATTTTGATAGCACATGACTCAATGTTTAGCCAAAACAAGAAAAGTCGGCGGCTCCATAGTCGTAACTTTGCCCAAAGAAATCGTTGAAAGCAAAAAAATCAAAGAAGGCGAAATCATCGAAATCACCGTCAAAAAAGTCCGCAAAGACGGCTACGGCATCCTAAAAGGCGTAGGACCCTTCACCGCCCAAGACGAGCTGACAACCCATGACTAAACACGTCATCGACGCTTATGCATGGATAGAATACTTGGACGGGAGTATAAAGGGCAAAAAAGTCGCCCAAATCCTTGAAGAAAACGACGAAATCTACACCTGCGCCATAACAATAGGCGAAGTAGTCAGCAAAGTCGCACGCATGGGCAAAGACGCAAAAACAGCCTACGACATCCTGCTAAGCAACTCACAAATAATCACCGCAGACGAAGAACTCTCACTACAAGCAGGGCTTGCACACTGCGAAATGCGAAAAACCCAAAAAGACTTCGGACTAGCCGACGCCTACATAATAGCCGCAGCAAAAAAATTAAAATCAAAAATCCTAACAGGCGACCCCCACTTCCAAGGAACCAAAGAAGCAATAATGATCTAATCCAGCGCCTTCATCGTCGCCGCAACAATCGCCCAACCCAACCAAGCCTACCAACAAGTAAGAACTGCAAAATCGAGCAAAATAGAGACCTGCTAAGCAAAACTCCTGAATAACAAACTCTCCAGAAAAGCGGTATATAGATACATACTTTATAATCCAGTGTATAAGGGTAAATAGAGAAAAAACCAGTTAAGTGTATATTTGGCTGATATATCTGTAACCAATAAAATAATAAGAGAGTTGTTAGCATAAAAGATAAAAGTGTTCTAGATGGCAAAGGAAGGCTGTAGGTTAGATTACGCCGATAGTGTTATAATAGAAGTGCTCCAAACTCGAAAGAAAATACTCGGTAAAGTGGATTGTCAAAAAACAATGTATTTCGCCAAACGATTAGGCGCTATTGTGCCTTTTAATTTTAGGTGGAATATATTTGGTCCTTATAGCTACAGTCTTGCGCACAGTTGCGATTTTCTAGTAATGGAACGTTTGCTTGAATATACGGGAATGGAGTATAAGATAAACCAAAATGCATTGATAGAATGCACTCCCGCTCTAGAGCCAGAGTTAGAGGAACGCATTGTCCAATTCTTTAAAGCTGTTGAACATGTTTGCGCTGAAAACAACTATGATAGAGTTCATTTTATCGAATGTGCTGCTTCGCTTGACTTCATACAAGCTAATGTTAGCTATGAATACAGAAAAAAAGAAAAAACATTCAAATTACTTGAACAATTAAAACCTCAAAAAGAGGCGATATTTAGCCAAATGCGAGAAGAAGCTTGGTGCCTTATCACCAATGAGGGTTTAGTCAGGTAAGGATGAAAAGATGGGTCAACAAACTCCGAAATATTTTCGGGACCCCAATCCATGGTTATGTCGAGATTGAAAAAGATTTTATGCCTTTAGTGGATTCACCCTTTTTTCAAAGATTAAGAAGGATTAAACAACTTGCTTTTACGGACCTTGTCTATCATGGAGCCGAGCATTCTAGATTCGGCCATTCGCTCGGGGCTTTTTACCTTGCCACACGACTTTCTGATTCATTGAATATTAGGAATAAGGAAAGAAGAAACGAATTTCGTCTTGCCGCCTTATTACATGATATTGGGCATCCACCCTACTCTCATGCGTTTGAATCTGCACTTCACTAACTTGAATGAAAAATATAAACATGAAAATTTTACTCAATCCATTATTCGTGATACCGAAATAGGGGAAACAATTGAAAAGTTAGGCTATAGTAAGGATACTGTTGCTAAACTGATTGAAGGTAAATTCATAGAAGATCCCGAATTCAGTTTTTTGAATGACCTTATCAGCTCTGAATTAGATGTTGATAGACTCGATTTCTTGTTGCGCGATTCGTATTTTTGCGGGGTGCCCTATGGACAGTTCGATATTCAGAGATTATTATTGGCTATAAAGAAAGCAGATAACAGAATAGTGATTAAGGAGAGGGCTCGGCATGCTGCCGAGGGCTTTATCCTTGCTAGGTTTTGGATGTATACTCAAGTATATACCCATCATACAAGAAGAGCCTTTGATGTAATGCTGAAATCAATGTTTTCTAAAGAGATAATAAAAACGCTAAGTTACCCAGCCCCAAATAAAAAAGAAATTTACAATATTTTAAATTTTGACGACAATTGGCTTGTAGCACAACTTCGCGATAGTGGCTTCCTTAAAAAATTACCCCCGGAAGGCTCTTCTTTAGCTTTATCATTAACGCAGAGGCACCCCCTCAAGTATATTATCGAAAAAATTGCATATATTGAAAGAGGAACTCACTATACTGATGAAGAATTCGCCAAGATTGAATCCATCGCAACCTTCAAGGAAGAGATAGCACGAAAAGCGGGCATTAGTTCGGATTTAATTTTTATTGATGAACCATGGAAGGATTTACCGTTCGAAGAAAAATATCGGCAATATACTGAAGAAAATGAAGGTAACGCAATCAGTTTAATCTGTCAAAATAGTGAAATTAAGGATATCGCGCTTGATCCAAGCTCCCTTGCATATAACATATCTAAGTATAAAGCTAGAGTTGTGAGAATCTATACAATTTCGAGAGAAACGTTCAGAGCTAGCTAAAGTTATTGCCGATCAAATTCCTGCACTCAAGAGGCTTGTAGTTTTTAAAAGCGGTTGTTAAAGTTTGGATGTTTTAAATATTTGATTCAGATACTAGCCGTTACATTAATGCGGTATCGGCTTCCTTATCCCCCTACAGGAGCTATCCTTTTTTGTTTATAAGTCATAAAGTATAAGAATAAGGGTGTTTCCTTATTGGGAAGCTGGTAGTGATTTAGCGTGAACGTTCCTAAAGAAGTCAACACGTACTGTCCTAAATGTAAACATCATACTGTTCATACTGTTAGCCTCTATAAGGCTGGTAAACGCCGTGCGCTCGCTGCGGGTGAACGCGCCCACGCACGTGAAAAAATTGGTTACGGCGGACAAAAATACCCCTTGCAACATGAGTTTGCAAAAACCACCAAGAAGCAGACCCTGCGCCTCAAATGCAAGACCTGCAATTACATGTACCACAAAGACGGTATCCGCCTAAGAAAACTCACCATCCAGTAAAATTAACGAGAGGAGAAAAAAAACAATGTCAGATTGGAACAAACTCATACCCAAGCCACGCAGCGTCTTTCTGCGTGTAAAGTGCCCCAAATGCGGTAACGAACAACTCATCTTCAGCAACGCAGTCAACGTCATAACC
Source organism: Bathyarchaeia archaeon (assembly GCA_050108095.1). Taxonomy (GTDB): domain Archaea; phylum Thermoproteota; class Bathyarchaeia; order Bathyarchaeales; family Bathycorpusculaceae; genus Bathycorpusculum. The sequence goes on from JBNIDO010000022.1 coordinate 10,692, forward strand.
TGCAACGTATGCGGCACAACCTTAGCTGAACCCAGCGGCGGCAGAGCCCAAATCAACGGCGAAGTCCTCTCCGTCCTTGAGTAGGGAGGGCAACCGCATGGCTGAGCGTAAGCCGCAGTGGCCTGAAGTCGGCGACCTCGTCATCGCCACCATAGAAACCGTCACAGACTACGGCGCCTACGCCAGACTAGACGAATACGACAAACGCGGATTACTCCACGTATCCGAAATTTCTTCTTCATGGATAAGAAACATCCGTGACTTCGTCCGCGAAGGCCAAAAAGTCACATTAAAAGTTTTAAGAGTCGACCACGAAAAAGGACACATCGACCTCTCATTGCGCCGAGTCACCAAACGCGAACGCATCGAAAAGGTCATGTCGTGGAAGAAGGAACGCAAAGCCGAAGCCCTCATACGCGGCGTCGCCGAAAAAACCGGGTTAACCGCCGACGAGGTTTACCAGAAAATAGCCCCAATAGAAGAGAAATATGACCTCTACGAGGCGTTTGAGAAAGCCGCCATCGAAGGACCCGAAGTACTAACCGACTTGGGCGTCCCAGAAACCCTTGCCAAAGCGTTCGCCGACGTGGCAGAGGAACGCATCCACGTTAAACTCGTAAAGGTCCGCGGCGTACTCGAAGTTAAAGTCGCAAAACCCAACGGCGTCAAAGTCATAAAAGAAGCCTTCCACAAAGCCAAAAACGAGAAACTAAAAGACGCAAAAGTCACCTTCTACGTCATAGCCGCCCCGAAGTACAGCATCGAGGTACAGGCGGAAAACTATAAGCGCGCCGAAGACGTTATGCAGAAAACAGCCGACAACTTGGTCACCTATGTCACTAAGGCTGGCGGGCAGGGCAGTTTTAGAAGGGAAAAATAGTGGTCTGGCAACTGCGCAAATGCGTAAACTGCGACGCCTACACCCTAAACAAAGCCACTTGCCCCGCATGCGGGGGACCCGTTAGGATTCCTCATCCCGCCAAGTTTTCCCCCGACGACAAATACCTCAAGTACCGCATGCAAGCTAAAAGGAGCCAAACACAATGAAGGAAACCTACATCAAAGAATTCGCAGAAATCCAAGCCAACAGCCCCGTCCTCATCGAAGGCCTCCCCGGACTGGGCTTAGTAGGCAAAATCGCCCTACGATACCTAATCAAGCAGCTTAAACCCAAAAAAATCGCCTACCTCTACAGCCCGCACTTCCCCTACTTCGTACTCGTCAACAAAAAAGGCAACGTCCGACTGCTCCGCGGCGCATTCTACCACTACCAAAACCCAAAAGGACCCGACATCCTCCTATTCACAGGCGACAGCCAATCACAAACCATCGAGGGACAATACGAAATCGCCGACCGCATGCTCGACTTCAGCGAGCGCCATGGCGTGAAAACCATCGCCACCATAGGCGGCTACCGCATGGAACCCAAAGAGAAACCCAAAGTCCACATAGCCGCAACAGACCACACAATCCTCCAGAGGGCAGTTGATGCCGGCGCAACCCTGTCCACTGCAGGCAGCCCCATCGTGGGCACCGCAGGACTCATCTTGGGACTGGCAAAATTCAAACACATCGAGGCGCTGTGCCTGCTGGGCGAAACCCGCGGCTACCTCCCCGACCCCCAAGCCGCCAAAAGCGTACTCGAAGTCCTCAAAGCCACATTCAACTTTGACTTGGACCTCAAAGGCTTAGATGAAGAAATATCCAGAGCCGAAACCATGGTCACCAAACTACAGCAGATCGAAGCCAAACGCGCCCTAGAAGCAGAAGAAACCCGCAAACAAGAGGACAAAAAAACAACTTACATCTCTTAGGCAAAGTTTTTCTCTATTATTTCCACGGTGCGTTGTGCTGCTTGTCCATCGCCGAAAGGCGAAGCAGACGGCAACGCCTCTTCTTTTGCCACCGTCTCGTTCATGGCAGCTAAAATGCGTTTTTTATCGGTGCCTACAACCGTGGCGAACCCCGCCTCTACCGCTTCCTGCCGTTCAGTCGAGAGCCGAATAACCAGCACACGTTTGCGGATGCTGGGTGCGGTGGCTTCTTCTTGGATGCCGCCTGAATCGGTGATAATTAGCTTGCAGTTCTTTTCCAGAAGCAAGAAGTCAAGGTAGCCAAGAGGCGGAAAAACCTTCACGTTGGGCATGGTTTCGATTTTTTGGAGCGTGTTGTTTTCTTGGAGGCGCTTGCGTGTCCGCGGATGCATCGGATACACCACGGGCAACGGCGACTTTTCGAAAACTTCGATAAAAGAGTCCAACACGGCGGGGTCATCGACGTTTTCGGCGCGATGCGCAGTAGCCAACGCAAACTCTTCAAACGGTATTTGCTGCATAATCTTGGATTTCTTTTCAGCGATGGGCAAATGCTCGTTAACCGCATCGATTGCTGTGTTGCCAGTGAGGTAAATTTTTCCCCACACGTTCTCCTTGCGCAGGTTGCCGATGGCGCGCTCGGTGGGCGCGAAGAGGTAGTCGGAGAGGTGGTCGGTTAAGCGGCGGTTGTGTTCCTCAGGCATACGCAAATCGAAACTACGCAGTCCTGCTTCCACATGCCCTATGGGCACCCCACGTTTGTTCGCCGCCAAAGCAGCTGAGAGGACGGTGTTTGTGTCGCCTTCGACTAGCACGATTGACGGGTCGATTTTTCCCAGCAACTCATCCATCTTTGCCATGATCTCAGCGGTTTGTGCCCCGGGGGAGGCAGAATCAATTTTAAGCCAAAAGTCAGGGGCGGCTAACTCGAGGTTTTCGATGAATTGCTGTGCCATGTTGTAGTCATAGTGTTGTCCGCAGTGCACAAACATCATGGGCAAAGCAGCCTTTTTGAGGGCGCGGATGATGGGCGCCATCTTGATTATTTCAGGCCGAGTCCCAGTGACCACAACAACAGGCTTCACGCTTGCTTGCACCTATGTCTTCTTTAAGCATCCTTCTCGTGGCTCATAAATGGTGCCCTCACGTAGCAGTTGCCCAATCATGCGTTCGATTTCGCCTCTGGGAATCTTGTGCTTAGTCTCCAACTCATTGACCAATGCGTCGCGTTCAACTATGCCAGTGACTTTCTCCATGTCCATAATTGTTGAGATAACTATGCCTAAGCGGTCACGGATACTCTTGGGGCGCCCCGTCATAATCAAGTCAATATCAACCTTAAAGTTGGACAAGTCTATGCCCACTTCCTCAAGCGACCGCTTCATTATAGAAATGGCTGCCTCAGCATCCTCAGGCGTGACAGTGGAACGCAAAGCCACACGGGCACGAGCTTCAGCAACTCTGACCAAAGATTCCAGTTGACGCGCGGTGATGGCGACAGGTGAGCCTTCGGATTCGCTGGCTGAACGCATAGCTAAGTAGAAGTCACTTAAACGATTTAGTGCTCCATCGCTAAGTTCAGGCTTAACGGTTTTGGCGTAGCTAATGTACTTGCGCAGCAATTCAGTATCAACTTGTGCCTCAACCGGACTTAATCCTCGCCTATGCATCTCTAGGATGTGGCGGGACATTTTGCCATCTGATTCTTTGTTGGGGACATCTCGGAGCACAAAAATGAGGTCAAAACGTGAGAGGATGGTAACTGGTAGAGAAATGTTTTCTGCAACGGTGCGGTTGGGTTCATACCTGCCCAATGAGGGGTTAGCGGCTGCCAAAACGGCGGTGCGTGCGTTTAAGGTGGCAACGATACCTCCTTTAGCGACAGAAACGGTATGCTGTTCCATGGCTTCGTGGATGGCGACACGGTCTTCAGGACGCATTTTGTCCATTTCGTCAATGCAGGCAATTCCTTTATCGGCTAGCACCAAAGCTCCTGCTTCCAGCGACATACTTCCGCCTTTCTCGCGGACAACAGCAGCGGTTAAACCTGCGGCAGTGGTACCTCTGCCCGAAGTGTAGAGTCCTCTTGGCGCAATACGTGAGACATACTGAAGCAACTGGCTTTTGGCGGTGCCAGGGTCACCGATGATGAGTGCGTTCATTTCGCCCCTGATGTTCATGTCTGGGAGGCTTCTTGATACTCCGCCGAAGAGCAGATACATGACGGCTTCTTTTAGGTGCTCGTTTCCAAAGATGGAGGGCGCGATGGCGGTTATGATTTTTTTGTGCACTTGGGGGTCTCTTGAGAGTTCGAGGATTTTGGCTTCTTCCTCAGGTGTAGGCGGGGATGTTTCGGGTTCTTTGCCAAGCACTTCGATGGAGTTAGCGTCAAGTTGAAGAATAAACGTGCGAAGTTTACCCATGCCCATAAGCGAAGGCGCAAAAGCCCGCACTATACCCACGATTGAAACGTGGTCGCCAGGCCTTGCAACGTCGACTATTTCGTCGCCGATCAATTTAACCGCTAAGACTCTGGGCAGCTGTCCTGGCGGGAGGTCTTCGGGTTTTTCCTGTAGTCGCAGGTCTTGTGAGTCGATGAAGGTGGATTCTTCTTGGCTGAACTCAAAGGGGCCGTCTCTGCCGCAGTCAGGAGCTTGGCAGATGGCTGGGGCTTTGAGGAACTGACCAGTCTGCTCTACTTGGTTCATGGTGCCACATCGTTTGCATTTGAAAGCCGCAATCTGAACCATCGGACGCACAGGCGTAGCGCGGACAACGATGCCTTCCACCATTACGAGTTTGCTCATTTGCCTTGAGCCAAGGCGACGCAGCTGCTCTTTGCCCAGCAGTTTTACGACTCTGACTATGATTTTGTCGATTTTCTCGGAGTATTCCACGTCTTCGATGCGTAACTGTTCAAAGGCGCCTTTGCCCGCGTGTTGCAGAAACTCTTCAGGCTTAGCTAGTAGCAACTCAGCTAGTGCTTGGTCAAAGCCATAGAGCTCTTCAAAATCAATTGTTAACGAGTTTTTTCCTGTGATGGCTAACTGGGCGATTCTCTGCCGATATTTTTCTTTCTTGAAGAATTCTTGGAACCGCTGCTGTGGGTCGACTGTTTCGAGCGTCATTGCTTGTCGGCTCCGTTCTCAAGAATCTTTGCTTTCCACTCAGAAATAATTTTTACGAGTTGTTCGTAGACGATTTTTTCCTCTTTGGTTAACTTGTTTATGACCTGTTCGCTTTGACCAGGACCTGAGGCTAAAGCAACGATCTTTTTTAAGCGAGAATTGACTATGTCGCGAGCTAAATGTTTTACCCGTTCGTATTCTTGGTACTTTTCGGATTGTTGGCTCTGGGTGGCTTGGGTTTTTAGGTCTTTTAGGAACCTGCGCAGTTTAGGGTAGAATTCGATGGGTAACTCGTTGATTTGCCCCGGAGCCAGTGCACTTTCCCTCCACTGTGCCTTAAACAGTTTCGTTAAGTCCAAGATTTCGTCTTCTCGGAAATGCACCATACCCGCGGAAGCTAATTCTCTGGCTACCCAAAAGTAAACTTCGTATTCGTTGCCTTCGTCGAAGGGTCCAACAGTTAAGCCTGCCAACTTTATTTCGGGGCAGTTGCGGTTTGCCACGATTTTCACTGGCGAGTTCTCGTAGCAGAAGTCCAGTGTGCTGATTTTAGCTGCCAACCCTTCTATCCCTCTCAACTTAGCCCTTTTTTGGGGTTCACAAGTATGGTTTAGGTTGCTGTTAAGGGTTTTGTATTAGAACATGTTATGCTTTGCCATCTATTGGAAGCGGAGTTAAGGTCTTTTTTGCTGTGTTTTAGCGTTTCTAGCTGCTTTTTTGGGCTGTGTTTTGTTTTTCTAGTTTAAGATGAAGAAGGTATCTGCCTTGCTCATCTTCTTCTTGCGGGTCTGGCAGACGGTTGCGTTTTGCTTTCTGCAGCGGAGAGGGGTTGCTGGCTGGTTGAGGAACAAACCTCAAGCAGAGCCAAAGAATCTGACCCCCACCAAAATCTACCGTAACCGTTTAATAATTAACCCTTCTCAAACCTTACCCACACAAACAGAAGGCACACCGATTTGTCGTTGAACCAGAACTTAGAGAAACTTTCAAACGCCTGCGGAGTCACAGGCAGAGAAAAACAAGTCCGCGACCTAATGGCGGAAATGCTAAAACCTTACGCAGACGAAATTCAAATTGACCGATTAGAAAACATCATAGCCACCAAAAAAGGCGCTTCTAAAGCACCTAAAATCATGTTGGCAGCACACATGGACGAAGTCGGGTTAATGGTGAAAACCATCACCAAAGACGGTTTCCTCCAATTCAGCAAAATCGGCGGCATCGACGACCGCATCCTACCCGCACAGAGAGTCGTTGTCCACACCAAAAAAACCACATACCCCGGCGTCATCGGCTCCAAGCCGCCACACATCCAAAAAGAGGACGAACGCAAAAAAATCATCGCCTACGACGACCTCTTCATCGACATCGGCGCAGAAAACAAAGACACCGCACTCCAGATGGGCGTGGCAGTCGGCGACCCAATAGCCTTTGATGTCCAATACACAAAGTTCAGCGGCGACGTGGCAATGGGCAAAGCCTTCGATAACCGCGCTGGATGCGCAACGATGGTTGAGGCCATGAAACTGCTCCAAAAAACCGAATGCACCGTCTGCGCCGTAGGAACTGTGCAAGAAGAGGTTGGATTGCGTGGCGCGGCAACGGCGGCTTTTGGTGTTGACCCTGACTTGGCAATTGCGTTGGACGTAACCATCGCAGGCGACGTTCCCGGCGTACGCGAATACGATACGAGCGTAAAGATGGGCAAGGGACCAGCACTCACCATCAGCGATTCGGGCTTGATTACTCACCCCAAAATCTTGCGGTGGCTAACCGAAACCGCAGAAAAAGAAAACATTCCCTATCAAATCGAATCGGGTTTGCTGGGCAGTACCGACGCTGCACGCATAAGTCTAACAAGGCAAGGTATCCCAAGCGGAAACATCTCCATCCCCACACGATACATCCACAGTCCCGTAGGCATCCTAAACCTCAAAGACATCGAAAACTGCGCCAAACTCACGGCCGCAGCCGTAGTGGGAGCAACCAAATACTTCTAATCAAATGTTTTTATTCTCAGTCTTCTCTTCTTTTTATTAAGCAAGTGACCAAAGCATGAGCAAACAAGACAAGACCGATAAAGCCGAGAAATTCGCGGAAAAATTCGAGTTCCTAGAGCACACCGCAGATGTCTACATTCGTGCGCATGGATTGAATATGGAGGAAGCCTACCAGAATGCGGCGCTCGCCATGTTCGAAACTATGACGGACAGCACCAAAATCGCTCAGACCACTGAAGAATCCTTAGAAGTCGAAGCTGAAGACCAGTATGCGTTGCTCTACAATTGGCTGGAGGCTTTGCTGATAAAATTCGAGACTGAAAGCATGCTCTACAGTCGGTTTGAGATTAGTGATTGGAAAGAAACCGCTGAAACCTTCAAGTTTAAAGCCAAGGTATGGGGAGAAAAGTTTGACCCCAAAAAACACCCCCAAAAAGTCGGGGTGAAAGCGGTAACATATCACCTCATGGTTGTTATCCGCGAACCCGAACGGGTGGTCTTGGAGTTTATACTCGATATTTAGCTGATGCCCAACTTTGCTAGGTCATCTAGCATTTTTGCGACCATTGGGTCAGGCGGCGAATCCAGCGATTTGGTGCCTGAAACCACAAAGGGAACCTGCTTTTCCTTGTAGTACTCGATCAATGGCTCAGTCTGGTCCTTGTAAACTTTGAGGCGGTTTTTGATGACTTCAGGGTTGTCGTCTACACGTTGGTAGAGTTCGCCTCCGCATTTGTCGCAGACGCCTTCCACTTTGGGTTTTAAGAAGCGGATATTGTAGACTTCGCCGCATTTTTTGCAGATACGCCGCGAACTGAGGCGTTCGATAATGATTTCATCTGGAACATCAAGCTGCAAAATAACATCGATTTTGGTAATGCCCTCCAATGTTTTTGCCTGTTCGATGGTGCGTGGGAACCCGTCGAGGATAAAACCTTTGCCCGCAGGAACTTTTGCCAAACGGTCTTTTAAGACTTCAACCACTACGTCATCTGGAACCAACGCACCCTTCTCAACGTAGCCTTTGACTTTTCTGCCCAATTCAGAGTCTTGTTTAACGGATTCACGGAAGATGTCTCCCATGGCGATAACGTCTACGCCAAGCTTAGCCTGCAGCCTCGAGGAATACGTGCCTTTTCCCGCGCCTGGCGCTCCAAATATGATTGCTTTCAACCTAGTTTTCACCTGTTGTTTGCACTTCCATACAATAGCATTCGATAATAAAGTTTTATCGTAGGAGGACAAGGGGCTTTTGCAGATTTGCTTCTGAAGGGAAAGTTATCGGTGTTTTGAACCTGCTTGCGGATAAAAATTATGAATTTGAACGGTATGGTTGCGTGGCCTAGGGTTCTGTTCAACCAAACTGTAACAAGACACACTGTTTACACCTTCTTAAATATAATGTGGAAGAATGGAAAGGAGAAACCATCCTTGGTTTCTAAACAAAAATAAAGGAAGAGAATATGAACAAACTAAAAAAAATATCAATTGCAACTGCAATTATTCTGGCAATAACAATGGCAATCTCAGCAGCGGTAGCTCCACTATCCTCAGGCGCATTTCCTCCCGCAGGAACTGAAATCGTATCATACAGCCACATAAACGTCGCACCCAACCCCATAGGCGTTGGGCAAGTAGTAACAGTCAACATCTTCCATGACATACCCACACTCTCCAGTGAAGGCTACGTTAACATGACCGTCAAAGTCACAGACCCCGACGGGCACACCGAGACACTTGGACCTTTCACGAGCGATACCACAGGCGGCACCTACACAACATACACACCAGACAAGACAGGCGTTTGGACGTTCCAAATGTTCTATGGCGGACAGACCCTTAGCGGCGGTCAAATCCAAATGCCAGACGAAAGCGAAATCAAAGAACTCGTCGTACAAGAAGAACAAGTAACGAGGGAATACTATCCAGCTCCTCCAGGTCCATCAAACTATTGGGAAACTCCAGTTAGCGCAATGAACGCAGAAAACTGGTATGACCTCATGGGACCATGGCTTGGCTTGAGCGGCATTACCTTCGTTAGAACTGGTGCCAACTATTACGGCGGCAACTTTAACCCATACACAGAATCAGTTAAGGCAGGCCACGTTCTTTGGACAAAACCATGGTGCATCGGCGGTGTAGCAGGCGGAGAAGCAGGCCCCGGACAAGAAGACGGACACTTCTGGTCTACTAGACAATACTGGCCACAATATGCACCTGTCATCATGAACGGCATAATGTATTCTGACTGGTACACTACAACAAGAGCACAAAGCGGACACAATGGCATCGTAGCAACAGACCTATACTCAGGCGAAACCCTCTGGACAATAGACACTGACACAGAGAACTTGCGTGTAGGCATGCAAATGGCATACCACAACCTTAACCAATACGGTGTTGTCGGGCCATTCATATGGACAGATGGCACCCACGAAGGCGTCAATTCAAGAGGCACAGCATACCACATGTATGACGGCATGACTGGAAAGTACGTGTGCAGTGTTGTTAACGGAAGCAGCATGACAACTACGGTAGATGACAGCGGTAACATAATCGGCTACTTCATCAACTCAACTGACTCAGAGAATCCTACAATCAACAAGTTCAACATGACTTGGGCTATTGGACAGAGAAGCGGTTTCGGATTCACCCCAGCACAAAACAGGGAGTATAACTTCGCCGATGGCATCGTATGGACTGAACCAATGATCACAGACGTTAACGGTGTTACAATAGATCCTGCTCTGGCAATCAACGAAGTCACAGACAACGCCATAGTCATGACTGGCGGATTCACTTTCAACCAAGGCTACGGTGGAACAACCAACGGTTGGCTAGTTGTAGGCGCTGTAGACACAGAATCCGGAGACAAACTGTGGGTCAAAAACTTCACATCCTCAGACACAGACACTTTATCACCATTCACAAGAACAGAAATGGGCATAATCGACGGACTATGGATTAACGCCAACATGGAAAACTTTAACGTTTTCGCTGTTGACGCTCGAACCGGACAAACGGCATGGACAACATCGATGAGAGGCGATGGCGGCGCAGAACCAAACTACTACGACATCTTTAACCTCCGCTGGTCACCTGGACCAGGCGTATCCTTCTTCAGAGGATTCGGAGGCGACGTATGGTGCATCAACAACACAAATGGAAATGTCAACTGGTACACAAATACGACTAAACTCGTCGGTGCCCCAGGAGCGGAAAACCCATACGGCGTCTGGCCACTGTGGGTCTTCGAATGCGACGGCATAACAAGCGACATTGCGTACTTACCAATCGGACATGAATACAACCCGCCAATGTTCCCAGGAGCCCAAATGCTGGCAATTAACATCACAACCGGTGAACTCGTCTGGAGCGAACTGGGCATGTACATCAGATCAACCGCAATCGCATATGGAATCATGCTATCACTAAACGGCTACGACAACCAAATCTACGCTTTCGGCAGAGGCCCAACTTCAATCACTGTTAACGCCCCTGCAACTGGAATAAACACTGCTATGCCAGTCACGATCTCTGGAACCATAACCGACGTTTCACCAGGCGCATCTCAATCTGAAGTTGCAAAGAACTACCCCAACGGCTTACCATGCGTCTCTGATGCAAGCATTAGCCACTTCATGGAGCACGTCTACCAAGACCAACCAATGCCAAGCGATATTACCGGTGTTCCAATAACGCTCACTGTCATCGACGCCAACGGCAACATGAGAGAAATCGGCCATGTTACAAGCGATGCAAGCGGCATATGGGCTTTGAACTGGACTCCTGACATCCCTGGCGACTTCAAAGTAATCGCCAGTTTCGACGGATCTGAGTCGTACTGGGGATCTTCTGCAGTAGCATACTTCTATGCAAGCGAAGCAGCAACACCACAACCAACAACAGAGGCCATAACAGGCTTTGCAACAACCAGCGACCTAATGACATACCTAGCAGTCAGCGTCATCGCTATCATAATTGCAATAGCGATAGTCGGATTGCTACTCCTCAGAAAACGACCATAAACCAAAAAACAAAACAATTTCCCCTTTCCCTTTTTTTGGGAAACAAAAAATGCATTGGCAAAATGTGGGCTGAGTGGGCTCTGGAAAAACTAACTAGTCGCGGTTGAAGGATGGTTTAGTTGCATTTTCCATTCTTTTCTTCCTTAAACGGGTTCCAGAGCCCCAGCAAACCCTCATCACATTTAAGGGCTAAAAACAAGTATGGATTGAACTTTATAAGCGTAAGGTTAACTTGCTGGCAACGACAGGAAAACCAAAAAACAGGCTTAGATAGCCAAGGCGACTACTTGGCGCTTTTTTATCAAGCGTGGGCAGTTATGGAAAGAGGCATTTTTAGGGCATGTTCCCACATAGTTTCATAATAAACCATTGCGAGTTTTACAAAATTCTCGTTGTTTGTCCATAAGCTCGGAACGATCGATTTTCCTGTACGAAGGAATACTTCTTTTCCATCAAAAATTGACAACCCAACCGGAATTTCTTCCTTCAAACATCTGAAATTAACGTTTTGTTGAATTAATGTTTTCAGATTATCGTCAAACGTTTCATAGGTTTCTTTTCTACTTATTACCCGTACCTTTACACCTCTTTTTAGAGCTTGCCTGAATTCCTCTGTTGTATGAAACAAAATTATCTTTAGTGGCTGATAATAGATTAAGTCAATAGTGTCAGAGGTGTTATTGATTCTTTCTTTTAGTCTTTTCATCAATAAAGCTATCTCGGACCCAATTACAAAACTTGATTCCTCTTCAACAAACTCTGCGCTTGGAACAACCGCTTTCTCGAGAACCGATTTGGCTCTATTTTGGATTTGTTGATGTTTTTCTGAGTACTTTTTCATGAGTAAACGAAGGCCGTCTTCAAAAGGTATGGGTTTGTATTTGGTCGGCGACGAAATGATTTTTTCAACTAACCCCTTGGCTTCAAGTTGGGGTAATGTCCTATAAATATCCTGACGAGCTATCTTCGAAATCTTTGAGATTTTTCCTACTTCAATTCCAAAACATCCATTCCTAACAATACACAGGTATATTCTTGCCTGCAAAAGGGACAAACCAAGATCAACAAGAGTCTGAGACGCTTCAATTTCTCTCTGAATCATCTCGAATCGTCATGTAATCTTTTTATTTTAATTAATAAATTTTGTTCAACTCTCTCCATTTAGCAGAAAAGGGAATGCATAAAGTTAATTAAAAATTTTAATAACCCCTTTTTTCCTCAAGGGACCAAAAGCCTCAGGCTCAAGCGAGCAGGTTTGTTTGGAGGGTTAACTAGCAACGCTTTTGGATGTAAACGGGACGGCGCTTATTTTGAAGAGTTTACTCGACGCATAGACTTGACAGGCTTCCAAACGTTGCTTGAGAAAGTTCCGGGTTCCAACAGCGCCGTAAAATCGGAGGTTAAATCGGTGCCTTCCTTGAGTTTTTGCAGCTTCTTTTGCCAGTTCTTGCGGTCTGCTTGGTTTTTGAACTCCCAAATGGCAAGGTATCTTTTGGTGTTGCCGTCTTTTTGGCTGAGTACTTTGAGGCTTTTGACTTCCTCAAACAACTCGGGATTCTCCTTCATGGATGCAACAAGAGTTTTGCCCCAAGCCAAATGTTCCTTACGCTTGTCAGGTTTAACAACATAGGTTGATACGGAAAAGACAGCCACAATATTCTACCGCCGTTTTTGAATACTAGGTTCCTTAGGTGTATAAATTGGTTCTTACGTTGGGTCAAAATAATTGCCTCTTATCGTGGCTAGAAGCAACGGAATGGTCTCCTTAAACATGCGTCTCTATACTCTATTTTCATGCAAGTCGCAAACATGAAATAGCCCCTTACCAAAGTAATAATGATTCATGTGGAGCCGTTTAGCATTATAACCGATATCCTCATTGTTCTAGCGGCAGCAATCTTACTGGGTGAACTTTTCGAGCGTTTTCGTCTTCCCGCGGTTGTCGGAGAAATCCTCAGTGGAATGATAATCGGCCCCTCTCTGCTTGGTTTAGTTGTTGCCGACGATCCCCTAAGAGCTGTCTCATCGATCGCTTTGTTCTTCATAATATTCCACATCGGCTTTGAAATGAAAACACAAATGATACAGGGCAGACTCCGAGTTGCCTCTTTGCTCTCAATTACCAGTTTCTTGATTCCTCTAGTTTTGATGGTGCTTATAGCGCTGCTTATCTTTCCTTTTAGTACTTCAGAGACTTTTGTCCTTGCCTTAGCAGTTGCTGTACCTTCACTTTCCATAGTTTCCGTCCTAATTTGGCAGTATAACCTGCTCAAAACAACCGCAGGACAAATTATGCTTGCCTCCGTCACCATATCGGATGTTTTGGCGTTTATTTTCCTCGCCGGCATCCTAAGACCTATAGAAAGCACCTTAACGATTTCACTCGAAGTTGGCCTTTTCATAGCCTTCTACGCTATTTCAGATTTCTTTCTAAATCGAAAACCAGAGGTTTTTCAAAAATTCATATCCCGCGCAGGAAAAATCTTTAGAAGACAAGACTTTGCGTTTGCCTTACTGATCGTTATTGCCTTACTCATTTCAGTTGTCTTTCAAAACATTGGTTTGAGCTATATTTTGGGTGCTTTCTTTGCAGGTTTAATCTTGCATGATGGCTTGATTGGGAGAAAAGCTTGTGATAGGATTTCTCAGACGTTTTCCACCATGAATAGTATTTTCTTTGTTCCCCTCTTCTTTGGCTTCGCGGGGGTTGAAGTGATCTTGTCTGGAATAGACTACCTTTTCTATGTCGGTTTAGCTTTGCTCATAGCAGTAGCGTTGGGTGTGGGAGTTTCTTTGACTTATCTTACCTCGAAAAGAGTCTTATCGAAGGTGGATTTGGTTCCTAAACAGTTGGCTGGTATTCTTGGGGGAAAAGGCGCCATCGGCATAGTTATCGCAACGGTTGCTTTTAGTGAGGGCTTCTTGAGCGAGGCTGGTTTTTCCCTAGTAATCGTTGCGACATTAATTGTTTCTTTAATCATTCCTTTTGTTGCTGGAAGGAAAACGGTTGAAGAGCCAAAAGCCGTTGTTCCAGCAGCCAATAATTGCTCAGTGGATACTTAAAACTAAACTATAATGGCTGCTCACTGAATGAAATATAGCCTTCTGTTGTAGTTGATGAGTAGCCACATACGTTATTAAGTGCCAAATTGATAAGAATACTGTCAGTCGGTTTTTAGTAAGTAATCTCAGGGGAGTGCTGGAGATTAAAGCGGGTTTTTTGACTCCCATGTATCTGTCTGTTTCATGGATATTAACCGTAACCTACCAATTATTTACTGATACCGCCGTCAATACCTTAGCAGTCTACGTTGGCTATATTTCTCCAGCCATAGCAGTATGGATCAACCAAAACATCGACCTAATCGTTTTCATTTATGCGTTTACCTGGATCTTTGTTTTGTCATCGGTTATTCCCTCGTTGCTTTTAGGCAAAAAAAGAAGCATTTTAGTCCAATACACCGTTTGTTTAATACTGGCTGTTTTGGCACTTTCAATACAGGGCTTACTTTCTACCTTCGTTGGATTTGACATTGCGCAGTTGTTTACTGTTGTGGCGTTTTTAAGTAATCCTGTTTTGGCAGGATTATACCTAGCCATTCCCTACTTGATTATGCTGGCTCTTGATTTGCGGGCAAACGCTCGAGCCAAAAAAGAAGCTGCTGTAACTCTAAAAGAAATTCCGATCAACAAAGAGATTCCACCAATTCCTTTGTCTGAAAAAGAAGGGCTCCCTAAAGAAGCAGAGGTTTAACTTTTCAACGGAAATTATGCTTTCTTATCTAATGGTCTGTTTAACTTATAGCACCTAAAATCACTGTTTTCCCGATTATTGTGGAAACGTTTATGCTTCAAGCCACTCCTTCATCCATATTATGCATACCAAGCAAATCGGAAAAAACCTCCACCAAGTTGAACTTTGTACCGGCGGCATAAAACAACTCATATGCAGCTACATCCTATGCGGCGAAACCCCTGTGCTTGTCGAGTCAGGCCCAACCAATTCAGTGCCGCAACTCCTCTCCGCTCTGCAGGAGCTAGACATCAAACCGATGTCAGTGCAGTATGTAGCGGTAACCCACGTTCACCTTGACCACGGCGGCGGCGCTGGCACTCTGCTTAAGTCGCTGCCAAACGCCAAAGTCATCGTGCATCCACGCGGCGCACCCCACCTAATCAACCCTGAACGCCTCTGGCCCTCCTCGCAGGCAGTGCTGGGCTATGTCAGTGAAGTCTTCGGAAAACCCGAACCCGTTCCCAACGGTCGCATAGTCACCATGACAGAGGGCAGCATCAGCATAGGCGGCGACGCGGAGCTTACGGTTACTGAAACCTTGGGACATGCTTCACACAACCTCAGTTTCCAAGAACCTTTTAACGGCGGAGTGTTCCCAGGCGACACTGCAGGCACCTATCTGCCTGAGTGCGGAGTGGTGGTTCCGACTACGCCTCCACCTTTTTACCTTGAATCCGCCTTGGCTTCGCTTGACAAGCTAATCGCTCTGCAACC
Source organism: Bathyarchaeia archaeon (assembly GCA_050108095.1). Lineage (GTDB taxonomy): Archaea > Thermoproteota > Bathyarchaeia > Bathyarchaeales > Bathycorpusculaceae > Bathycorpusculum. The sequence continues at coordinate 26,172 of JBNIDO010000022.1, forward strand.
TACCGCGCTCTACTTCAGCCACTTCGGCAAAGCAGACACCGCCGTCAACCGCCTCAAAGCCTACAAGGTGCAACTTCAACTCTGGGCGGACATTGCCGAAACAGGCGTCAAAGCAAACAAATCCCTCGAACAAATCCGCGACAGCATAGTCGAAGCTGACCCAGTTATGACTCAGATACAGGACTACGTCAAAGACCACCCTATCTACAAAAAGACGGTGCTGGAAAACTGTGTCCGCGGATTCATCGAATATGCAAAATCGAAGTTGGCTAAAGGGCAGTCATAAACATTTTATAATCTGCACCTCTTTTGTGTTGCAAGGTGAAAGATTTTGGGTGAAAGTGAAAGCAGAGCAGTTCCCGAACGGGTTCCAATAGAGAAAGTTAACGATTGCATGTGGCAGATTCCTAAGTACAAACCAGCGATGCGGGTTCCAGGCATGGTTTTTGCCAATCAGGCACTGCTAGACAAGATGAAGACAGACCGCACACTTTGGCAGTGCAGTAACGTCGCCCAGTTACCTGGCATCTACAAACACGCCATCACATTGCCCGATGGACATGAAGGCTATGGGTTCCCAATCGGCGGCGTCGCAGCCACTGACTACACCGAAGGCGTGATTAGCCCCGGCGGCGTCGGTTACGACATAAACTGTGGAGTCCGCCTCTTAGCCACAAACCTCACCGACAAAGACATCCGCTCCAAACTTGCGCCACTCACCGAAGCCATCTTCCGCAATGTTCCCTCAGGCTTGGGTAGCAAACGCAAAGACTTCACAGTATCCAAAAGTGACTTAGAAACTCTCGCTGTCGAAGGCGTCCAGTGGCTCATAGACCGCGGCTTGGGCTGGGCAGAAGACGCCAAACACTGCGAAGAGAACGGGCGCATGAAAAACGCCAACCCCGACAAAGTCAGCCAAACCGCCAAAAACCGTGGATTAAGCCAGATTGGCACGTTGGGCAGCGGCAACCACTTCTTAGAAATTCAAAGAGTCGACAAAATCATTAACCCCAAAACAGCCAAAACCTTCGGATTAACCCACGAAGGCCAAGTCACCGTTATGATTCACTGCGGCAGCCGAGGCTACGGACACCAAGTCTGCAGCGACTACCTCCGAGTCATGGAACACGCCGTCCAAAAATACAAAATCACCCTACCAGACCGAGAATTAGCCTGTGCACCCGGCAGCAGCCCAGAAGCCAAAGACTACGTCGAAGCCATGGCATGCGCCGTCAACTACGCCTTCTGCAACCGACAGGCGATTATGCATTGGGTGCGCCAGAGCTTCCAACAGGTCTACGGAGAAGACCCCGAAAAATTCGGGTTAGAACTCGTTTATGACGTCGCCCACAACATCGCCAAGGTAGAAACCCACGACATAGACGGCGTCAACCGAAAAGTCTGGGTGCACCGCAAAGGCGCCACCCGCGCTTTCCCACCGGGGCATGAAGCCGTACCTGAGGATTACCGCAGCGAAGGACAACCCGTTCTCATCCCGGGCAGCATGGGCACCAGTTCATGGGTGCTCGTTGGCACACAGAAAGCCATGGAATTAACCTTCGGCTCAACCGCACACGGTGCAGGGCGCATGATGAGCCGTAGCGCTGCAAAACGGCAGTTCTGGGGTGGAGACGTTAAAACCAGCCTCGAAAAACGTGGCATAGCCGTCCGAGCTGCAAGCGCGTCGGTGCTCGCCGAAGAAGCGGACCCTGCCTATAAGAACGTGGACATGGTTGCCGAAGTCAGCGACACAATTGGCATCGCGACCAAAGTCGCGCGCTTAGTGCCCATAGCAGTCGTCAAAGGCTAAACATTGCCCATTTTTGGGCGAACAACCTTTTTAGTAAACCACCCGCTATTGCATACACAGTGAACCGACTTGATTGTTGATTCTGTCCTCTTAAACGCCAAAGCCTACCTCAAAGGGCAAGTCGTAGACTGTAGCATCGCCATCGAAGAGGGTAAGATACTGAAAATCGGCAGAGAAACCCACATGCCCCAAGCCGACGCCAAAACCGACTTGCACGGGCTGCTGACGCTGCCGGGATTAATCGATGAGCATGTGCATCTACGGGACGAGGGCAGAAGCTACAAAGAAACTTTCGCATCAGGGACCTCCGCGGCTGCGGCAGGTGGATTCACAACCGTCTTTGATATGCCCAACAACGACCCTGTCACCATGAGCGCTAAAAGCCTGCGAAACCGCATCCAAACCGCCAGACGCCAACTCCTCGTAAACGTCGGCTTCTACTCCGAGTTCCCAAAAACCCTGCCAGAAATCAAAGAGATTGTTGGCGTAGGCGCGGTGGCATTCAAGTTTTTCATGGGCAACCAAGTGGGCGGAGTAAACGTGGACGACGACGGAGCCATCAGAGAAGCCCTCCAAGCCGCCGCTGAACAGAAAGCCCTCGTTGCAGTTCACGCCGAGGACCATGCGATGGTGGCGGCGAGTGAGGCTGTACTCAAGAAAAACCAAAAGGTCGCCACAGTCGATTACCTGCGAGCCCACACTGAACAAGTCGAGCTACGAGCCATCCAGCGCCTGCTCAAAGCCAGCGAGGGGACAGAGGTGCGACTGCATTTCTGCCATGTCACCAGCAAAGAGGGGTTGAGGGCAATTGCTGAGGCTAAAGAGGCAGATAGAAAAGCCACCTGTGAAGTTACGCCAAACCATCTGATGTTGAGCAGTGACGATTTGCTGCGTGTTGGCTCGATGTTGCTTATTGCGCCGCCTCTTCGCGACCGCACCCACGTTGACGCACTCTGGAAGGGCATCGAAGATGGTTCGGTGGATACCATCGGTTCTGATCATGCACCACATGCATTGGAGGAAAAGTCGGCTGCCAGCATTTGGGACGTTAAGGTCGGCGCGCCCGGACTGGAAACCACGCTGCCGCTTATGTTGACAATGGTTAGAAAAGGCAAGTTAACAATTAACCAAGTCGTCTCGCTTCTTGCTGAGAAACCCGCAGAAATCTTCGGCTTAAGCGACCGTGCCCATCTTGAAGCAGGCAAAAACGCTGACCTCACCCTCGTCGATTTCAACCGCCAATTCAAAATCGACGCCTCCAAATTCAAATCCAAAGCAAAATTCTCGCCCTACAACGGCTGGGACCTCTATGGCAAAGTCGCCAAAACAATAGTCAACGGCGAAGTCGTCTACGAGGACGACCAAATAGTTGCTAAAGGAGGCGTCGGCAGCATAGTCGGTGGAGGGGCATCTTGAAGTTTTTAGCTGACGCCATGCTGGGGAAGCTGGCGCGTTGGCTACGCATGATGGGATACGACGTTGTTTATTCGGTGAAGTTGGGCGATGATGAGCTTTTGGGGATGGCGAAGGCGGAGGGACGTGTGCTTTTGACTAGGGATCTGGAACTCTACAAACGCGCCATCAGCCGCGGCTCTGAAGCTTTTTTTGTTGAAGGCAAAACCGAGTCTGATAGGCTCGCAGAAGTTGCGGGGCGGTTCGGGTTACCTTTGGCGATTGATATGGATAGGGCTTATTGTCCTATCTGCAACACGCCCATCAAATCAGCCACCAAAGAACAACTAAAAGACAAACTGGAGCCCAACACATATCGCTACTATGACCAGTTTTGGCAGTGTCCCAACTGTGGGCAGGTCTACTGGCAAGGAGCACACTGGAAGCAAATCACAAAAACACTAACACAAGCGCACCAGAAACTTTCGGGTAGCAATTAACCCAAAAAGAGCTTTTCTCGGATTGAAAACTGTTTCAACAAATGTTTCAGTTTCGTTTCAACCAACATCCAAATCACCCCAACCATAAGTATACTTAGGTGAAAAAGAATGAAAACAAAAATAATCCTTACAACGGTTGTGGTCGCTTTGATGGCGGCTGCTTTAGTCGGTGTTACTGCAGCACAATTCGCAAACCAAACCCCATTTACCACCACGGTTAACAGACAAGTGGAGCCACCCTGCGTAACAGGAGACATTAGCGCGGTTCCACCTTACTGTATCAACTCCACAACAGGAGAGCCTTACTGTTATGAGAACGGCACTTACGCCGGTTCAGGCGACTGCTTAACTGGGGCTGGCGACGGCTACTACCAGAACGGTTACTGCCATGGCTACGGTTATGGCTGTGGCCAAGAAGAGCAGTACCAGCACCGCTATAGCGGCGTGGGTGGAAACGGCTACGGCTTCGGCGACTGCGGACACTTCCGCTAAACAGTGCCAAGCCTTCCCCCACTCTTTACCCTTTTAATTTATCAAACAATTCGCATAAAACGTTATTCAAAACTGACAGACCGCTCACAAAAGGGTATAACTTGCTGTTAATGAGCAAGTTTGGCTGCGATCGGTCAGTTTTGTGTTGGCATTCGACTAATCAGTGTGCTTTTCACAATGTTGAGAAAAGCATTTGATCATGCTTCCACACCCACATGTTGGCCGTTTCTGCATGGAGCCCAACACTAAAACAGCGTTGTTACATTTGTTGTTTCTATTTTAGCAATACTAATTTATTTGGGTAAAAACAAGAATACACTTACGGTGAAAAAATGACCGATTGGTCTAACATGGATTTGTTGATTTTAGCGTTTGATCATCGCGCTTCTTTTATCGAAAAAATGTTCGGTATCAAAGGGCGTGCCCCCACAGCTGAAGAGAAAAAGAGCATCGAGGAAGCCAAACAAATAATTTTTGAAGGCTTCAAATTGGCGCTTGAGCGGAAAGTTCCTAAAGACATCGCCGGGTTGCTGGTTGACGAAGAATTCGGCGCAAACATCTTGCGGGAAGCCAAAAAAGACGGCTTCAACTTTGCAATGCCCGCAGAAAAATCGGGTCAAGACGAGTTTGACTTTGAATATGGCAACCAATTCGCCAGGCACATCGAAGAATTTGACCCCACTTTCCTCAAGGTACTGGTCCGCTATAACCCAGAGAGCGACCCCGTGTTAAACAAACGCCAACTTGAGAGGCTAAAGGTACTTAGCGATTACCTTGCAAGCAACAACCGAACCTTCCTCTTCGAACTCATCGTCCCCGCCAGCCCGGAACAACTTGCAAAGGTAGGCGGCGAAAAATCAGCCTACGACACCCAGTTGCGTCCAAAGCTTATGTGTGAATGCCTAAAGCAAATCCAAGACGCAGGCGTGGAACCAGCCATCTGGAAACTCGAAGGCGTAGAAGACCCAGAAGACGCCAAAGCCATCGTTGCCCAAGCCCAAGCGAGCGGACGCAAAGTAGGCGTCATCACACTGGGACGTGGCGAATCCAAAGACAAAGTCAAAGAATGGCTGGCGGTTGGCGCAAAAATCCCTGGCATAATCGGCTTTGCTGTTGGACGAACCATATTCTGGGACCCACTAGTTGAGTACCGTGCAGGCAAGATAGATAAGAGAGTTGCAAGCGAGAAAATCGCTCAGAACTACATGGAGTTTGTAGAGCTCTGGCAAAACGAGAGGAAAAAGTGATAGACATGACCTCTCTGCGATCTCTCGGCCCATCTTTAATCCGCATAACTACCGCCGGCGCCGTCGGGGCAGCCCTCCACATCGGTAAAGGTGAACCAGACATGGTAGACCAAACCGCTCTGGACTTTTCCCGTGCAGTCCTCAACCAAACAGAGGTTGACGGCGAAGTCATCTGCTGCGAGGGACCCAAAGACAACGCCCCCGCCTTTAACAACCGTGAAAGAGTCGGCACAGGCAACGGACCCAAAGTCGAATTTGTCATCGACCAAGTTGACGGAACCACTGCAACTTCAAAAGGCAGAAAAGACGCCATCTCCGCTTTGGCATGCGCCCCCGCAGGTTGCCTTCAGGTGCTGCCAGACGACGGCTACTATTTCAAAGTGGCAACCAACGGCATAGCGAAGGGCAAAATCAACCTAGACATGTCCATAGAGGAAATCGTGCAGACCATAGCCAAACTCAAAAAGCGGCCATTAACCAACTTCACTGTCATCATGCTCGAACGGCCCAGACACGACGAATTGCTAAAACGTCTCAGAAAAATGGGCGTACGCATTATCCTCATCACAGACGGCGACATCGCAGGCTCCATCGTCACTTGCCTACCTGATTCGGGCGTAGACTTGCTTTTAGGTGCAGGCGCAGGCGCAGAAGCCACAATCGCAGCCACCGCAGTAAAGTGTCTCGGCGGAACCATGCTGGTGAAGGTTTGGAAAGACAAAAAAGACGACCCCAAACGCATGGAAAGGCTAAAAGCTGCAGGTGTCGACGTGGAGAAAACCTACACTGAAGACGAGTTAGCGAAGGGCAACGAAATGATTTTCGCTGCTTCAGGCGTCACAAAAGGCGAAATGCTTGACGGCGTACGCTTCATTGCAGGCGGCGCAAAGGTACAGTCGCTCTGCACAAGACTGCCAAGCGGAACCATAGAATGGTCTTCAACAATCCTCAAGTTCAAAGAGCACCCAATCTACAAGCAAATAACATAAGCCGCAATTTTTTTTGCGCGTCGGCTTTTTGCCGACTAACTTTGCTTTTTTATAATATCCTAAAAAGGATAGTGGAGGTTTTTAGGGGTGGATGTGGTCATGGGGGTGAGTGTGGGGATGTTCATGGGTGACGCCGTCTTGGTGAGTGTGCATATGTGCATGTTCGGCTTTTTTGCCGTGGTCTTCCTCGTTTTCAGGGAACACTTGTCCCGCCAACTTTGCTAGCTCGTGGTAGCGTTCATCTACAATTTCGTGAAGCCGCTTGAGCAGGTCTTCACCGGTGACGTTGCGTTCTTTTAGCATAGCCATCTTTTTGGCAAGTTCCTCGTCGCCAAGCCCCCTAAACCATGCTTCGAAGTCGCCGCGTTTGAAGTGGAACTCAAGCGAAATCGGGTCAACCTTGTCGATTTTAACTGTGAAATCCCGCAGGTTGTGGGCATGGATGCTGAGTGGTTGACCGACTGTCGCATAGAAGTTGAATGCTCTGTCATGTGGGGCGTAGGCAAGTATGGCGGTGGCTTTTTCTTTGGTTATTTCGGGGAAGCCCAGAGCCTTTTTTCCTTTGGCTGTTATGAGGTAGAGTCCCTTTTCTGGGGATGTGATGTAACCCATGCGTTGGAGTCCCAAGAGGTGCATCATGACCGGCTGGAATTCTTTGTGTGCCTCTTTAGCGATGTCCATGGCTCTCGTCGGTTTTTCGTTGAGGAACATAGACTCCAGAATTTCCTGTTTAATAGGTGATAAACTCAATTTTGGGGCACCTGCCTGTATTTGTATTGTAATTCAGGCTAATCAAACTTTTCCTAAGCAAGACCAAGAATTAATGGTACCCCTTGGTTTAGGCGGTTTCTTTGAATAGGTAAAGCTTTAGTACACAGTTTCCCACCTAATCCAGTGATAATGGTGACTCTCGAAGGATGAAGATAGCTGTTTTTGTCTAT
>JBNIDO010000023.1:0-33215 GCA_050108095.1 Bathyarchaeia archaeon
ACCCGCCTAAAATCGTTGGGGGACTAGGAACTTACGCTGCAGAAATCACCCGAAAATTCGTCTTAAACGACCATGACGTAACCGTTTTCACAATGAACGACGATGCCGGGTCTTTGCCCACACGTGAAATCTGGCGCGGCATAGAAATTCACCGCCCCCTCCACATTGATGTATCCGATTCATTGCCTGATGTCATAGCCGAAGACATCCGCAAATGGGGCAGAGGCATCCACCTCTTCGGCAAACTCATGGTCTACAATTACCTCTCCGCGGCTAAACTGGTTAACGAGTTAATCAAGCGGGAAGGCATGAAATACGACGTCGTAGTGGCACATGACTGGCTCTCAGCTATGGGCGGCATAACGGTTAAGCGGGAAACGGATTTGCCCTTTGCTTTCCACGTGCACAGTACCGAGAAGGGACGTACCATGGGCAACGGCTCAGGCGTCGTAAGCAACATCGAGTTGCGTGCAGGCAAAACAGCTGACATGGTTGTCACAGTATCCTACGCTATGAAAGACGAACTCATTGGATTGGGTTTTCCACGCGACAAAATTCAGGTTAGCTACAACGGCGTGGACCCACAGAAGTACAACCCAGCAAACATCAACCCTGCAGACACCGCTCGCATCCGAGCTAAATACGGCATAAAAGATGATGAATACATGATTCTCTTTTTAGGCAGACTCGTCGGCGTCAAAGGCGTAGACAAACTCATCATGGCTATGCCCCACATCCTCACAAAAATCCCAAAAGCTCGCCTAGTCATCGTGGGCGTAGGCGACTTGCAAGAGTACCTCCAAAACCTCACCCGCACCATACGCCTCAACGAATACGTCAAATTCTGCTTCGACTTCATCCCCGAAGAAGAACGCATCCTCCACTACGCCGCATGCGACATAGCCGTGTTCCCAAGCTACTATGAACCCTTCGGCATCGTCGCCTTGGAAGCTATGAGCATGGAGAAACCAGTGGTTGTGGGTGCGGCAGGCGTCAGCGGCATGCGAGAAATCGTTATTTGCTGCGGTGAAGAACAATGCGGCTACCACATCGACCCCAACAACCCCAGCGACATCGCCTGGGGAGTCACCAGCGCCTTAGAGAGCCGTGACCGTATGAAGATGCTGGGCAAAAACGGCAGAAAACGCGTTTTAGCCGAGTTCACGTGGAACAAGATTGCGGAGAAGACTGTGTCGCTCTACGAATCCATCGCTAAACGGTAGCAGCTTTGCCTGAAGACAATGAACTCAAACGGCGAGTTGCACGTGAAGCCGCTACACTGCTCTATTTTGGAGCAGAAAAGGAGTACAAACAAGCCAAAGACAAAGCAGCGCAGACTCTGGGGACACATTTTTTGCCCTCCAACCTTGAAGTCGCCTTGGAACTCGACAAAATCGCGGAGGAAAACGAAGGCGACCGCCGAAAAACCCGCCTAATCGAGATGCGCCAAGAAGCCCTCGACGTGATGCATCTTTTGAGTGCTTACTCGCCAGTTTTGATCGGCAGTGTCTGGCGGGGCACCATCAAGGTGGGCAGTGACATCGATGTTGCCGTCTACACCGACGACCTCGAAAGCATTCTAACTGTGCTAAAAGCTGGCGGCGTAGAAGTGACGCGGACAGGGTGGAGGACGGTGAATAAGAGAGGCGCCACTTTGGAGTCCTTTCACATCTACGCCCAAACCCCTTTGAGGCATGGGCTTGAAATCGTGGCACGAAGCACAGAGGAAGCGGGCAAAAAGCGTCGATGCGAAACTTTTGGCGACGAACTCAAAGGGCTAACTATAAAGGAACTCGAAAGAACCCTTCAAACAAACCCTGCCCAGCAGTTTATTCCACAATAGCCCCCGAAGAAACTATCTTCTAAATCAATAAAGAACATAAACCACCCTTTCCAATATTTTATTAATTGATGGCTTATGGCTATTGACAAAAAATCCCTCAAGAAAATGTTTCCGCATCTCTACGAGGAGTTAGAGTCAGGAGAAGTCAAAGTTCCAATAGACGCTATCCGTAAATCCCCGATGGAAGCTGAGTTGGCGGCTGAAGAAGCCGAAGAATGCGAATGCGACGAATGCCATGAACCACTAGGTGAATCTACTCAGACCCCTGACAAACTACGCCATTTCAACCCTCAAGCCGTGGATTTTCTGCGTCGATGCGACACTGAAGCGCAGGCTGAAGAAATCATTTCTTACTTGGAGAAGAAGGGTGAAATCACCAAAAAGTACGCTTCTGAGTTGCGGTGTCAGCTTAAGCGGGATGGCGTTAGGAGTTTTGGTCCCAAGAAAGAAGAGAACCATTACTTCCGAGAAGGCGGCATCTATTAACCGCCTAAGTGCGTAGTTAAACGTGCCTTTTTGTTGATTGCGGCAAAATCCCTATTTACTCCAAAAATAATTCCTATCTGTGATTAGTCATGTGTGAATTTAACGTTATACTCGACGGAAAAATCCAAATCAAAGACGTAATCTACGCTAAAGCTGAAGCTGACAAAGTTGTTGTTAGAGACATCATGGGTTCAGCTATGGAGTTTGCCGGCTGTAAAATCGTCGAAGTCGACGTAGCCAACGCACGGCTCGTATTGACTCAAGCGTAAATTGACGGCCAAGTTGAGGCTAAGCCTGCTCAACTAACAAAGTTCAGCCATATGTTAACCAAACCGCAGAACAAACCCAATTGATGCTATCGCAAGAGATTCACTAAAGCTGGTCAGTTAATGTTGACAACTGTTCTTAGCATAGTTGATTCAGCTTGCGCCTCAACTTGGTATGTAAACTGAATTTTTATGCCTTATTTATTGTTGTTTGTACAGGGCTACGTTAAAAAGTTCCAGTGGAAATGGAGGGGTAAAGCATAAATCTAGCTAAAAAACCATGGGAAAAACAGGGCTTGCCCGCTAGACATGTTACCTATATAAGCAAACAATCGCTAAACCGCACGTTCTAAGGCAGGTTGCAGGCATTTCTGGCTTTATATATCAAAACACACCTAGTTAATACCACATGAGCCGTCGCCAATGATTTCGGTAAGGGAACCATCATATGAGTAACAGGCAGAAATTCCAAAGCGACCTCGAACTTCTCCTAGACAGGTTAACCTACAACGCTTCCCCCATCGTAGACCAAAAGCTCAACCTCCTAAAAGATTGGCTCATAAAACTCCAAAAAGAAAACATCGTCAAAATCAACCACTCCGTCATGGAGTTGGTCTGCGCCAAATACCTCCTCGAAAAAGACTACGAAATCCAACTTGAATACCCCCTCAACGAGCTTTTAACCTGTGACTTATACGGCGTCAAAGGCTTAGGCAACCTCATAGTCGAAATAGAAACCGGCTACATCCCCCCCGACAACGCCTTGGCACCCCTAACCTACACCTCCGCACGGCTAGCCAGCAAAATCGTCCGCTACAGCAGTTTCGCAGGCAAATTCGCTTTAGGAGTACCCCCGCACTATATTTTGCCGTTTCCACAGGTTTTCGCTAAGCCTCCCCGCAACCGTACCGTCCCAGACATTGAGGTTGTGAAAGCGTTAATTGATGCCTACTACCAAAAACCGCCCGTATCATTAGACGAAATCAAGAATGCTCGCATCCAAGAAATCTACATAATCGACGTAGACCGCGGCAGAGTGCAGGAAGTTGACCCTGAAACCTACCTTAAGAGGGCAATGCAAAAAGGGGTCGTCTACGATAACCTAGCACCTATGTGTTAGGAGCAAACACGCTTATGTCGTTTTACGTTTACATCCTGCAATGCGTAGACGGAACCTACTATACAGGTTACACTAAAGACCTTGACGAGCGTACAAAGCAACATGAGAATGGCAAAGGCGCCAAATACACCAAATCCCACCGCCCGCAGAGAGTGGCGTATGTGGAGCTTTTTGGCACCCGCAGTGCAGCGATGAAGCGGGAACGGCAAATCAAAAAACTCAGTCACCAGCAGAAAATGGCGTTGATTGTTTCTCAGAGTAAAGGTTAACCATCAAAAAACAAATAGAAACCCCCTAAATCAGCAACGTCAAGAAAGCCCCGGTTAAAATCGGTATCAAAACGTTGTCATTGATTGGCAGGGGCAGAACTTCGATGGTCATCGCAAAGGCGGCGCCTACCAACGCTAACGGCGGCGGAACAAAAAAGCTCCCGGCTAGAAATGCGAAGATGAATCCTGCGAGGGTCCCCTCCCATGTTTTGCCCTTGTTGAATGGGAGAGAGGTTGAAATTGTCCCGCCGAACAGGGATGCGCTGCTGTCGCCTAAGCAGAACATGGCTATGGCTGCACTGCCTGCGTGGGTGGGAAACAAAATTAGGGTCGCCACTATGCCGAAGGCGAAGTAGAGGGGAGCAGCGGCGAAACCATAGAGTTCCGACTGGGAGGCAGCATGGCTGGTTACGGTGGAGACAACTGGTATGGTGCGTCCTTCTAAGCGGAACAGTTCGGAGACTGTGTAGATGATGGCTATAGCGGTTATGATGATTGCCACGGCTGGGATGCCAACCATGCCTGCGATGACGGGCATAAAGAAGCCTGCGGCATGGATGTCTTCTCGAACTAAGTCGTTGGCGCTGGGAAAGGTGCGTTTGTGTGGTTTGCCGTCGATAATGGGCAATATGCCTAAGAGTTTACCGTTAACAACCCTGTCCGCAACCACCCTTATCACGAAATCAGCGTTAAAACCTATTTTCAATGCACCTGGAAGAAAAATACAGCGGTTGTTTCTGTCGTCGCCAACTACAACGCAGTCTCCCACCATAAGCCTTTCTCGGTTGAGGATTTCGCAGAGAATCGATAGTTTACCGTTCTTGGTTATGGCGTCGCCGCTGATTTGACCCGTTAAGCGCCCGTCCTTCTGTTCAACTTCGATGCCGTAAGCGTAGTCGGCGCCTACGCATTCAGCTAATTTCTTGACTAGACTCGTCGGTAATCCTGATGTGATAAGGGCTGTTTTGCAGTTGCGTTCTTTAAGCTGCAAAAAAAGGCTCTGAAGAAAGGGTGTGGCGGGTATTTTGTTGAAAATCTCGGCCATTGTGTCTACTTTTACGCCTTTTAAGTCGCCGTAGATGTGCCGCAGCGTAGATTCAAGCTTAAGGATGCCTGCTTCATAGAGGAAACCGAAGAAAAGCAGCTTAATCAACACAGACAAACTTACTGCTTTGCCCATTTCGAATAAGAAGCGGTTTTTGGGAATCAACACTCCTTCAACGTCGAAAACGACTAGCCTCGGCTTCTCCTCATGAGCCATTCTCTACTATACACTCACAGAAACTGTTTGACGCTAAAAGAGGAGGGCTTGCTTAGAAATAAATTATGCTGTTGAAGTGCAACTGTGGTCTTTGTTTTGGAGTTCAAGGGGACATCCGCCGCCGCAGACCTGCAACTCAGCGCAGTCCCTGCACTTCTCCTCCACGTAACCGCGGCTCCGCAGTTTGGTAGCAAGGGGGTTGTTCCAGATTCTATCCCAAGGCTCGGTAAGTATGTTGCCCATGGATTCGAAGTAGCTTTGGCAGGGGTAAACGTCGCCGTTGGGGCCCACACAGGCGTTTATCATGGCGGCGGTGCAGCTTTTGATGCCTAAACCCAGTTGGACGGGGTCGAATTCGCAGTACTGGGTGGGCGTGTACCAGAGAAATTTGAGTCCCAGCAGGTTGGCTTTGTCGCGGACCTGCGGCAGAAGCGCTTTTAACTCGTCGGTGGAGAGTGCGAATTCGTTGCTTGCCGCTGGGGCTTTGCCGCTGTAGATGAGGCTGTTGCAGCCAAACGCATCCACACCCAACTCCTTGATGTAATCTATGGTTGTTAGGAAGTCGGCGGCGTTGTGTTTGCTAAGCGTGGTGTTGGTGGAAACGTAAATCTCTGAGTGCACTGCGTTTTTTATGCCTGCCACGGTTTCTTTCCAACTGCCCTCGGCTTTAGTCATGGCGTCATGCACCTGAGGCTTGTGCGATTCAAGCGTAATCTGCACGAAGTCCAACCCAGCTCTTTCCAGCGCATCCACGTACGCCTTGTCTTCGAGGCGTCGCCCATTGGTGATTAAGCCCGCTACCATTCCCTTGTTTTGGGTGTAATGGAGCAGTTCGGGCAAGTCGTCGCGCAGCGTGGGTTCACCGCCAGTGAATGTTAAGATGAAGACGCCTATGCTGCTTAGTTTATCGATAACGGTTTTCCACTGTGCGGTGGTGAGTTCGGGCGTTTCATGTGGTCCGCCGGCGTAGCAGTGGATGCAGTTGTTTTGGCAGCGGAAAGTCAACGCCATATCCATCCGTAGCGGCGCCGAATACTGATGGCTAAACGGCTCAGCTTTTTCAATTTCAAGGTAGGTGACGGGGTCGATTTTCTGTGTTTGCGCCAACGTGCTGATTGTGTAGACGAGGCGTTGGTAATCCACTTTTGCCTCTTCAGCTTTGACGCGGTACATGCCGCGGATTTTTGCGACTGCCTCTTTCTCGGGTAGCCCCTGCATGAAGTAGTAGGCGTAGGCGGTTGCGGTTTGGTTTAGGTGCAAGACGTTGTTGCCGTTGATGACCATGACGCCTTGCCCGTTTTGCTCTATGCGGAGTTGCAGTGACATGCCTGCGAACTCGTCTGTTCCACGGTAACTATAGCGCCCAGTTGGCACAGTCTGTTTTTTACCCAGGTTTTTTAGGAAACTCATTTAGTGTCCTCCTCCCCCTGCGCACGCGCAAGCACAGGATACACAGGCGCAGGCACACGCACACGCAGCGCAAGCGCAGACGCACCCTTCCTTGTGTGGAGCTGGGGCATGGCTGGTTTTGGGCGGCGGGGGCACGATGGCGTTGGCGAATTTTTCGAGGTTAACGACGACGTTGTTGGCTGTGCCTTCTACTGCGGTGGCTATGTTGTTGGCGAATTCGGCGCCTGGAATCGGCGTGGGCGTCGGCGACTGTGCGGGTGCGGATATGTTGGGTGAATATGCGGGGTGGGGGTGATAGATGGTGTAGCCGTACCACCACCAGAACCAAAGCGGCTGCGGCTGGAAGGGTCGGTCGTGGAAGGTGGTTTCGGTGCGGTTGCGCTGGTTGGGGTCCATCATGAGCCAGAGCAACTGCTCGTTGTAGGCGTTGGAGGCGAGTTCCGGTGTGCCCGCCTGCTCCACCTGCGTCCAAGCCTTCGCCACAATCCTGCGGTAGTAGTCCACGGTGTCTTTGCGGCTGTAACCCTCCAGCTTCTGCTCCACCGTGTCGCGGAGGAACATGACGGTTTTCGCCAGCTTTTCCTCATCAAGGCTACCGTCTTCTTTGAGGGAGTGCAAAAAGTCAATTTCGTAGTAGCGCAGCGGGTTCTCTTTGGTGCCCACTTTGTCTTCGTAGGGAGGCAGCACCTTAAGCTTGAGCGACGGCTTAGTTTCGACTGCCCACACCGCACGTTTCTGCAGTAGACTGTAGAGGATTTCGGTTACGACTTGCGTGGGCTTAAGGTCTAAGAGGTAGGAGGCTTCCACCGCGGTTAAGCCGCGTTTGACGCCTAGGGTTTCCATGCTGACTCTGGGGGATTGGTAGCGGTTTTTGCGAAAAACCCAAACGATGATGAAGAGAAAGATAATGACTGCGATGATTACTCCTGCCACCGCGAGGATTTCTCCCCAACCGCCAAAGCCGCCTCCGCTGGGCGGAGTATAATTGGGCAGGAACTGCGAGGGAAAAGACACGCCAACGATAAACTGTTCACCCGCCCCAATCTGTGGCTTCTCCCAGTAAACCGCCAACCTATCCTCCACAGTCGAGGTGCCATTGTAAAAGTTCTCCGTTGTCTTTACATCGCTTGTGGTTACACCTGGGGGCAAAACAATCTGCACACGCACATCGTTGATGGGTAAATCTTCAATCCACTGTGGCGCAAATTGCATGCCGTAGTTGCCGGGGTTGGTGGTGTCGTTGCTTATCATACCGCCGACATTGGTGGTGACTTGGAACCAGACAGTTTGTCCTGCCTGCAATCTGGGGTTGAAGAGTACATCAACCCGGTAGTTACTGCCCTCATTAGCATAGTTAACCTCAAGCGGATTCTCTTTTTGGTCGCGGGCTTCACCTATCGTGTAGTCACCGTTGGGTTGCCCTACATAGAAGCCGCCCATGCTTCCCTGAGTCACGGTAACTGAGATGTTGTAGATCAAATCCACGGTGCCGTCTTGGTTGATGAAGAGTTGCGCCCACTCATGGTTAACGGTGTACGCCAAATTCTGCGCTTGGACACCGCTGGCAACGGAAGCTGCCACTACCAAAACTACAGCTAAAACAATGGGTAGACGCTTTACCATTTCGGTTCCTCAGCCACCTCAAACGTGGTCCCACAATACGGACACTTAACATATGGAACACCTTGGACTATTTTTATTTCGCTTGCGTTTATGCTGCCGCCGCAGTTGGGACATTTAATCCGCGCTGCCCTCATTTCACCGGAGAGTTCAAGGTGTTGAACCACGGTTTTGGGTCTACGGTTAAGGTACCAGACCCCCACAACTACGGTTACGCCGATTATGAAAAGGATGCCGCTGACCGCCAACCTTGAAGTTGTAGCCTGCACAGAAGCAGCTAACCCAAAGACAACTGCAAAAAAGAAACAGATAACAGCAACTATGCCGCCGATTATAGTGATTATCTTCATAATTGTTGCAGTGTAAACCCTAAAGATTTAAAGTTAATCCCACCGCCCTTCACTACCTTAAGGCTAACCCGTCTGGAAAAACGGCGATTGCCTATTCGACATGGTGTCCAACGACGTCTTTGCTGTGGAATTCGCCGTGTACATTGCGCAGATGCTCCAAATGCACCCCATGCAGGTGTTCTTCGGCAGCATCTTTTGTGGTGAAGGTTTTGCCGCATTCAGGACACATAAAAGTGCCGTCACTAACGATAACTACGGTGGTGCTGTGACCCGGCGTGTGTTTGGGTTCACCGCTCGGGCTCTTTTGCTCCATAGAAGCCATAACAAATAATCTCCACTAAACAGCCCTCTGCCCAACAGTATTAACGTATGTGGTAGCCACCATACAACCACATATTCATGTACCTCGGTTACAGGGTCGAGGCTGTGCTTGTGTTACCCGTCGTTGGAGTAATAGTGCTCATCGTCGGCGTTTTTTACAACCCAAAAAGCAACCGCAACATCTGCAGTCTTGTGGCATCCACAAACCGCTACACCCGCACAAAGAGAAAAAATGAAATGGCTCAGCTGTATCAGCGTTAAGCTAGTCCTTATAACTCCGATTATCTTTAGAGACTGTGGTGATTTTAATATGGCTAAAACTCAAGAAAATCTAAAAGCTGCGTTTGCAGGCGAATCCCAAGCAAACCGCCTCTACACCGCGTTTGCCAAAGCCGCAGAAGCAGAAGGTTTCCCACAGATTGCTAAACTCTTCAAAGCAGCGGCTGAAGCAGAAACCGTCCACGCCCTAAACCACCTCAAAGTCCTAGGCCAAGTCAAATCCACAGCCGACAACCTCAGCACCGCAGTTTCAGGCGAAACCTACGAGTTCACAAAAATGTACCCCCAGTTCATCGACGAAGCAAAAGAAGAAGGCAACAAAGCTGCACTCCAAAGCTTCGACTATGCCAACAAAGTAGAGCAAATACACGCCGACCTATACAAGAAAGCCATCGATGCAGTCAAAACAAAAAAAGACCTTCCAGCGGTCGAATTGCATGTTTGTCCAGTGTGCGGCAACACCTTCGAAGGCACCGTGCCAGATATCTGTCCAATCTGTGGGACTCCAAAAGCTAAATTCGTAAAGATAGCTTAGCCCTTTTTGTTTTTATTTTCCTTTCTCTTTGTCTAAGAATATGCCATTTTAGGGTTTGCAGTTTTTGCAGCTTGTTTACTCTGCTTGTAAATTACGCCTCAACCAGCTTGCAATACGCCCCAATGCCTAAACCAAAAAAGCAGCCGCCCACATAGCCCCCGAGAAGAAGATGAGCAAGTGCAACACTCTCCTCTCCTAAAAATAGAAAAGCAAAAAAGCCAAACTTGTGGCTTTAGCATTTCTTGGTTAGTTTGTCGACGATACTTTGGAAGATCAGTTTCCCATCACCGTACTGCAACATCTGCGCTTGCCGTGCCCAGTCGGGTTGCTGCCACCAGTACAAAGCCCGTTCGGGATGGGGCATTAAGCCAAAGATGTTGCCTTCAGGGTTGCAGATACCTGCGATGTCGTGGAAGCTGCCGTTAGGGTTAGCCGGGTATGCTCCGTCTGCGACTTCGCCCCCTTTGGTGCAGTAGCGGAACACCAACATGTCTTCGTCAATGAGTTTCTTTAGTATGGCTTCTTCTTTTTCTTTGGGAAACAACAGTCTGCCTTCGCCGTGGGCGATTGGAAGCTGGATTACTTTGCCTTGGGGAATGGCTGTGGTGAAAGCGCAGTTGCCGCGGTTCTCTTGTTTGAGGTACACCCATTTGCATTTGAAACCCGCCGGCTCATTAGTGGTCAATGCCGCTTCAGGAACAGAGCTTATGCCTTTGAACCCAGGTAGTAAACCGTATTCAACGAGGATTTGGAAGCCGTTGCAGATGCCAAGAATGGGGCGGCCTTCTTCGACGAATTTTTCGATTTCTTTGCCTAAATTCGCCGCAAGATGCCTCGCA
The DNA here is from genome assembly GCA_050108095.1 of Bathyarchaeia archaeon. Classification (GTDB taxonomy): domain Archaea; phylum Thermoproteota; class Bathyarchaeia; order Bathyarchaeales; family Bathycorpusculaceae; genus Bathycorpusculum. The sequence goes on from JBNIDO010000023.1 coordinate 10,600, forward strand.
AAGATGACTCCACTGCGTACGTAGTCGCCGTATGAGAAGCCGCCTGGGAACACGAGCACGTTGTAGTCGAGGAGGTTGTGGCGTTTGATTAATTCGCTGACTTGGAGGGTTTCTGCTTGTACGCCGAGTTCTGTAAACGCCCGTTGGGTTTCAGCGTCGCAGTTGGTTCCGCCGACGCGCATAACGCAGACTTTGATGTCTTCTAAGTTCATTGTTCTGCCTCCTTGGGGTTAAGCGTCTTTTTCCAACTGTGCCGCAGCTTATCCAACGGAGCATCAACCACAGTTTTGCCGTTTAAACCCATTATGTGTAGTTTGGGTTCTTGGGTTACTTTGCCGATTTTTGCGTAGTCCTTGCCCTGCATGAGTTTTTCGAAGTCTTTTTTGTCCGCTTCGGCGACTTCGATTAGGAAACGGCTGTTAGACTCCGAGAACAAGGCGAAGTCGTTTCGGCTCAAGTCTTTGATGGGGACTTTTTTGAGGTCAAGCTCCAAGCCCAACCCAGACGCAAACGCCATCTCCGCCGCAGCCACCGCTAACCCTCCCTCAGATAGGTCGTGACAGGATTTTACCAAGCCCATGTCGATGGCTTTGGTTACGGCTTTAAACGTGCGTTTGGCTTTGCCGCCTCGCACTCTGGGAACGGAGGTACCGAGGTAGCCTTTGAGTTTGTAGTACTCGCTGCCGCCGAGTTCAGAGTAAGTTTTGCCCACGATGTAGACGGGGTTGCCTGCTTCCTTGAGGTCAACGGAAACAGTGTGTTCAATGTTAGGGTTGACGCCGACCGCCGTAATAAGCAAAGTAGGCGTTACCGGTCCCAACGGCGATTCGTTGTAGAGGCTGTCTTTGCCGCTGATAAAAGGCGCCTTAAACGTGGTGGCAAAATCGAAGCAGGCTTCACAAGCGCGAACCAAAGAGCCGAGGCGTTCGGGTTTTTCTGGGTTGCCCCAGCAGAAGTTATCTAGAAGTGCGATTCTTCTGCCGCCGACGGCGACATTGTTGCGGATTGCCTCGTCAATTGCTGAAGCCGCCATCCAGTAGGGATCGATTTTGCCATAGTTAGGGTTCATGCCGCAGCTAATCACCAAGCCCTTGATTGAGGTGTCGAGGGGTTTTAGCACTGCTGCGTCGTTGGGTCCTGCGTAGTCGCCTTGGAGGGGTTTTAGGAGTGTGTTGCCTTTGACTTCGTGGTCGTAGGTGCGGATGATTGCTTCTTTGCTGGCTATGTTGGGTGCCCCGAGCAGTTGGTGAAGCGTTTCGGTGAGGTCAGCTGACTCCTCAAAAGTGGGTTCTTTGAGTTTTGGAGTTTCGACTATTGCAGTTTTGCTGCTCTCACACAAGCTAAAAATGAAGTCCATGTCAACGTCGCAGACCAACTCTTTGTTGTAACTGAGTTGCAGGCGCCTCTCAGGTATGAGTTTGCCAATGGCAGTTGCCAACACGTCTTCCTTCTCGAAAACCGCCATAACCTGCTCCAAATTCTCCTCTGGCACCGCCATGAGCATGCGTTCCTGCGATTCAGAGATATAAATTTCCCAAGGCGTTAAACCCTGATATTTCAGGGGCACCTTAGCCAAGTCAACTGCCACTCCACAGCCGAAACGTTCAGCGGTTTCGCCGACGGCTGATGAGAGTCCTCCGCCGCCAATGTCAGTTATGGCTGAGCCAAGTTGTCGGTCACGGATTTCAATAACTGCCCGTTTAACCTTTTCCTCCTCGATGGGGTCGGCGATTTGGACGGCGGGCCGCGAGATTTCCTCGGATTTCTCGGTGAGCTCGGCTGAGGCGAAGGTTACGCCGTGAATGCCGTCTCGGCCTGTTCTGCCGCCTGAGAGAACGATAATGTCACCGACTTTAGCATTTTTAACATACTTATTAAGCGGTAAGAGTCCGATGCAGCCGCAGTAAACGATGACGTTGCCTGTGTAGCTGTCGTCGAAGTATATGGCGCCGTTGACGGTTGGGATACCCATATTGTTGCCATATGCGCTGATGCCTGCGGTTACGCCCATGTAGACATATTTAGGGTGCTTAACGCCCGCTGGCAACTTTGTGTAATCGTAATCTAGAGGCCCAAAACCCAAGACATCGGTGCATGCAATGGGGTCAGCCCAAACGCCCAAAATATCGCGAATAACGCCACCAGTGCCTGTTGCCGCACCGCCGAACGGCTCCACTGCTGAGGGGTGATTGTGGGTTTCCACTTTAGCTGCGATACCGTAGCCTTTTTCGAATTTTACGATGCCAGCGTTGTCCTCAAAGACGCTGAAGCACCATGGCGCTTTGATTTGTTTGGTGGCTTTGGCAAGGTAGGTTTTAAACAGACTGTTGATGGTTTTGCCGTCGAGTTCTACTTTGCCTTTGAAGGTTTTGTGGCAACAGTGTTCACTCCAGCTTTGGCTGATGGTCTGCAATTCGACGTCGGTGGGGTTGCGGCCTTCTTTTTTGAAGTAAGCTTGAATGACTGAGAGTTCCTCTGCGCTAAAGCCCAATGCGAGTTCACTGTTGATTTCCGCCAACTGCGCAGGCGTGGCTTTGGCTGTGGTGAACTCTAAAACTTGGCTTTTTTTGCGTTGGACTACGAGTTTAGCGGTCATTTCCTCTCAACGACACTTATGGTGTAGTTGTCTTTGGTTGGGTTAGCCAAGAGGCGCTTGCTCATTTCCTCCGCCTTCGCCTTTGCCTCGGTCGCTGAAGCTGCTTCGAGGTCGACGGTGTAGACTTTGCTGACGTCGACTGCTGCGGCTTTGTAGCCGAGTTCGACGAGGAGTCGCTGGGTGGTTTCGCCTTCCGGGTTGCTGTGTCCGGGTTTGAGGCTGACTTCAATTTTGGCAGCGTATTTCATAAAGCCTTTAAATTAAGCTATAAGGATTTAAACGCTTTCATCACAAAAAATGCAAAACCCTACGACAGAATCATGTGTTTATTTCGGTACTCTATTTCGACGACGCGTTCTTTGTCTGTGACTCTGCCGATTAGTTGCGGCTTTATTCCTTCTTGTTCAAGAGCGTCCATGGCTTTGTCGGCGTCGGCTTTGTCCACGATGACACCGAAGCCCCAGCCCATGTTAAAAGTCCTAAACATTTCCTCGTCGGTGATAGTGTAACCAAGCTCCGAGGCAGTCCGCTGGATAACGCCAAAAATGGGTTGCGGCTTGAAATTGTCAAAGCAGAAACCGATGCCCCTCGAGTAGTTGGCGAGGTTGTTGAATTTTGTGTAGGAGTCGCCTGTAATGTGGACTGCGCCTTTAACCTTAACTTCCTCTGCCAGTTTGAGGAGGGGGTTAACGTAGATTTCTGTGGGCTCCAACGCTTCCAAAGCGACCTCACGGTCTAAACCTTCGGGGATGTCGGCGGCGTCATATTTGCCCCCCCACTGCTTGAAGAGAATCTTGCGCACAAGCGTTATGCCGTTGCTGTGGACGCCGCTGCTGGGCAAGCCGATGATAGGATCGCCGGGTTTTATGCCCATGCCTGTTATGATGTTTTGCCGCTCCACTTTTCCTATGCATGAAGCAACCATGTCAAAACCCATGTTGGGCTTGATGCCTCGGATGATTTCTGCGACGTCGCCTGTTTCGCCGTTCACCACTGGACACATGGATTGCTCTGCGCCTTCGATTATGCCCTTGAGCCAATCGTTGACGAGTTTGGGTTCGCTGGCTACCGCATGAATGTTGTCTGCCAACGCAAGCGGTTTTGCGCCGCTTCGGATAACGTCGTTTACCACCATAGCAACCGCGTCTATGCCAATGGTGTCATATTTGTCTGCGAGCTCAGCGAGTAGGACTTTGGTGCCGACGCCCTCGATTTGGAGGTCCAAAAACATGTCTTCGCCTATAGGAAAGATGTTGCCGTAGGGCAAGTGCAAGATGCCGCCGAAGGCGATGTGCCGGTAGGTTTCGCTAAGTGTTGTGAGGGCTTTTTTGGATTCGTGGCGTTGTTCTCGGTTGACGCCTGCGTCGGTGTAGGTGTAGTTTTTGGGCATCGAAGGTTGCTCCTTGCACGCTTATGTGTGGGGTGGTGTCTGATAACGATTACGCTGGATGATTTGTTCCCTGACGTTTTGATGGTTTTGTTTTCTCTAGTTTAAGACGAAGAGAGTGCAGCCCTTGCTCATCTTCTTCTTGCGGACAGGGCAGGCGATTGTGTTTTGTTGTCGGCGTCTGATTCGTGTTGCTGACTGGTTGAGGAGCCCGCCACAAGCAGAAAGCGATAGGGTAACGTTTTTGTGTATTGAACACGCAAAGTAGGCTTTGATTAAATTGCCCACGCCCAAATACCATATATACATCGAATACAGCGAGCCCGACAAGTCTGGTTTCCGCTTTAACGTTTCCCATGCGGAGCTTGTTGGGGCATTTCAGGAACCCTTTGCAAACGGAGAACCCTTCTGGTTCATGGGACGACTCCTAAACCCCATCAAAGTCGCCAAAATCGTGATTTTCTGGTCCTACGAAACAGCCGACCAACTCCGCCTACCCACACACGAAAACATCATAGTCGCCAAAGACAAAAAATACGTCATCGACAACATCCTAAAAGGCAAAGTCAAAGGCGTCTATGTGTGCACCGAAGAGTTCGTGGCTGTAACCCAAAAAACCTCTGCGACTGCCCCACAAGCAAAAGCAGTGGCTTCAACTCCAAGCGGGGTGCCGCGGCGGATAATCGTTGTTTCTGGAACAGATGAGGTAATGAAGCAAACCCTGACGGGCGCATTAAGAAAGCTCGGTCTCGCCGCCGTGGTTATGGCTGAAGAGCCCGGTCAGGGCAAAAAAATCGTGGAGCGCTTCGCAGATTACAAGGATGTGGGGTTTGCTGTGGTTTTGCTTTCGCCTGACATCTACGTTTACCCAAAAGGCGAAGAAGCCACAAAACGCCAACGCACGCCCAGGCAAGATGTGCTCTTGATGTTTGGTTTTCTTTTAGGCAAACTCGGGAAGGAGCGGGTGCTGGCTTTCTACAGGGAGAGCCCCAACTTTGCGTTTCCTCTTGAGTTTGAAGGCGTAAAATTCACTGCCCTAGACGACCGCGGTAGCTGGAGGCATACGTTGATACGGGAACTCACCGCTTTGGGCTACACGGTTGATGCTGAGAGGCTTCTAAGATAAGACGCTTTTTTTGTTTAGTTGTTGTTGCAGGGGTGCGCCTATACACAACAACAAGCAACGGCTTGTTAGGGGCGTTGTTTTTTGGCATCAGCGACCACTTCTAGTTGCAGGCGGGTTGTGGCGGATTTTCCAAACAGCCCTTTAGAACAATTGAGGTGACAGAATCCTAAAATAACCCCAACGGGTTTCTGATAGCGCTAAGAATGCGCGGTTGTAGTCTAGCTCGGTAGGACTCCAGCTTCCCAAGCTGGCTACCCGGGTTCAAATCCCGGCAACCGCACTCAAAATTACGCAATGTGCATCACTGATGCACAGATTTATATTTTAGTAATGCACAGTTTCATTTGTGCTGCTCAAAGAAACCCTAAAAGAAATAATCAAATCACAACAAAAAGACCTTGAAAACCTAAACCAAGGCATCCCCCGCAATGTAAACCCCCACATAAACCTCAACCTGCCCTTCGCCATAATCCTGTCTGGAATACGCCGCTGTGGAAAAAGCACCCTACTCCGCCAAATAATGAGGCAAACCGCCGGCAAATACTACTTCAATTTCGAAGACCCCCGAGCGACAAGTTTCGAAACGAGTGATTTCCAGAAACTCGATGAAATATTTGGGGAAGAGTACGGAGAGAGCGACTGTTATTTCTTCGATGAAATTCAAAACGTGCAGAAATGGGAGCTTTTTGTCCGTGCCCAGCTAGACAGAAACAAGCACTTTTTAATAACAGGTTCAAATGCTTCGCTATTAAGCAAAGAGCTCGGAACAAAACTAACGGGTAGGCACTTAAAGCAGGAGCTTTTCCCTTTCTCATACACTGAATTTCTAGAATTCACCTCACAAGCTAAAGGCGCTCAATCCTTCAATGATTATCTGCATAAAGGTGGCTTCCCAGAGTACCTTAAATACGCAAGAAATGAAATTCTCCAAGAGTTATTCACCGACATAATCATGCGAGACATAGTTGTCCGCCATAAACTTCGTAGCCCAAAAACAATCAAAGAACTCGCCCTCTTTTTGCTCTCCAACATTGGCATAGAATTCTCCTACAACAACTTGGCGAAAACGTTTGGCTTAGGCTCGACTAACACTGCTGTCTCTTTTGTCTCATACCTAGAGGATAGTTATCTTTTGTTTACCATCCCTAAGTTCAGTTACTCATTAAAGAAACAGGCAGTCAATCCCAAGAAGGTTTACGTTATAGATAACGGATTAGCTAATGTTAATTCGGTGTCTTTTTCTTCAAACAAGGGGCGGATGCTGGAGAACTCTGTGTTTTTGGGTTTGCGGAGAAGCGAAGTCGAAATATTTTATTTTAAAGAGAAGAGTGAATGCGATTTTTTGGTGAAAGAGAAAAATAAGGTCACACGGGCTATCCAAGTTTGTTATAACTTAAATGAGGATAATAAAGGCAGAGAAATTGACGGATTAATAGAAGCGTTAACGGCATTTAATTTATCAGAAGGGTTAATTTTGACTTTCAATCAGGAAGACGTCCTTAAAATTAATGGAAGAACCATAACAGTTGTCCCTGTCTGGCGCTGGATGGATAGTCTAGCTCGGTAGGACTCCAGTTTCCCAAGCTGGCTACCCGGGTTCAAAGGTTCAAATCCCTGCAACCGCATCAAACAGTCACATTTTTAGCACGCCATCTACTAAAGTTTTGTGAGGTCTCCTAATGAACGATGTTTTGAAGATTATAGAAGAACGCCATTCTAGTCGTGTACCCTTTGACCCTAACAGAGCCGTCCCTAAAGAAAAGCTCACACAGATACTGGAGGCTGCTCGGTGGACACCAACGGGGCATAACATGCAGAACTACGAAATCATAGTAATCGATGACAAGGCATTGCTTGAAAAAATCGGTGCCATAAAAACAAGGGTCCTCGAGGAGTTCTTGCGGGACAACTATGAGCAGTTGTCTTTTTCTGAGGAGGAGCTTGAGCGTAAGAAGGTGGGGATTTTGGCGGCTGGTTTTCCGCCTGACTGGGTAGACCCGGCAAAAATCAGCCAAATCGCACAAAAGGCGCCTCCTATACCCCTTAGCAACAACATTCGGGGCAGCACAACCCTTCTAATGGTGTTCTACGACCCAAACAAGAAGGCGCCCGCCTCAGCCGTAGACGTTTATGGCTTTATGAGTTTAGGCTGCCTCATGGAGAACATTTGGCTGGCTGCGCAGTCTTTGGGAATTAGCATGCAGGTTCTAAGTTTATCCGCAACCGCCTCAGTGGAGGAGGAACTAAAGCAGCTACTAGGCGTGCCCGAATCGCTAAAAATTGCGTACACCATTCGATTAGGATACCCAACAGTACCCGTGGAAGGGTTGCGGGTTCGCAGAGACATAGCCGATTTTACCCACCATAACAAGTATGGAAACAAAGGCATCCAATAGGCGGGTTGCTTATTGTTTTTGTCCGCATTCAGGGCAAAAAAGTGCTTTCTCAGGCATTCGGCTTCTACAGTTTGGACAAACCTTCAGGATTACCTGTGGTTTTAGGGGTGCCCCGCAAGTGTTGCAGTAATTGGCAGTCGGGGTTACCTGAGCGTTGCACCTGGGGCATATTACACCACAAGGGGAGTACGAAGGAACAGGCATCAGGATATAGGCTGAAAGAATCATTTTGTACCGAGAGAAGAAGTGCAAAAGGGGTTTTAATATTTTTGTCAAAGAAGCATCCGACTTGCAAGCTGCCTCTTTTTTGTAGTTGCCTCTAGGCAGTCACATAAAACTATTAGCTCACAAACGGGTTTTGTTTTGGTGAAGTTATGGGTAATTCTGTTCCTGACAACGAAGAAAACGCGAAAACCTGTGTTTGCCCCACATGCCCCACGTATAAGCAGAGCAAATTAAGCAACACTCTTTTCTGCGCCCGAGGCAAAGCACCCGAGGGCTAAACAAGACGGTTGCACTTGCCCCACGTGCCCTGTTTGGAGTAAGTATTCGCTGGACCAAATGTACTACTGCATACAAGGCAAGTCAGCACAAGTATAATCTGGGGCTTATTGTTTTGATGCACGTTTCTTGTACACTATTGTGAATGCCGTGAGAGCTATCACAGCTAGTATTAGGGTTTGTACGGCTGGAAATTCAGGTGTTATGGGAGTCGCAGAAGTTGTTATCGACTGGCTTGGATTCGCTTCCACGTAGAGGGTATGGAGAACGTCGGCTACTGCGTTAACTGCTAAATTCAGCGATTCCCCACATCTGCCACTAAACTGTGAGTTGCTCCAGTCATAATTATCGTCCATCCATACACAGCCCAGATGGCCGCTTCCGCCAAAGGTGCTGTCGTACGCCAAGTTCAGGGTGGCGTTGTATGCGGAGATGGTGGTTAGGGTGCCGTCGTAAGAGAGGTAGGTGTTGAAGGTGTCGGAGTAGGCGTTGGTTCGGGTGTTAACGTAGCTTTCGTAGTCGCTATGATGCGTTTCCTCTCCCCAAGCAGTTGATTTGCCCATGACATGTGCAAACACCGCAAGATCAGCTATGTAGTGGGTCATTGTGCCTGCGATTTTAGCTGCGTTTGTGTAATCTTGGCTTTTGAGGTTAGTTAATGCCTGGTTATAGGTTGCGTTAGCTCTCTGGGCGGAAATGTCATCAACCAATTCACCTGTGGCAGAGTAGTAAACGTGATGTTTAGTGGTGTCTCCTATTCCCCCGATTGCATCGTCGCTGTTGTCGGGCAACTCAGTGCCCAAAAGATAGGTAGCATGATTATCGGTTATGTACTGTTTTTCCTCGGCGGGCAGGTAGTCGAGTGCGTGTTGGGCTATCCAGTCGTGGGTGCCATAGTCGGGGTTTGTGGGGTCGGCTGAGTAGCCTCCGTTGCTCCAGCAAAAAGCGGGTTCAGCGCATAACAGCAAAACGGAAATACAAACCAGTAGCAGCATCTTGGGATGTTTCAAACTGTTTGTTCACTCTCGAGTTTGAGCATTAGTTTTGGAGTCTGCGCTTAAATGCTTTTTCAAAGAACCAAAATACTGTCACTAAGGCGGCGGAAGCTCATTAAGTTCCTATCTGGGTAGGCGGTTTTAGCGAAAAGGTGAAAAGCAACTGCGATAATAACAAGACAGGTGACTCATGTGAGTGAACAAGCAAACATGGCAACAATTCAGTTAAACGGTGACAAACAGAGTTTTATCATCGACAAAAAAGACTTCAAAACCGGCAGCCGAGGGTACTACGGAACAGGCAAGATGGTGGCTGGAGGCAAAAAGTACCAGATAAGCATACAAGTAGTAGAGATCGGGTCAAAGCCTAAGCCAGAAGAAGAAAAGAAAAAGTAACTGACTTTTCCACTTTTTTGCTTTTTTATGGCACAATCGACGCGTTAACGATTACAACTTCGTTTAACGGTTTGTCTCTTTGGTCTGTTCGAACCTTGCCGATTTTGTCCACGACATCCATCCCCGCCACTACTTTGCCGAACTGGGGATGCTTAGTGTCCAAATAGTTATTGTCCACTAGATTGATGAAGAATTGGCTGCTTCCAGTGTTTGGACCAGCGTTTGCCATGGCGATGGTGCCGCGGTCGTTGTGGTTTTTGCGGGTAAATTCGTCTTTGATGTCAGGTATCGAGGGGTCGCCGCAGCCTGTGCCTGTGGGGTCTCCGCCTTGAATCATGAAATCGCTGATGACACGGTGGAATACGGTGCCGTTGAAAGTTCCCTGCTCAACCAATTTCTTAAAGTTGCCAGTGGTTATGGGCATGTCGTTGCGTAACTGTAGGGTTATGTCGCCCATGTTTGTTTTGAGTAGAACTTCTACTCCGTTAGTGTATTCATCTACCATAAATTTCACTGCCATATCGATTTGAACAGTGGCTATTATTTGTTATTGTAAGAAAACGTTCCTCGATTCTTTATGGGTGAAGAAAAGAGGAAATTAGGGGTTATATAGTTCAGGCAAAACGGTTGCGCTGATTAAGGTGACGTCATGGACTGGCTTATAGTTCTCTTGGGTTGGATCAACTACCGCCACTTTCGAAATTGCCATGGCAACATCCATTCCGGAGATGACTTTTCCGAAAGCTGAGTAGCTGCTGTCAAAGGTTGAGTAACGGTTATTGTTGTCTGCGACGTTTATGAAGAATTGACTGGTGGCGCTGTTGGGTTCAGCAGTTTTAGCCATCGCTATGGTGCCGTTGTAGTTGTGGTTGGTGGTTGTGAATTCGTCTTGTATGGAGGGTATTGAACCGTCGCCGTATCCTGTTCCAGCTGGGTCTCCACCTTGGATCATGAAACCCTCGATTACTCGGTGGAAAATCGTGTTATCGTAAATCCCCTGTTGAGTCAAATTGATAAAGTTACCAGTAGTTATGGGCATGTCATTACGCAACGCAACTGTTATGTCACCCATACTTGTATGGAGCAGAACCTGCGTTGCATTAGCGTAGGGGTCAGATGAAGCTGGAATCTGGGTAGGTACAGGTGTCGCTGAGGGAGTTGTATTATCTGCATGGTTACCTAATGATCCAGTTGCGGCTAATACTCCGAATATAATCAGAATGATGGCTATGGCGCCTATTGCGTACCATGTTGTCTTGTTGGATTTTTTCTGCATTGATTTCTTGGGCGTTTGTCTGTTTTGCCTCTTCTTTTTGGGAGCCATGTCTGAGTAGTCAACGGCTGTTCATATAAAATTTTTCCTAAATCTCTATGGTATCCCTCTGTTGTCTATAGACCTATTTTTGCTTAGTAGTTCAGCGGCTGTATCGATGCAACTTCGCCTGTGTCAGCCCAAATTGTCACCGCGATGCGGTAATAGTTGTTCGCGTAGACCTTGTCTAGGTAATAGATAACTTTGTATTGTGGGTAGAGCGCTAAATCGTTTTTAGTGCTGGACTGAAAGCTTACCACAGGTGCAGGGTCAGTTATGGTCCTAAAGTTAGAGATCACCAATCCATTCGCGCTGTAACTGAAACCGTTGATAGCGCTCTTCGCCAACTCAGCGGCTCGCTCACCAGATATCTTTAGAGTAGTGCTTCCGATGGTGTAGAGGGAATAGTCATCGACAAGCTTGGTTAATGTACGTCCCTGAAACAGTAGGCTTACGCTTTTGGGTGAAAAATCAACGTTGTTCTCTGTGTACATGAGGGTGATTTGAGCGTCGTCTTTAGTGACGAAACTGGCGTTCATTTTGAGATTACCCTCTTTAATTTCGATATTCGGAGATGCTGTAGCTATAGCTAAAATTCGGCTCATGTTATCAAGGTATGCCTCCCCCTGATATGCCTTGTACCTACCCAACAGATAATTAGCGGTGTCCAAGACAATGTGGGATTGAGCCACCGAATAAACCGGTGCACCCTCAAGAGGGGTCAACTGGTATTGGGAAAGCCTGTTATTACGGAAAATGAACACAACATCTAGTTTGCTGTCGCTACTAGTAAGCGAGTAATGCATGGTTTCCTCAATAACGCCGCCCAGGTCTTTTTTGGTCTCTATCGTTCGGCTAAGAAGGGTCTCTTGGTACTTAGAGACGTCAATTTGAACAACGTTTTGAAGGAAATCTAGGGCGCTGTTGGTGGTTGTACTCCAAGCTAAGAGTTGATTGTACTTTGCCTGCAAAGCATCTCGGTCGCTTGTGGCTTGAGTCATCGCGTTAAACTGCAAAGCATAAACGCTTGAAACCACGATTATGGCAATAAGTAGCACTGCAGTTAGCATTCTCCATTTGCGGGATGCACCATTGCGTCTTCTGCTGGTTTGAACCTCGGGGGCTTCTTCCACGATTTTCATGGTGCTAACCGAAGCCTGCCCAAAAGTTGATAGCCTATACACGCCGTTTTCGTTTTTAGAGACCAGTTCACCTAGGTTGTCTAGGTGGTAGGTCAGGTTGGAGCTGGAGATGCCGAGTAACTCAAGCATTTCGGAGAATGTTAGGGGTTTGTCGGCGAGTATGCGGAGGATTTTGCGGCGTGCAGGATGCTTAAGTGAACTGAACATGATAGAGTAGATTTCTTCTTTACCCTCGGGCATGCCAACCGCTTTAACTACAATGGTCTACATGGGCATTAAAGCTTTTTCAATATTTACATACAAGAAAGTAAATATGTTAAGAGCAGACTCGGACATAAATTAAATAACCAAAGCCTGAATAGTTGTTTTAGTTATGAGGATTAAGTTATGACGGATATCGTGTTTGTCTTTGAAGTCCACCAGCCGCATAGGTTACGGCGGAAACTGTTTTGGGAAGGCAAAGTGTTTCGGCGCCAAACCAAAGAAGAACTCTTCAACTACTACTTCGACCGAGAAGTCGACCAAGACATTTTTAAACGCGCCGCACGAAAATGCTACTATCCCTCCAACCAAATAATCCTCGACGTCATAGACCGCCACAAACGCAGCCGAAAACAAGCAAAATTCGCCTTTAGCCTCTCAGGCGTGTTCTTGGAGCAATGCGAAATGTTCGATAAGGATTTGCTGGAGACTTTTAGGGAACTAGCAAAAACAGGCTGTGTCGAGTTCCTCAACCAAACCTACTACCACTCCATCGCCAGCCTCTACCCTGACAAAGAAGAATTCATCGCCCAAGCACAACTCCACAAGCAAACCATAAAAGACCTCCTCGGCTACACCCCCGTGGTCTTCGAAAACACCGAATTACTATACAACAACACAATCGCCAAAACCGTCGAAAGCATGGGGTACAAGGGCATATTCACCGAGGGCGTAGAGAAAATACTGGGCGAAAAATCCCCCAACTTCATCTACACCCCAAAAGGTGCAAAAAAAATCCGCGTCCTCCTACGCAACTACAAGTTAACCGACGACATCGGCTTCCGCTTCTCCGCTCGGTGGTGGCCTGAGTGGCCTCTGACCGCCCCCAAATACGCCAGTTGGTTAGCCACAACCAAAGGAGAACTCATCAACATCTTCCCCGACTACGAAACCTTCGGCGAACACCACTGGCCCGAAACCGGAATCCACAGCTTTCTAAGACACCTCCCAGACGAAATCCTAAACTACGAACACCTAAAGATGGTAACGCCCACCGAAGTCGTTGAGAAACACAATTCAGAAGGGGAGTTGGATGTGCCTGAAGCAGGGGGAACTGTTTCTTGGGCGGACGTGCAGCGTGACCAATCAGGCTGGCTGGGCAACGTTATGCAGTGGGCATACTATACCAGTCTACGCAGGCTCGAACCCCTCATCAAAGAAGCGGATGACCCCGAGTTTCTGCGGTTATGGCGTGATTTCCAAACCAGCGACCACCTCTACTACATGTTCACAGCAGGCGGCGGACCCGGCGAAGTACATTCTTACTTTAGCCCCTACGAGTCGCCAATGGACGCCTTCGTAGCTGCCCAGACATTGCTAAACGACTTTGAAGCTAGATTGCGGTTAGCTATTTTGACGGCTAATGAACCGTTCATGTTCTATACGGGTGTAGGCGAAGAAAAATACACTGGTGTGATGGCTTGGAGCCTCAAGGGCTTCATTGGAGCGCTCAAAGACGTCGCTTTAGGGGCAGTTGAGTTTCACGCTGGGAACGGTGACTTTGAAAGTTGGGCAAGGTATTCGCTTAAAGACGCAAAGTTGGCTGACACCTTCAAAGGCGTGAAAACGCAGAAAGGTGAAAGACTAAGAAGAGCTCTCATCGCTGCCTCAAAGAAGCGGTTTGCGGCTCAGAGCAAGGAAGTGCTTGATGCAACGCAACTGTCCTAAGCACAAATGCTATGTCAGCGTTTATTAAGACAAAACGCCGTATATTGACATGGTGCATTAGACATGAGAGAAGAGCTTCCGTTTCCAGACAAGGTTCTGCAGACCCTCCACAACCTCTGTGCCACAGCGCCTGATTTAGCGCGGCGGGGCGATGAGGTGGCGCGGTTGCTGCAGAAGAACCCAGATGAAATCGAGAGCATTTTGGACCGTTACAAGTCTGAGGGGTTCGCTGAAGGCTTTGTCGATAATGAAGGAAGGAAAAGATATTACCTCAATGGACGAGGAATAATTAAGGTCTGCTCACTGTTCACTTAGAAGGGGATACTAAGCTGCGTACCATCGTTTTCTCTTGGGAGTACCCGCCTAGGGTGGTAGGTCAACTTTCTGGATACGTAAAATCCTTAACAGCCCAGCTTAGCGCCCACAAAGTTGACGTAACCGTAGTCACCTACGATGATAGCTCCACGGGTTTAACGCAGGAACCCAGCGGAGTAAAAACCATACGAGTCACCAACCCAGTGAAAACCCACATCGGCGTCTTAACATGGGTACTCACATTAAACCAAGAAGTTGAACGAGTAGCCGCCAACCTCTACCACGACAAAAACAAAAAAGTTGATTTAATCGACGTGTTCGATTGGCACTTCATACCTGCCGCTGTAACGTTGAAGAATGCGTTAGGCATTCCCTTTGTTTATTCGGTTGAAAGCCTAGAGGACCATCGGTCTCCAACCGCGAACTCCTCTTACAACATGGCTATCAAAAGCATCGAGTGGCTTGGCTTCTACGAAACCGAGATGGCATGTGCAAAATCTGAGTGGATGAAAGACGAAATCGTGCGTATCTATAAGGTGCCAAAGGAGAAAATAGCGGTTGTTCCAACTGGCTCTGACACATGGATAGATGACATCTTGGAGCTCTACAGCGGTGTCTCGGAGGTAAAGAAGAATGCAACATAAGCTGTCTGTTGTGATGCTTAGCTGGGAGTACCCACCTAGAGTCATCGGCGGCATTTCACCCCACATTTACTTCCTATCCAAGTTCCTAGCCAAACAAGACGTCAAAGTCTACGTGATAACCTGCGACTTCCCAGGTGCCCCAGCCCACGAAGTAGTTGATGGTGTAGAAGTGTACCGAGTGGATTCCTACAAGAATCCTTCACCGGACTTTGCCACTTGGGTTTACCTCATGAACATGAACATGCAAAAAGAAGCCGCTGCTTTGATGAAAAAAATCTCGGCCAAAATTGATGTTATCCACGCACACGATTGGCTTGTCGCAAACGCGGGCATCGGGTTGAAGCATGTTTTCCGAAAGCCACTGCTGGTAACGATGCACTCAACCGAGATGGGTAGACGCGACGGTTTACACACCACCGCCGAGAGAATGATCCATGAGACTGAAGCCTGGTTAACCTACGAAGCATGGAAAGTCATCTGCTGCAGCGACTACATGATATCCCACGTCCGATACGTGTTCGGGTTACCCAACGATAAGTTGGTAATGGTGCCCAACGGCGTCAACACACACGACTATGACAACAACGGCGCCGACGCGGCGTTTAGAAGCCGCTTTGCGTTGCCTGAAGAAAAAATCGTGCTCTTCGTGGGGCGATTGGTTTACGAGAAAGGCATCCATATCCTCATAAACGCAGTCCCCAAAATCCTTAGCAAAGTTAACGCTAAATTCATCATTGTGGGCAGCGGTTACATGAAGGAGCAGTTGCTAAACATCGTCCGCAGCATGGGGTTGGAGCATAAAGTGCTCTTTGAAGGCTTCATAGACGAAGCAACGTTGCTGAAGCTGCAGAAAGTCGCCGATGTATCGGTGGTGCCTTCGCTGTTTGAGCCATTTGGCATCGTGGCGTTGGAGGCTATGGCCGCAAAAAGCCCAGTGGTTGCCTCAGACACCGGCGGCTTATCAGAAATCATCCAGCACGACGTAACCGGCGTTAAAGTCTACCCCAACAATCCCGATTCATTGGCATGGGGCATCAACAAGGTATTGCTTGACGAAGGCTACGCGCGATACATACGTGAAAACGCTTACCGCACAGTCAGGGAAAAGTATGATTGGGAAAAGATAGCGCAACAGACCAAACGCATCTACGAGGGCGTGTTGGGCGAGTACTCCAAGAGTTTCTGGGCATAGCGCAGACAGTTTTTCTAGTTTAAGAAGAAGAGATTGTTGCCCTTGCTCATCTTCTTCTCGGGGGCTATGTAGGCGATTGTGTTTTGGTTTCTACAACACCGATGGGTTGCTGGCTGGTTGTGGAACAAACCACAGGCAGAACACCGAATTTGGCGACGGTTAAGCCAGATTTTACTCTGTATTGGCACTTTTTACTTTTTTCCTGTGTTTAAGGAGGATTGCTGCGCTCACCATCGATGCCATCAGCGGAAGAACTATCATCGCTGTCACTTCTGGCACGGTAGGTGTTGGAGTTGGAGAGGTTGTTGGGTTGGAGGTTGGTTGTGTTGTTGGGTTTGAAGTGGGACTGGATTGTTGTGTGGGATTTGATGTGGGCGTTGAAGAAGCAGCTACTTCGTCAAGATGCATAACTACTGAATGGCTACTGTGATGGTATTCTATGGTTACTATCCATAAATTGCCTTGTAGAAAACTATAGAATGGGACTTCGGCTCCGTCTAAGGTTACTTCAAGATTTGCCGTCGTTGCCATAAGCGTGTTGGGAATGCATGCTTGAACATATCCTGCTGTACCTGAAGGCCCTGAGACTGTGAAGCCTAACGTGTTTTGGGTTGAATCAAATATTAGGCTGGAAAGAGTTGAGTTTGAAGAGACCGAGAAAGAGTTCTGGTTATCCGATGGTGTAATTGAGAAGTTGATGGCTGAAGTAACAGGAGCATAAGCGGAATCTCCATGCCAGTGCCCTCTAATTGCATAGTTTCCAGATGCAGACGGCATCCATACTGCAGAGAAGTTACCATAATCGTCCGTTATTAGATAAGCTAAGTCGTGCCAGCTTGTGCCACCATTAACACTGTACTCGAAGGCTACTCCTGCACCTGAAAGTGCTGTTTGATTGTACATTAATGCACCTTGGACTAGCACTCTAAATCCTGTGGAGGTAGGAGAACTAGTGCAGTAGAAGGATAAAGCTGGGGTTGGTAGATATGATGGCACTGCTGTTGCATTGGGCGTGGGTAGAGGTGTTGGTGAAGGAGTGGGTGTGGTCGTTATGTTAGTGGGGGTGCCTGAGAAGAAAGCACTTACTTGGTGGTCTTGTGACATGTTTACTAATATGCTTGTCCCGAGACCTTGATATGTTCCATCGAGATACCAGCCGCCAAAGGTGCATCCTTCGCCTGGATACTCCTTAACAGTAACCATTGAACCGTAGGTATAAGTCGATAATCCAGGCGCTGGTACTGTTGTTCCGCTCTGGCTTGGATTGGTGGTGACTGTGAGGCATGCGGTTCTGGTACTAAACTGAGCTATCAATTCGTAGTCTTGATTCATTGTTACTTGAATAGTTGTGAGTTTACCTTGGTATTGCCCGTTTAGGTACCACCCGTCAAATACGTAACCCTGATACGAATACGCATGGACTGTTACCACTTCTCCGTAATAGTAATTATATGTTCCCTGATATGGTTGTGTGTATCCACCAGGGTAGTTCACTTTCAGAAATAGAGTATTCTGTGATAATGGATAATATGCAGCTACTGTTGCTAAAACAGAAACGCTAGCACTAATTAACAGTACAGATATCAATATGAGGCTTACCTTGCGAGCGCCTAATAGCATGATTATTCCTCAAGCCAAGATTACAGATAGCGCTTATAAGGTTTATATTCAGAAACTAAATAGTTGAAGTACCTAAAATTGAAATAGCAACGGTTAAGACATACATCCAACATACAACCGTGTCATAGGCGTCAACGATGGTTGGCAAACGAAACAGCACCCTCTTGATATTAGCTATAACAACACTGGGTTTTGTCTACCGCTTCTGGCTCACAACCATGAACACGTTTCCGCCAGGCGCCGACATAGGATTGCATGAAAGCGTCGTAAACTCTATCCTTGCCCCGAAAACAAGCTTCTTCTACAACTACTATCACATGGGCGGCGGCACCTCAGTTACAAATCCAGGCTACCACATTTTCACATCATTCATTGTAAACATGACAGGGGCACCAGATTACTTAGCACAAGCCGCCGTGGCTTCATTATTCTCTGCCCTTATAATACTATCAATTTTTTTACTTGTCAAACTGGTCTGGGGTAAAACGCCAGCCTTTATAGCGGCAGTATTGGTTACTTTTTCTGCAAGCGACATTATAATGCTAAGTTGGGCTGGATACCCAAACATAGTGGCGCTCACTCTTATTCCTATCCTGTTCTACCTGTTTCTCCAGCCTTCCAAACTCTCAACTGAAAAATACCTCACAGTAGCAACGGTTTTGATGGCTGCTCTTTTCTTGACACACCTCTTTAGCGCGATTGTCTTTTTAACGATAGCCTTATTTGCTTTGACTGTCGGAGTCATTTTCTCGAAAAGGACTGATTTTACTTATAAGAAAGCAATTTCTTGGTTAATACCCCTTGCTATAGGCGCACTATTGGTTTCACCTTATCTGGTTGGTGTAATCCCAGTTTATTTTGGGTCAGAAGGAGCCATCACAGGTTCCGTGTCAACTATAAGTCAAGCAGTCGTTGAAACACGATTGGTTCCAACCATAATAATGGGTTTAGCTATCATACCTTTTCTGTTATTCTTTGCTTTCTCAAAAAAACAAACGGGCAAATTTTTAACTCTGCCGTCTATACTTTTTGTTTCCGCCATACTCATACCGCTTGCAGCAGCCCAAGGTTACCTGTTAGGTTTCTTTTTAGACTATGAACGCTTCTTGTATTTTCTGGCTTTGCCAGTGATTGTCTGCCTTGCATTAGTTTTAGTGCACTCAGTAAACATCATTAGCAAAAGATTGTGCAAAATAAAGTCTACCACGTTGTCGATCCGTTTTAAAACAGTTTTAACACTTGTCTTTATTGCTATCTGCTTACTTACACCCCTGTTTGCACTACCAAACGCAGGGGCGGCACAAGCAAACTTTTTCCAAGTTATGACTCCAGCAAAATACCAAGCCATAGAATGGGCTCGAACAAGCACTCCTGAGGGCTCAGTTTTTGTGGCCGACGCCGAGTTCGGCTGGTGGTTGTCAGGGTTCGCAAAGCGACCGACTTTAAGCGCTGTTGACCCGCAATACTTGATTTTGCAACGTGAATTTGAACCAGCCAAGGTAGCGTCTAACTTTATGAAGGCTGATTACATCGCTGAGAACGGTCTTTTGGAGCTTGAACAAGCGGGCCCTTACGCCAACGGCAGCAGACATGACATTTATGCCGTTTCCAACAGCTCAGTCATTAAACCGCTGGTTTTCTCTCTCAACGATGCAAACATCAGTTTACTCTATCGCGAGCATGATTCGCCCAAAGAACTCAACCTTGGAGATTTTACCGACTCGAACACTCAAGTAGCCAATGACGGCAACTCCACTACCTTCATCATTACACGGGCAAACCAAGGCTTGAGGATAACAGAAGAAATAACCCTCTTTAGAGGAGTTCGCTTTGCTGAGGTAACGTTTGTTTTTCAAACCGACGGCTCCGTGACTTTTGATTGGCTTCACGTACCTTTCCAGTCAAGAGGTTTTACTGTGCAATACGCTAACAGCATAGGCATAGTCGATGACGTTTCACATGTTATTAACCAAATTGTCTTTCCTCAAACAGAACTTGGGAGTGACGTGGTAATGCAGGAGACCTCCGAAGCTTATCTACTGGTCTGCAACCTGCGTGGGAGTTCTACTGCGCAAATGCGTTTCTATGTAGGCTTATGCCCCTTCACCGTCGATGCGCAAACACCTGGAATAGATTACTGGAATAGCCTAATCGAAAACAACTCAAAAACTTATTTAGACAGTGTCTCAAACCAGCCGATAAACTGCTTTGATTACCGCACAGCCATTAGTCAATGGAACATCTCCTACATTGCTCTAACAGACTCCAAGCTGATTCCTCGTTTCTCGGATGACCCAACATTTGAACCTGCTTTCGAAAATAGCGAAGTGACTGTATTCAAAGTAGTTAACGTCTAAAAAAAGCCTACTTGCAATGGCGGCGACGCGTTGGAGAAAATGCTTATTTACCGCTTAACTGACGCTGTCGAATTTTTCTTGAGTCAACGTTTCCACGATGTCGGTGGCTATTTCAACGATTGAATCCGCCTGCTTCATCATCGCGTCACCGTTAACTTCCTCTAACTGTGAAATCTGTTGAACGATGGTTTCGATGTCCATCAGAAAACGCAGAACCGAATCGTTGGTTTCGGGGTTCTTTGTGACTTCGTCGCGGATAAGTATCTCGATAAACGCTGGTTCGCCTAGGCTATAGTAAATTGCGTTTCTGGCTTTTCTTATAGCTTCCAAAACCAAGTTTGGCGCCATGTAGGGGATTTTTCGTGCAGCTTCCAATTCAGCTTTTGCTTCACGAAGGTACCTTAGCGCCCAGCCCTTTCGATACTCATCCATCATAATGCTCTGTTTCCAGTTTACTCGGCTATTTCCTCTTCGTCGATGTCGTTGTCCACATCTGAACCTTGCGATAGGGCGACGGTGCGGGTTATGTATCCTGCTACTTTGTTGCGTACTCGTGTGGTGGTGCCTTTTGTTACTTGGTCTACTGTGCGTTTGTTTTCGTCGAAGTTGGTTGTGAATTTGTCTGGAAAGCGGGTCATGAGTTCTTTGCCGAGGTGTTTTACCTGTTCAGTCTTTACTTTTCCCAGTTATATTCCTCCAGTGTTAACGGTTTTCTCCGACACTAAAAAGCGTAGGAGCAACTCTCAATAGAGAACAGGCGTAATTTAAGGTTGTGCCTCAGAGACACAAATTGAACAGCAGATAGATAATGGGTTACGCGCAAGCGAAGAAAAAACCGTTGTTAGTTTAGTTTTATGCCAAAGAAGCCTTCAAAGTTTCTGACGATTTGACCCGCAACCTCCTCCATTGGCAACTTTTTGATTTCCGCAACTGCCCCAACAACGTTTCGAATGCAGGAAGGCTTAGTTAACTGCCCATTGTAAGGTTTTTTCCAATAGGTTACGGGGCCATCGGTTTCCGTTAACAGGTTTGTCAGAGGCGTTTTTTCGACGACTTCTCGGATGCCGTTGGAGTAGCTTACGGGTGGACCTTCAGTTATGAAGTAGCCGTTGTCTATGGCTTTGGCAAGCGCCTCCATGGGGTGGCTAAACCAGTGCAGTAGCACTTTGTTGAGGCGGTAGGAGGGAAGCATCTCCACGACTTTGTCGGTTGTGCCCCTTGAGTGTATGATGACTGGAAGGTTGAGTGATTCGGCGAGATGCAGCATTTTGTCGAATACCATAAGCTGGTTTTCCCAGATGCTTTCGTACTTGTAGTCTAAGCCTATTTCGCCGATTGCTTTCACGGTGCCTTTCTGGGTTTGGATGTAATCTATGACTTCTTGAAGCTCGTTTTCCCCTAGGATGTTGATGTTCCAGGGGTGGATACCCAAGGCGGGGTACACTAGGTCGGGGTATTGCTGAGCGAGTTTTATGTCGTTTTGGCAGGTCTTAAGGTCCAAAGAATTTGTAACTAACGCTACTACACCCGCATTTTTTGCATCTGCAATCAACTCTTCAATGTGCCCAGTGTATCCTTGGTCGGAGAGGTGGACGTGTGCGTCGATTAGTTTCATTTTTCTCAGCGCTATATTCGTGGTTGTGGGTTTTAAGATTTTCTGGGGTATGGCAAGTTTGGGGTTGAGGAGCTTTTTAGCACAAAAAACGATAACAAAGGTTAAATATAGCTTTAAAATGAAAAAGAGGCTATAGTGATGTCGTTATGACGGAATTAGAAATAGCTGTAGCTCCCATGCACAGGTTATGTAAGAAAGCAGGCGCTGACAGAGTAAGCGAAGCAGCGGCAAAAGAACTCGCAAAGGCACTCGAAGAAATCGGCGTAAAAATTGCTAAAGAAGCACTTGACTTTGCGATGCATGCAGGTAGAAAAACCATCAAAGCGGAAGATATTGAAATCGCCGCGAAAAAAGTCATGGGAAAGTAAACTAACGAATTTACTATAATTCCCCTTCTCTTTTTTGTCTTTTTAACGCTTGGAAAAACCTGTCCTATGTGTGTTAGTCAGAAATCTTGGTTGTTTGGTTTTTTCAATTGTTACCGAAGGCTCTGTTTTTCTAGTCTTAGATGAAGGCAGAGACTGCCCTTACTCATCTTCTTCCTGTGGGCTTGGTGGGCGGCTGTGTTTTGCGTTCTACAACGCCAATGTGTTGCTGGCTGATTGTGGAATAAACCACAAGTAGGATACGCTTAAAGTTAACTGAGGCGGAAAAATCGTAAGACTATTGGCTGGTTGATTGTGGTCGCTGGGATTTGAAGGCGAAATCCTGAAACCTCTTAAGAAGCCCAACCTCCTTCCTCTGAAGTACCACGCATCTATCAGTTGCTTTCCTACACCGAGCGCGCGCTCATAACTGAATGCCTTGGGCACATCGCCCATTTGATTTGACCGTGGTCTTCTCCGAAGAGTTGCGTTAAATGGGACTTACATGCGCTAAGAGGGCATTAGCAGTTCCTATTTTAGCAAAAAAACTATTTTTAATTTACCCCAGTAGACTCTATCCGCTTCTTAGTTATAATTAGTCTATAGTTCTAACCCGTACAATATTTATGAGTGTGTCGAAAATATGCAGAATACTTGGCGAATGAGAGGTTGGAATTGGTGCGGTCGCCGGGATTTGAACCCGGGATCATTAGCTTGGAAGGCTAAAG
>JBNIDO010000024.1:0-33157 GCA_050108095.1 Bathyarchaeia archaeon
TGGGGGACAGCACCGTTGACATGGAAAGCGCCAAAGAACTCAAAGCCATCGCCGTCGGGTTACCCACAGGCTACTCAACACCCAAGCAGCTGATGAGTCACGGAGCAAACTACCTCATAACTTCCCTAACCGACTTGCCCATACTCGTAAAAGAAATGAATAAAACGAAGGCTTAAGCGGCGGTTACTACGCCGTCGTCTTTACAGACCAACTTACGCTCCCTTATGAGCCGCTTGAGCACTTCTTGGAACGCTTCTTTTGCGTCTTCGCCTGAATGGTTTATGCCAAAGACCTTGGCGGTTTCAGAAATCAAAGAGTCATCACTTATGCCCAGTGCGTACTGAGCCACCTGCGTCATAGCCGCCTCCACCTCTTCGGGGGAGATGTATTTTGGTTTGCGTTTGGATTCGGGGACGCCCTGCATTGGGATGCGGATGGGGGTTTCTTTGAGTCCTATTGGCCAGAGGAAGCTGCCTCTGATGGTGACTTTTTGTTCGCGGATAAGAGTGTTTAGGGCTTCTCGGACTGCGTGGCTGATTTTGGGGTTCACCTGTTTTATGCCCCATGTTGCCGCTAACCGTTCTACGGCGTAGTCGAAGTGGACGGGGCCTTCGTTTACTATGAGTTCGTTGAGGAGTTTAGTTTGGTTTTCGCGGTTTTTGGGGAAGTGGAACTCGTTTTTCTGTTTGGAGTTTACGGTGGTTCTGCCAGTGGTGACTCTGATGTAGGGGTCGTATGTTGCCTTCAGCGGGTAGACTTTGTAGGGGACACCTAGTTTCTCTATGCCAGCATACTGGATTTTCTGTACGTCTGTTGCGGGTGGAGCGATGGGTTTTTGGCTGTCTTTTTCGATTTGCTGCACCTGTGCCTGCTCGATGGCTTCTTTTAAGCGGCGGATTTCGCTGTCGCGCCTTGCAACCCACGCGGGTGCCCAGATGCGATGTATGCGCCAGCCCAGTTGCCGCAGAACCTGTTCGCGGAGGCGGTCTCGGTCGCGGGCGCTACTGCTGGACTGGTAAGTGGCGCCGTCACATTCGACGCCCAGTAAGTAGCAGCCTTTGTTAACTGGGTCAACGACGCCCAAATCGATTTTGTAGCCGCTACAACCTACTTCAGGCACTACGTCGTAGCCGAGTTTTTTGATTTCATTAGCGACGTCTTCGTCGAGCGCAGAATCAAAGATACCCTTTCTGCATTTAGATTTGATGCTGTCTGCACCGTGTTCTGCGTAGTCGAGGTAGGTGCGCAGTGTCTGGACACCGAGGGCTTGTGTGTCTGGGTCCATGTCGGAGCCTTTGATGGATGTGATAAGCAAAACTTTTTCTCGGGCACGGGTTACCGCGACGTTTAGGCGGCGTTCTCCTCCGGGCTTGTTTAGGGGGCCGAAGTTCATGGTGATTTGATGGTTCTGGTCATATCCGTAGCCGACGCTGAAGAAGATGACGTCGCGTTCGTCGCCTTGCACGTTTTCAAGGTTCTTTACGAAGAAGCCGTCGATGCGGTCTTCCTTGAAGAAGCGTTCAAATTCGGGGTGTTCTTTGAGGCGACGGTCTATGGCTTCCTGCACCGCATCCATTTGGGCAATGCTAAAGGTGACGACTCCGAGGGTTTTTCGGGGGTAGTTTTTGAAGTGTTCAAAAACGAGGTCGGCGACTTTTTCTGCTTCCACTGGGTTGTCGCGTTTGCCACCGCGGTCATAGACACCGTCGGGGACGTAGACGAGTTTGACGCCTAAGCTATCGGTTTCAGCTTTGGCGGCGGGAAAAGTGATCATGGTGCCGTCGTAGAAGCGGTGGTTCGAAAACGCAATCAAGCCCTCGTGTTTGCTGCGGTAGTGCCACTTCAGCGTTTTCACGGGCAGTCCGATGCCTAAGCATTCGTCTAATATGCTGTCGAAGACTTCTACGTCTTCATCGCTTAGTTCATCCCAGTCTGTGTCGTCGAGGAGGTTCTTTTGGAAGAACGAGGTCGGCGGAAGCTGCTTGTTGTCGCCTGCAACCACGACGGTTTTGCCCCGGTAGATAGCGCTAATCGCGTCTTCGGGCACCAGTTGGGAGGCTTCGTCGAAGAGGACCAGGTCGAATTTGGTGTCGGGCGGCAAGAACTGGCTTACCGAGAGGGGACTCATCAGGAGGCAGGGTTTGAGTTTGACTAGTAAGTTGGGGATTTTTTGGAATAGCATGCGTAGGGGCATGAGTCGTCGTTTTTTGGCGGCTTCTTTGCTAAGTATGCCTGCTTCTGCGTCGGCGGCTTGGATGAGGATGTCTTGGGGTTTGCGTCCGTTGGCGGCGTCGATAACCATGGCGGAGGTGAGGCGTATGAGTTCTTGGTCGAGGTTTTTGAAGTCGGCGATGCGTTGCTCATGGGTTTCACGTCTAAACATGCCCAACTTCGGGTCTTCGTTGTAGAGGTTGTTTATCCATTCCTGGTAGACGCTTTTGCGGAAAACAGGCAGCAAATCGGCTGCGGGCGTCTTCTGCTCTGCTAGGCGGTTGAAGAATGGGTCTAAGCCGCGTAGGGTGAAACGGTTTTTGACGTCTTTGTAGTCAATCCACACCTGCAAGTCGTCCACTCGGTCGCGCAGCACTTGGATACGCTCCATGATGGTTGTGATGTCATGGTTTTTGAGCGGTTGGTCTTGGTAGCGCATTTCGCGGTCAAAGCGTTTCTCAAACTCCGCCAGCACCTTAAGCGAAGCATCGCGCCTCTTCACGAGTTCAGCGTTGGAGGGCGCCGCGTCGGGTCCTTTAGCTGCAATTTCTGCGTATGCTTCTGGCACAGGGATGTCTTCGAATGCCAACTGAACCTTCTTCACCCATTCCAAGACAGAAACAATATCTTGCCAGTCCGTCTCCAATTCCAGAAAGCGGCGGCCGTATTTTTCCTGTAGCTGGGCTTTTTCGCCGACGATTTGGGCTTCTTTCTTGCGGATTTCCTCGCTGTTGTGGAGGTCTTCGATGAGTTGCTTGTAGTTGGCGGGTTCCTTCTTCGCCACTGTGAGGGTGTCGCGGGTTAATTTGCAGAGGTCCAAAAGCGCCTTTTCCGATTCCGATGCCCATTCCTCGACCAGCGGCAACGGCGTCTCCTCAAGGGCAGCCTGCGATGCAGGCACCGTCTGCGGCAAAAGCTCCTCAACATCTTTAACCTGATGCTCCCACTTCGCCACTGACTCGCGGAGTTCCTCGCCCAAGTTCTTAATCATCGGCGAGGGGCTTGCGGAACTGGTTAGCAGTTTGAGGAGGGGTTCGGGGATGGTGGTTGCCCAGTTGAGTTTGCGGATTTCCTCGGTTAGTGCGAGGGCTTTTTCTGCGCCTTTGAAGTCGGTTCGGCTCTTGTGGTAGTAGTGTCCCAGTAGGGTTTGGACGGTTTCGGCGGATGCTGCAATTTTTTTGGCTAGTTTGTTGACTTTGCGGGCGTCGATGAGGTCTTTTAGGATGTCTTTGGGTACTTTGCCGTCGTTGGTGACTTTGGCGATGCGTTTTTGGTCGTTGCGGTAGTCGCTGTTGAAGAGTTTGATTCCGTTTTGGTAGGGGCCGCTGTAGTTGGCGATGAGGGTGTCGAGGTCAAGTTCGAAGATGCCATCGGTGTAGGTTTCGTCTAGGCGGCTTTTGAGTAGGCTGTGTTCTTGGTAGAGTTGTTTGGCTTTGTCAACGGTTTCCTTGACTTGTTCAAGGTACTTAGCGTCAAACCATTGTGGCTCAGGCTTATCCTCTGCAAAACACAGTAGCGCCATGCGGGAGAGTTGTTTGAGTTGGTTTATGGTTAAGTCGGCGCCATCCAGCCCCAGCGTTGCGGCGAGGGCTTGGGAGCTTTCACGCCACTTATGCGCTGTCAACTGGGTATTTTTGAGGAGTTGGTAGAGCTTTTCGCGTTTGCCTAAAAGCTCGCTTTCGGCAAGGTTCCGATGACCCAGTGCTTTGCCGAAGGCGTTTACAGCCACACGTATCTCCTGCGACCGCGTCAACACTACGTCAAAGAGGCTGGTGTGGTAGCGTTCCATGAGGTTGACGCGGGTGGCCTTAATCCAGTTAGTGACCTCGAGGTATGCTTTTGCCTCAGCCAACAACTTGTCCAATGCGGGGTTGGTTAACCAGTACACTTCTGGTTTAGGGCTTTCAAAAAGCAAGTTGCTAACGTCTAGCAGCCACTGGATGCGTGCAAAGTTTTCGGGTGGAAACACTCCGAGTAGAGTGGCGAAATCTTCGGTTTCATATTCGAGTTCGCGGAAGGTTGCGTTGATGGCTTCGAGTGCGGTGAGGACTTCGCTGCGGATTTCAAGGTTGTACTTGTCCGCTTGGTATCCCAGCCACGGGAAATCGGGTTCCTCCACGACCTGCCAAACCTTGCTTAACTGCGAAACGAGGTCTTCGAGTTCCCGCATCTTCTGAGGCGTAAGCGTACCCAAATCCGTCAAGCCCACAGGCACAAACGGCACCCGCTCCAAACTGCAAATTATACTCAACACCTCGTAGACACTACGCTGCAAATAAGGGCGCCTCTCATGCAAAGCGGCGACGTAGCCGTTGAGTTGGTCGCGGTACTCGGTTAAGCGGTCGAATTCGTGGGCGGAGGGCAGTTTGCGGGGGACGAGGTTTTCGTCGAGGCTGCGTTTGAGTTCCGCCACGACCTGTTGTTTGTTGGCTTTGCTGCTGTGCATTTCCAAGCAGAAATGTGCCAGTCCGACTTCGCTTAGGCGTTTGTAGACGACTTCGAGCGCTGCCATCTTGTCGCTTACGAAGAGCACGCTTTTGCCGTTGGCGATGCACTCAGCGATGATGTTGGCGATGGTTTGGCTCTTGCCTGTGCCGGGCGGACCCTTCATGACGAAGCTTTGCCCATGTAGGGCGTACTCTATGCTTAGGCGTTGGCTGCTGTCGGCGTCGAGCACTTGGTATGTTTTGGCTGGTAACTCGACTTTGTCCACGTCTTTCTCTTCGGGGAGCCCTGTTAAGAGGAGGTTTTCTTCTTTTATGCCTGCGATGGCTCGGATGATGGGGTGCTGGGTTACTAAGGCAGCGTTGGATTCAAGGTCCTTGTAGATAACCAGTTTTTGGAATGAAAACAAGCCCAGTGCGGTTAAGGGTTCAGTTTTCCAACCCATCTCTGAGACTGCGGCTTCAACCTGGCTATAATAGTCAGTGAGTTTCTGTTCCTCCCACTCCTCAGGCAACGGAGGCAATTCAAGTCTATAGTCATTCTTCAACTTCGCCACCAACGCAGGGTTAAGCACCGCCTCATCTTCAACAGGCGGCACAGTGATGCTGTAGGGGGCGCGGATGGTTTCTTTTCCAAGCTCCAATGGCACTAGAATAAGGGGAGACTGAACTTTCTCTTTGGTTTCCGCGTCAACCCAGTTGAGGACGCCAAACGCAGCGTATAGGATGCGGACGCCTCTTTCGCGGTAATCGAGCAGGGAGCGGCGTTCGAGGGCTTTGAGGGCGCGGTCGAGTTCGAGTCGGTTAAGGTTGCCGCAGACCAGTTGGTTGGCACCGGGTTTTTTAGGCTGCTCTTCTATGGTGGCGGCTTTGACGGGGGCTTTGGCGGTTTTAGCTTCGGGTTTAGCTTGGGCTTTCTGTTTGCCTTTGTTTTTTTTGCCTTTAACCGTGGATTTCTCTTCTTTCTCTGCCTTGGGCGCTTTAGGCGCTTCAGGCGGAATGTAAAATTCCAAGCGATTCTTTTTTACCACTAAGCCATCAAAAATCTTCTGTGAATCGGGCTGGGTGATTTGGAGGTTGCCGCGTTTTTCCTTGCGGAAGTAGAGCAAGTTGTTTTTGCGAGATAAATCGATGAGTCTGGATTTCCAGTCTTCGACGCGTTTCATGGGTGAAGAGACAGGTGTAGGTTCGGAGAGTTCAGTCATGAAAGGCACATCCACGGGTACAGTTAGCTATTGTATACATCATTCTTTAACATTTGCGGTTTTCACGCTGGCGCCCAAACAATCAGTTACCCTTGTTTGGAGAGAGAAAGGAGGCAGTTGATACGTTAAGCGCGGGAGACTGCATCTAGTACCGCTGCCAAAACGCCGTCGCAGCCGATTTGGCGGGTTTCAAGCACTTCAAGGTTCATGCCTGACTTCTTGATGTCTTCCCGAAGCTTATCCGCGTTTCCCACGGTGTCAAGGAGCACGATGCCTTTGATGCCGCTAAACATCTTCGCAAACGTCTCGTCGTCCACTCCTTGTCGCCTAAGGTTCTCCCGCATATCCTCGAAAAACTCCACCATGCCAGGGCCCATAAACATCAAATTGTGGTTCGGGTCAGCATCCAGCGATTTGCCGCCTCCGCCCATCTGGCAGTCGATACAGTTGAGCGCATCCACCCTGGAGACGCCGTATTCCTGCGCCAGCTTGCCCATTTCGCCGTCCTGCCCCAAACAGAGGTCACCGTAGACCAATACGATTTTGTCTCCAAACCTGCTTTTGGTGTGCTGGAGCATTTTTCGGAGGTTGGTTTCCAACTGGACGTAGTCGACGTGGAAGTTTTTGCTGACAAACACCAACTCAGCATCAAGTTTACCTTCTGCCTTCAGTTTCTGGAGCTCACTTTTTAGTACACTGCACGAAACAATACAGACTTTTTTGTCCGCCACCAAGTTCTTTGCACCTTAAATGTTAAATGTGGCATAGCAAATAGGCTTTTCTTGCCAACTCCAAAAATTCATTCAATACAAAATTAGCAGAAAATCTCGCCAAAGCTTAAATTCACCGAGCAACCATTAACACGATTGGTGAGAGTCACCGTTTGGCTGGAGTTTTTTCCTCTCTTCCTGAAAATTGAGGAGTCTTCCATTCAGCCCTGCGGTCTCCTCACCATTTGTTGGTGCATAAAAGATGAGAGCACTTGTTGTTTGCGTCTCTAAGTACTATGGCAACACCGGAAAAGTCGCCCAAGCAATGGCAGATGTTTTGGATGCACAAATCGTAAACCCAAAAGACGTTAACCCAAACGCGCTGGCAGAGTTTGACCTCGTCGGCTTTGGCTCAGGCATATACTTCGCAAAACACGACCCAACCCTCTTTGAACTCACAGAAAAGTTGCCCAGAAACGGCGGTAAAGCGTTTATTTTCTCGACCCGTGGAAGAAACAGCTTCTTCGAAGACAAATACCACAAGCCCCTAAGAGAAGCGCTCACCGCAAAAGGCTTCACAGTTGTGGGAGAGTTTAGCTGCCGAGGCTTCTCGGATTACTACAAAGTGTTCAAGCTGTTTGGAGGCGTAAACAAAGGACACCCAACAGATAAGGAGTTGGAAAACGCTAAGGCGTTTGTGTTGAGACTGAAAAAAGCGGAATAGCTGCCTTTTTGGGTTCAGGGACCTTGCCTACGAACCGTATGACTTTCGTCAGATGCACCTTGAAGAAGCAAACTAAAATAAAATAAGGGAAAGAATTAGAGGGGCTTAAAGCAGTACCGCTGCCACGTTGGCCACTGCTGCGGCTGACTGCATGTGCCAAAATCCAGCGTCAAGTCCATGCCGATTTTGAGCTGCTCCTGCGACAGCCCCTGTATCATGCCTGGAAGTTTTAGCCCATTCTCTAACTCGACGATGCCGACGGCGTATGGCGTTAATGCTTGGAATTGTTGGGGTGCCACATGGATGATGGTGTAGGTGAGGAGTTTGCCCCTGCCCGAAACTGGGAGCCACATGAATTCTTTGGAGTAGCAGTTGCTGCACAAGGGGCGGGGTGGGAGGTGGATTTTGCCGCATTTTATGCATTTGCCAGCCATCAGTTTGCCTTGTGAGAGGAACTTGTAGAACTGCTCAATCGTGAAGGGTTCTTGTGCGCTCATTATTGGTCTCTCCTGTAAATGTGCACGGCAGCAGTTGCGCCTGAGCCACCTATGTTGTGCGTTAAGCCGATTTGGGCGTCTTTGACTTGGCGTTTGTCGGCTTGGTCGGTTAGTTGGAGGTATATTTCGTAGGCTTGCGCCGTGCCTGTTGCTCCTACGGGGTGCCCTTTGGATTTTAATCCGCCACTGGTGTTAACGGGAATTTTTCCGCCTATGCTGGTTGCGCCGCTGTCAATCAGTTTACCCGCTTCGCCAGGCTTGCAGAAGCCGAGGTCTTCATAGGCAATTAATTCGGCGACAGTGAAGCAGTCGTGCACTTCGGCTAGATTTACCTGTTCGGGCTTTATGGCGGCCATTTCGTATGCGGCTTTGGAGGCGAGTTCGGTGGATTTTAGCGAGGTAAAGCTATCTCTTTCATAGAGTCCGATGGCGTCGGTTGCTTGTCCGCTGCCGACTATGTGGACAGATTGGTCAGTGTATTTGCCCGCGAGTTCGGGTTTGGTAATTATGACGCAGCTTGCGCCGTCGGTGATTAGACTACAGTCATAGAGTTTAAGCGGCCACGCCACATACTTGGAGCCCAAAACAGTTTCAAGCGGGACTTCTTTTTGCATGTGTGCTTTGGGGTTTAGGGTACCGTTGTGATGGTTTTTGACTGCGACTTTTCCGATTTGGGCTTCGGTGGTGCCGTAAGTGTGCATGTGGGCTGTTGCCATCATTGCGAATAAGCCGGGGAATGTTATGCCGTTGAATTGCTCGAAGGGGTAATCGGCTGCCATGGCAAGGTACTCGGTGACTTCTGCGGTGGTGCGATGCGTCATCTTCTCCACGCCCCCCACTATTACCACATCAGCCAGGCCTGATAGTACAGCGTAAATGCCTGTTCTTAGGGCTGCACCTGATGATCCGCAAGCGGCTTCCACGCGGGTGGCTGCTATCCCCCCTAGGCCAATCCAGTCTGCCATGGTTGCGCCTGTGTGTCCTTGGTGCTCATAGTTTTCGCCCATGTGACCGATGAACATGGCTTTAACGTCTTGTTTGGGGTTAAGTTTTGGGCAGCGGCTGAACGCTTCTGCGGCTGCTTGACTGAATATTTCTCGTCCGAGTAATCCTTCGTTTTTGCCAAATTTGCTCATGCCAGCGCCGATTATGCTGACCAGTGGTTTCCCATTCAAACCCGATGTACTCCTCTCTGTGCCATTACAGTGATGGCAAGCAAGAATAAAAACCATTACAACTAAGCAATCGGTATCTACTGATTTGATAAGAAACCGAACAGCGAGGTTTTGGGTCTTTTGCAGTAGGCAGTACCCAACGTGGGATGAGCATTTTGTATGTTACTTCACATCCCCTCACGTCCGCGTCTGCATGGAACCATGTATGGCGTGGGAGAAAGAATCACTTGCCACACCGTAACAGACGCCGAAACCAATGCAAATCTAAAACGCAACCGCCATCAGCTGCATTCTTGTGGGCACCCGCAAACCACCACACCCACATAAAGAAAACGAAGATAGCTAAGTGCGTCGGGGCTGGCTTTTTGAGGCTAAAAGGAGGAGTACTTGTTCGGTTG
Source organism: Bathyarchaeia archaeon (assembly GCA_050108095.1). GTDB lineage: Archaea > Thermoproteota > Bathyarchaeia > Bathyarchaeales > Bathycorpusculaceae > Bathycorpusculum. The sequence continues at coordinate 9,365 of JBNIDO010000024.1, forward strand.
GACTAAGAAACCGTTAATTATTCCATGCAGTCGCGACTTTTTTAATAGAAAACCTATTGTAAACTTAAAATAGTTTCTAAACAGCCAACGGTCATATAACTATTTAAATAATAAAGTAACGTTGAACCTTCGGGTTCGCTTTGGTATGCCAATACCTTACCGATGAAGGCACATGCAATGCATTTCGTGAAAAATGGAAATGCGTCTTCCCAGAACACCACCTAAAAAGCCACGAAGCATGCCCAAGATACCAATTTAATAAAGAAAAAGTGGTAAAAGAACGCAAGGAGTTTTTGCAGGCTCAACCCTTGACTGCCTTGTATAACAGCAGCTCAAAAGGTTCGGCTGTTCTGCTTGTGGAAAACGCCTCAACCAGCCAGCAACCCAAACCAAACGCAGACACCAAAACACAACCGCCCACACAGCCCCCAAGAAGAAGATGAGCAAGGGCAAAACTCTCTTCTTAAACTAGAAAAACAGACAAACCAGCCACTCCCAACATTCGATCTACTGCTAAGAGTAGGATAGAGGCGGACAAAACAACTAGAAACCTACCACGTAAACGCGCAACGCCAGTATAGGCAGAACCACCACTACCCCAAACAACACCGCAGTCAACGTCATCACACGCAACGCCTTACCAATGTCCTCATGCGAAATGTGCCCTTTGTCATCGCCGAGTTTGTAGTAACCTTGCTTTTCGAGTTGGATGTTTAGTGCTCCAGCCATGGCGGATATGGTGAAGCCTGCGTTGGGGCTGGCGGTTTTGTGCTTGTCACGCTGCAGAATGCGCCATGATTCACGCCAGTCCTCTCCCAATAGCATCGCCGCCGCCACCATCAAGTAAGCTGTAATCCGCGCAGGAAGGTAGTTGGTGAGGGTGTCCATTTTAGCGCTAAACCACCCGATGTTTCGATACTCAGCGTTCTTGTAGCCCACCATAGAATCCAACGTGTTAATAACTCGATAAGCGAACGCGCCGGGCACACCAAAGAGGGCAAAGAAAAAGAATGGTGCAGTGATGCCGTCGGTGGTTGATTCTGCGATGGATTCGACTGCGGCAGAGATTATTTGGCGTTCGTCTAGGCTTTTTGGGTCTCGGCGGACGATATAGGGCAACCATTTGCGTGCGCCGTCCAAATCGCGTTTTTTGAGTGCCGCTGCGATTGGTTTAGTGTATTGCCCCATGCCGCTGATGGCAAAAGTAGCTTTGAAAAGGACTGCGCCGACGACTATGTAGAGGATTTCGCCATATGGGAACGGCAGGGTTCTTAGCCAGTAGAGCAAGACAAAAACGGGGAGAGACGCAATCAGCATTATGGCCAGCGCCATCAAGACGCCGTTGGCTTTCTCCACTTTGGGGTTGGGGTGTTTGGCTTTCCTTTTGAAGTAGAGAATAAGTTTGCCGATACCGATTGTGGGGTGAATACGGTCGGGGTATTCGCCGAACGCGAGGTCAATGAGAAAAGCCAACGCAAAAATGAGCGCGGAATCAGCAAACCAAAAAAAGTCAAAGGTAAACATGCACAGATCAAACCGTCTTTAGCGACTGCTTAAACGCCTCGATTAAGCGCAGGTTTTCTTCATGAGTTTTCACTGCTACACGGATGTAGAATTCGTTGAGCCCCACAAACGAACTGCAATCACGAATCAATATGCCCTGCTTGAGCATTCGATGTTTGAGCACATTGGCGGTTAAGCCTGTTTCGCGTATGTCTATGAAAAAGAAATTGGCGGCTGGTGGGGTAAAACTAAAGCTCTTGAATTCTGCCAACTCGGTTTGGAGCCACGCCTTCTCTTTTTTGATCAACTCCCTTGTTACCTGCAGGTGTTCTTGGTCTTCTATGGCTGCCTCGGCGGCTGCCTGCGCCAAACAATTCACATTCCAAGGAATCTTTGCACATAAGAGAACGTCGGCGATGTCTTTGCTGGCTATGCCGTATCCGACGCGGAGCCCAGTTAAGCCGAAGATTTTGGTAAAGGACCGCAAAACAAACAAGTTGGGGTACTTGCTGATTTTGGGTATCATGGAGAGTTTTTTTTCGTCGTCTACGAATTCAAGGAAGTCTTCGTCGAGGAAAACAAGTATGTCTTGTGCCAAAGCGGTTTCTAAAAGCTCGGTTAGGGTGTTTTGGGGGATGAGTTTGCTTGTGGGGTTGTTGGGGTTGCAGAGGAAAAGCAGTTTGCACCCTGCCATCGCCGACCTGAAAGCTTCAGCTTCAACCTGGAAGCTGCTGCCTAAGCGGACGAATTTGACTGATTCCCCGGTTTTGCGCACTGCGCTCTCGTATTCGCCAAACGTGGGCGCTGCCATCAACGCTTTTTCACCGCGTTTCAGAAATGCCTCTGCGAATAGGTACATGAGTTCGGTTGAGCCGTTGCCGACGACTATGTTGTCTTTGGTTAAGCCACTGTAGTGGCCTGCAATAACCTGCCTTAGCTGGGTAGAGTTAGAGTCAGGGTAAGCGGGAATGTAACGAAATGCGGCTTGAGCTGCGGCAAGGGCTTTTTTGGATGGTCCCAGCGGGTTTACGCTTGAACTGAAATCAAGGATGTCTCGGATTTGGAAGCCGCTTTCTTGGGAGGCACCATAAACCTCTGCGCCATGTACACATGGCTTAAGATTTTTAACGTTGTCCTTGACTAGATTTTCGATTGGCTTCATGGCGTCTCTATCCCTCTCCGCTGGATTCCAATGGTTTCCTTTCAAGATAATTCATATAAAGGTTTGGTCGAATGACCCCGCCGAACAGTATCTTATGCAAAAGCCTTTTTGAACAAGCACAAACATGATAATACACAGTTAAGGGGTAGGAAGTTATGAGCAAAAAATTAGTCGACAACGAACACTCACTTGAAGCCCTCCAAGAGATGATTCAGGACAGAAAGAAAGGGGAACCAGTCGAAGAAGTCCTTGCCATCTTCTGTCAGCGCTACAGCCTAACTATGGAGGATTGCCGCAGCCTCTACAACGAACTGGTGGCACAGGGCAAAATAAAAGAAAGATAAAGCGAGGTTTTGGCATGGAACTGGTGTTTGTAGGCTTAGGACTAAACGACGAAAAAGGCATAACCGTCAAAGGCTTAGAAGAAACCCAAAGCGCCGACGCTATCTTCATGGAAACTTACACCAGTCGCATGCCCGACTTCAACATGCCACGCTTCGAGGAGATGTGCGGCAGAAAAATCCAGCTTATCCAACGCAGTGACCTCGAAGAGGACGGCGGCAAAATCATACTTGCAGCCGCCAAAACGGGAAAGGCGGTGTTTCTGGTTCCAGGCGACCCCTTCATCGCCACAACCCACATCACCCTGCGCATCGACGCAGAGAAGAAGTGCATAAAAACCCGAGTTGTACATGGCATTTCGATTATGTCAGCCATCGTTAGCCTATCGGGTCTGCACAACTACAAGTTCGGAAAAACCGTCACCATACCCTTTGCCGATAATTTTTCTGAAACCCCCTACAACGTCATCGCACAGAACCAAAAAATAGGGCTGCACACGCTTTGCCTACTGGATTTGCGGGCAGCAGAAAACAAGTACCTCTCCATAAAAGAAGCCATCAAGCTGCTTTTGATGGTTGAGGAGAAAAAACAGCAAGGAGTAATCACACTCGAAACGGTCGGCGTTGGCATTGCAAGAGCAGGCAGCGACAACCCAACCCTAAAAGCGGATTACCTTAAGGAGTTGGCAGGCTACGACTTCGGTGAGCCACCGTTTAGCCTCATAATTCCCGGGGACTTGCATTTCATGGAAGTTGACGCAATGGTAGCGCTTGCGGGTGCTCCAGTCGAGTTTGGGAGACTCATAAAATGAGTTCAGAAGCTCTCGCCGCCAAATACATTGCCTCGGCAGAAAAAGTCTTCTCTGAACTCAAACGCAACCCCACTCCACTGAGCGTGGATGAGGCGACGGTGGCTGAGGTGATGCGTTGGGCTGCTGATTACTTGGAGGATGCAAAGTATTATAAGGCTGTGGGCAAGCTTGAAACCAGCTTAACCTCGGTGGCTTACTGTGAAGGGCTGCTGGACGGGTTAAGGCTAATGGGTGCTGTGAACTTTGTATGGCCAAGCAAACAGGAAAACCGAAAGTAGTCTTAGCCTCAGGCGTCTTTGACCTGCTCCACCTTGGGCACGTAAGGTTTCTTGAAGAAGCAAAAAAAGCAGGCGGAAACAAAGCCAAATTAATTGTGGTCATTGCCAAAGATAGCACTGTGGAGAAGATGAAGGGCAAAAAACCCATCATGTCCGAGGACCAACGCCAAGCCCTTGTGCAATCGCTAAGAGTGGTGGATGAAGCGGTTGTGGGGTTTGAGGGGTTAGAAATCGGCGAGGTCATCGAAAAAATTAAGCCAGACATCATTGCGTTAGGCTATGACCAAGCTGAGATGCAGCAGGAAGTCAGTGAGTACTTGGCAGAGCATAAACTGCATATCACAATCGTGCGAATCGGCAAGTTTGGGGAGAATACTTTAGATAGCTCAACAAAGATTAAACAGAAAATAATCGACAAACTCTGCAAGTAACCGTCGTGTACCTTAATGAATTGCGAGAAATACAAGCCCACCTACATATTGATCGCCCTAAACGTGGCTATCTACATCGTAGGCGCCATAGTCACTGGCAGCGCGTTAAACACTGGTGATTATGTGGTTTACAATTGGGGGCAAGTCAACGCCTTCGTGTTTGAAGGCGCCTATTGGCAGCTCATCACGTCCGTATTCATCCATGCCTCCGTATTCCACTTAGCCGGCAACATGCTGTTCCTTCTAATCTTCGGGTTGCGGGCGGAAGAAATGTTTTCGCTGCCCGAATACCTAACTATCTACCTTGTCGGTGGCTTAATCGGCAACCTGCTTTCACTGGGCTTTGGACCCATCTTTGTTTCAGTTGGTGCTTCAGGAGCCATCTTTTCCCTCTTCGGTGCATGCGTAATCTATGACCGACGTGCGATGCGGCAATCTATACTGGGCGCGTTGGTGTTTGCGTTTTTCCTGTTCTTCATAAACACCGGGGAAGGCGTAAACATCGTTGCTCACTTAGGCGGCTTGGCATTCGGTTTAGTTGTCGGCTATATTTTAGCTTCTAAACGCAAGCCAAACCAAGAAGACACCCACAAACAGTTCCGCTACCGAACAACGCCGTTTTAGGATAGAGCGGAGATTTCCACTTTTACTTTGTTGCCGTCTTTGAGGTTTAACTGTTTTCTTAGGCAAACAGGCGCGATAATTTCGAGCACTGAAGCGTCGTAGTGGCTGCGTAGCGCTGTCACCAAGGCACCTTTGACTTTGCCGCCGATGACTGCGGGGTAACATTTTACCAAGCCGAAGCTGCGGTCTTCGCCCCGAAAACCCGTGATTTCTACGGCGGGGTAGGCTTCGAGTTCTTGGCGGGTTTTGATGTCGTAGTCTGTGGTTAGTTTGATGTTTAGGGTGCCGGGGTAGGGTTCGAAGCCGAGTTTTTCGACGATTTGTTTTTTGTAGTCGGGTTTGTTGATGTAGTATGCGCCTTCGCCTAGTCCAGTGAAAACTGTGCCTTCCAAGGTGACCGAGGGGGGATAGGTTTTTTCCATTAGCAACTTGAGGCTGCTGTAGAGTTTTTGCAACTCACCTTCGCCTTGCGCCTCGATTTTGATTAGGCTTCCCTCTGGGGTGATGCTGCGTTGAACCCAGCCCCTGCGCTCCAACTCGATAAGGTATCGGGAAGCGGTCTGCTGGCTGATATCGAGTTTTTTCGCCAAGTACTCTGTTGAAATCTTCGCGGTGCGCTTGTACGCGCCCATTTCAGCGAGTTTTAGGAGCATGTAGAGGTGTTGCCACTGCTGCTTCTCGGTCAACGCATGGTACTCCAGTGCAATATGTGAATGCAGGGTTGGATATTTAAGCGGCTCGAAACCAAAAATTTGCTTTTTCCTATTTTTCTTTAGTTGTTGTTGCAGAAGACCCCCTATACACAACAACAACCAACGGGTTCTGCAGGCGGTTGTGTTTTGGCGTCGGCGTCTGCTCAAGGTTGCAGATTGGTTGTGGCAGATTCTGCAAACAGACCAAAAAAAACAGCAACAATCCACCAGCATACTATTTAGCAGACATGTCTTGCTTAACGAGTTACCGTTTACACAGTTAGCGCTGTTTTTAAGGGTTGATTTAATTTTTTGAATCGGTCTTAGTTATTAGTTTTGTTAGGACTTAGGTATTCAAGCCATTTTTCTACCATAACGGCACCGTAATTTTTGTCAGCTATCATGGGCAGCTTTATTTTCTGGCATAATATCGCTAGGGTTTGTTTGTCCTGCTAGATTTATTTACATCCTCACGTAGAGGCGATTGAGGTGCTTTAATTGAAATATTGGGTGAACATCGATAAACCAACCAAATGCTATCTGCATACGGATTTGTGCCCTAGCGTTTCGAGGGAAGCAACTCCATTAAAGGGCATAAACGAGGAGAAGGCGGACGGCGGGTGGTTTTCTTTTGATTCTAAGGAGGAAGCAAGTGTTTTCCTTGCGAAAAAGTTTCCTGATAAGAGTCTTTTTGCTCATTATTGCGTTGACTCGCATGAATGAGTTTTGTTCGCGCAAAGTATCGGTTGGGCATGTTGAGGCTAAAGCTAAACCGCTAAATCTTTCGTTGCCACAACCATAAGTATGGCAGAAGGGGCATCTTCAATTAACGTTTTTGACGATATGGGGGTTTACTGGGCAGAAATCGCCGACAAAGACCAAACAAACCGCCAAATCAGATTCCTAAAAAACCAGCTTCAACCCGGCGTCAGGGTGCTGGACCTTGCCTGCGGTACAGGGCGCCACTCTATTCCCCTGAGCAGGGAGGGATATGGCATGGTGGGTGTGGATGCTTCGCCGAAACTGCTCCGAATCGCCAAACAACGCTACGGCTCCCTCGACGTGGTTTTGGGGGATATGAGGTTTCTGCCTTTCAAGGCGGAGGCGTTTGGGGCGGTGGTGAATGTGGATACGAGCCTTGGGTACCTGCCATCTTTGGCTGACGACAACAAAAGCCTCTCCGAAGCCCGCCGCGTGGTGCGTCTAGATGGCGTACTGGTGGTTGACGTCTTCAACCGTGAAGAACTAAAAAGCAAGTACCATGGCGAGACCAAAGTGACCAAATGGTTGGAGTACCCCAGTTTTCGGCTGAGGCAGCGACGGTCAGTCAGCGCTGATGGAGGACGCCTAAGTGACTTTTGGGTGGTCCAGCCGAGGGCGGGCGGAGAAGCGGTTTGTTTTGAGCATTCCGTGCGTCTCTATGGAGAAGAGGAGTTGAAGGGGTTGGTGGAAAACGCCGGTTTTGTCGTCGTATGCGTGTTTGGGGATTATGAGCGGCAAGACTTTAGCTCAATGACCTCTCGTCTTATCATGATAGCAAAGGCTAAATAGTGTTTTTTACTTAGTTTCAGGGTTGGTTGGGCTGTGTTATCGCATAAAAGTTATAAGCCGCCCAAAATAAAGAAATTGGATAAGTGAATTCCATGAATGCTTGGAAGCTTCGTTTTTCCATGGTTGCCACTTTAGCAGCCATCTTCGGATTAACCACACTGGTTTTCTCAGCCGTACTGCTCTGGGTCGGCTACTTTAGCATCTTAACAGTAGGCATCCTAGTCGTCATACTCAACGTGGCACAGTGGCTACTCTCACCCTACCTGGTAGGCGCCATGTACCGTGTTAAAGCACTCAAAGACGGCGAAAACCCCAAGCTCCAAAATATGGTCACCGACTTAAGCAAGAAAAGCGGCATCAAAACACCACAAATCATGCTCTCACAAATCCCACTTCCAAACGCCTTCGCATATGGCTCACCCTTAACAGGCAGTCGCGTCGCCGTCACAGAGGGCTTACTCAAAAACCTTAACGACGGCGAAGTCGAAGCGGTCATAGGACACGAACTTGGGCACCTCAAGCATCGCGATGTACAGGTTATGATGGTTGTCTCCTTCCTACCCGCACTCTTCTACTATATCGGTTGGACGATGATGTGGTCAGGCATGCTAGGCGGAGGCCGCAGAAGCGAAGGCGGCGGTAACAACGCCTTAATCGGCATCGCTTTTATGGCGTTTAGCTGGGTTCTCACGCTTTTCACACTCTACCTCAGCCGCCTACGCGAATACTATGCTGACCGCCACAGCGCCTCAGTCGTCGAAAACGGCGCAGCCAAACTCTCCACAGGCTTAGTCACTATAGTCGAGGAAAGCAAACGCGGCTCAAAACCAAAAAGAGACCAGCAATCTAACAGCAGCAACAACAACGCCTACAAAGCACTCTTCATCGCCGACCCTGACCGCGCAGTCGTCGACTCCGCCGAACTGCACGCAAACAATGTATCCAAAGAAGACCTGCTTCGACAGAAACTCAGCGAGAAACCAACCTCCGTCGACACATTCGCCGAAATCTTCTCAACCCACCCCAACATAATCAAACGCCTAAAAGCGTTACAGGAACTACAGCAGAACCCATCTTACTACTAAAAGTAGCTGTTCCCATCTGCTAGGAAAGGGTTAACCCTTTTTTCTTCTCCGAGCACTGTGACTTCGCCGTGACCCGGATAAACAATCAAGTTGTCGGGTAACTGCTTGATTCTCTGCAGTGACCGCTTCATGTCGCTAGGTGAGCCCTCTGCGAAGTCTGTTCTGCCGATACTGTAAGCGAAGAGGGTGTCGCCGCTAAACATGACTTCTCCGTCTAGAAGGCATATGCAGCCCGGGGTATGTCCAGGGGTATGAAGCACATTTAGGGTTTCTGCGCCAAATTTGATTTGACTGCCATCCTGTAACATAATGTTGCTTGACGCGTTGTCTTCTAGGAACACTGCGTCTAAGGCATGTATGCAGAGGGGAACGCCGTACTTTTGTTGGAGGAGACGGTTGCCTTTGGTGTGGTCGTCGTGTCCATGGGTGTTGACGATGTATTTTACTTTGAGTTTGGCTTGTTCGATGTAGTTGATGATGGGTTGAGCTTCTCCGCTGAAGTCAAATCCCGGGTCGATTATGATGGCTTCTTTGCTTTGGGGGTCGCTGGCGACATAGCAGTTAGTCTGCAGCATACCTACAGTGAAGGTTTCAATTTGCATGGCAATCACCCTGTTAAGGCGTAGTTAGGGCAAATAAAACGTTTCCCTTGTCTCATAAAACCGTAGATTTTCGAAATTAGACCCAGACAGGCATAAGCAACTGAAAGGGTAGTAAATAACTAAAAAATAGTATAAATGGGCAGTTATGCTTCGAAGCCCTGTTGGAAACCAGTAAGCTTCAAAGTGCATCCGCATTTGCCGCAGGTAATAACTAGCTCGGCAAGTTCGTCGTTAACTACTTTTGTATCGACTATTTGGTAGTTGTCTTCAGTTTCGTCGTCAGGAGAGATGGAGGTGCCGCATCGTGGACATGGGAACGAACCGTCGCCTTCTATACTTGCCAAGTTTATGACGTGCTCGCAATTTTTCTCTAGCTTCTTCATCATCATACTTCCTACACTTCTTTTTTGGTGGTTGATTTCAATTTGCAGTTTTCTTAATTAACCGTTATGAATTACTAGTCAGTAAACGGTGATTGCTTAAATAGTTCACCCAAAAAAGGTGAGAAAAGGGATGGTTTTCCCCCAATTTTGTCATGCTCCTTTAGCTTCGAATTGTTCAGGTGCGATATAGTCGCCGAATTTATCTTTAGCTTCGATTAAGCGTTGGCGTTGTAGGTAGAGTAATCCGAAGAGTTCCAATGGGATGTCAGTGACGTTTCCTTGGTAGAATTGCTGTACGCGTTCGATTTTCGCTAGGTTTTCTGGCACTCGGATGGTGAATTGTTTGATATAGTCTTCTTTGGGGTAGTCTTTGTTGAGGACTTGTTTGAAGAGTTTCTTTAGGTCTTCATATTTGGGTATGTAGCCTGTGGGCGTCTTTATCGCGTCGACTTCGTTGTGTACCCGCAGTTCCATCCATTTAACCCAGACATGCTTGTCGTGTGGGGTGTTGAGGTATTTGCCGTCTGTGAGGTCCCTGAGGAAATAGTTTACGCCAAAGATTAGGGGCTGTTTTTGGAGTTTAGCGCCAAAGTTCAGGTTATTCTGCACGTTTCTGCCCAAGGGGATGCTGATGAAGTCTTGGATGCTCATCATGTTTATTTCTGGGACGCCTTCTTTGCCGATGGTAGCAAAGGTGGTTTCAGTTTCCAGTGAAGCGCCGTAGGCGATGATGCCGTGTTCCCAACTGAAGCTCTGCTGCACGGGCACGTAGGCTTTTGCGTCCCGTCCACCGTACATGATGCCACCGAGTTCGACACCGTTAGGGTTGTTGAGTTCGGGGTCAACATTACCTAGGGCTTTGAGTGCTACTGCGTAGCGTGCGTTCTTGTTTGCAGCGGGGATGTCGTTGCCTGCTTCGTCTTTTTTGCCTTCATACCATGCGCCAGTGTAGTTTAAGCCGTCTTTGGGTAGGTCTTCACCCATGCCAAGCCAGTAAGGTCTGCCATCCTTGACTAAGATGTTGCTGAAGATGATTTCTCCGGGGTTGGTTAGGACTTTCCAGATTAAGGCGTCATCCTTCGCTTTAACGTCCTGAATAATGCCAAAAATGCCTGATTCCACGTTGACCGCACGTGCTGCTGAGTCGATTTCACGCAGGTATGCAATGTCGTCGCCTAGTATGGTTTCGCCGGGCAGCATAGCAGTTGAGGTTTTGCCGCATGCACTTGGGAAGGCGCCTGCGAAGTAGGTTTTGCGGTTGTTGGGTCCATAGACGCCCATGAGCAGCATGTGTTCTGCTAGCCAGCCTTCACTGCTTGCTTTGCGAATCGCAAGGCGGAAAGCGAGTTTTTTGAAGCCGACGCTGTTGCCTGCGTATTGGGTGTTGACGCTGTAGATGGTTTCGTCCATGTGGTCGATGTAGATGCGTTTTTTGTTGTAGTCAACGCTAACCATTTCACTGTTAAGTTTCCCTGCAGAGTGAAGCACTTTTAAGAACTCTGTTTTGTTTCCTGCCTTCACAAACTGCTCATAACCTGACCTGTAGAGTAGCGATTCAGAGTGAGCTACATACCAAGAATCAGTACATTGAAGACCAAGGATGGTGAAAACGGAGTCGGCGGGGCCAAGCGAGATGAAGCGGACAATCATTGTTTTGCCGATCATGCTGTTACGTAGCAAACCCATGACTTCAATGAGTCCTTCTTGGCGGTCGACTTGGTTTAGTGCTTTACTTAGGGTGGAGCCTTTAGAGACAAGGTATTTGGTTGCTTGTCGGTCCCGTCCTTGGTCTTGTTCGCCGTCAAAGTGGACGGTGTGTCCTTCTATGTCTAAAATGGCTGCTTCTTCGCCAGTGCTAACCGCCATTTTACGGACGTGCTCGAGGTCTTCGGCGCTGTCGCTGCAGATGAAGATGCTTTCTGGGTGGCAGAGGTCGCTGCCTTTAGCGATGAATTCGTGTACGTTGGGGTTGTCTATAGCGCTTAGTTTTTTGAAGTCTTCAGCGCTTAGTTTGGAGTGTAATGCTTCTAAGTATGGATTCATGGGTTAAATTCAGTCCACTTAGAGTTCATTAACGTTTCCCGGTACCCTTGGGAAAGGTTGACATTCCGCGATGTGTTTGACGCCTGCAAGCCATCCAACCAGTCGTTCGAGGCCTATGCCTGCGCCTGCAGTGGGTTTTAATCTGCCTTCCTGCGCCATCTTCAGGATGAGAGCATAGTTTTCTTTCTTAACCTGGTCGCGTTCAATTTTTTCAAGAATCTTTGCGTATTCGTATTCGCGTTTTGCGCCCGAGAGAACTTCACCGAACTGGGGCATGAACAAGTCGTAGTTGTCCCATTTGCCTGTTTTGAAGTCCTCAAAGTCGTAGAATTCTCGGGGTATGTTTGTTACCCAGACGGGTTCGGTTGTTTCTTCGGTGATGCCTGCTTCCCAACCGTCTACACCATACTTTGCTTCCAAGTCGGCGCGGTCGACGATTTTGAATGGCGCTTTTGGAGCTTTGAGGGTGTCACAGCGGCATAGTGCGGTGAGTTCACCGTTCATGTCTTTCTTTAAGTCTTTCACCAATGTGCAGATGGCTTCTTCGACGAGTGCAAAGACGTCTTTGGAGCCAGCGTCGCGCATTTCAAAGTCGATTTGGGTGAATTCGTAGATGTGACGTCCTGTTTTGGCGCGTTCAGCTTTTTCGATGCGGATGTTGGGGGAGAGTATGAAGAGTTTGGGGTAAGCGGTGGAGGCGGCGACGAGTTTGTGGATGATCATGCTGGCGGTTGTGCGGACGGGTTTGCCGTAGATGTCGACTTCGATGCGTTTCTCTATGGATGCGCCTGGGTCAGGCCACAGGGGGTCGGTGCTTTGGCTTAGTGCGACTGGGAGGAGCCATTGGAAGCCTTTATTGATGTAGGTGTTGGTGAGGCTTCGAAGAGTGTAAGTCATTACTTTGCCTATGCAGGCTTTGCGTTGGATTTCGGTTTCCGTTAGTTGGTCTAACGGCTTTGGGATTTCGATTAATTCTTGTTTCGGCATACTGATCACTATTGGGGTTGTGTTATCCCTACGGACGGGGAGTAAATAAATTTTTTATATCAAAACCTGCAATATTTACAATAACTACAAGCTTTTATACCTCAAACGTGTAATATTTACATATGAGCTTTAAACTAGACGAGAAAGACCTCGCCATCTTAACCCTCATCCAAGAAAACAGCAAACTCACCGCCAACCAAATCGCCAAAAAAATCGGCGCCCCCATAACCACCGTCTTCGCCAAAACCAAACGCATGGAAGAACTCGGCATCATAAAACAGTACCGCGCCATCCTCGCCCCCGAAAAACTCAACCTAGGCACCGCCGCCTTCATCTTAGCCGCCGTATCCTACCGCAGCAAAGACGACATCCCCATTACCCAGCGTAGTGTTGCCGAAGAAATCGCCCGTTTCCCCGAGGTGCAGGAAGTCCACGTAATCACAGGCGACTGGGACCTCTTAGTGAAGCTCCGCGCAGAAAACGTGGAAGCCATCGGAAAATTCGTCGTTGACAAACTCCGCAACATCAAAGGCTTAGAGAAAACCCTAACATGCATGGTGTTTGAGACCGTGAAAGAAACCACCAGCATACCCCAAACGCTAAAGCGCCCCCAAACAAAACAATAGCTAAGCAGAGCTGGAGTAGTAGAGAAGCGGCAACGCCAAGAGCACAGTGTTCTTGCCCTTAGGCGTTAAGGCGTACTCCACACGCAGCGGCGGTCCGTCAGTGACGTTTCGGGTTATGTAGCCGTGAGACTGGAGCATCTTGAGCTTGTCGCTTAAGGTCCGCGAATTGACGCCCAGGATTTTTTTGATTTCTCCAAAGCCTATAGAGTCCTTTAGAATGAGACTATAGAGGATTTCAAGGCTCCACTTCTGGAATAAAAGGTTGAAGGTTTCTTGGAGGCTTTCGATTTCGTTTTTGAGTTCTTTTGGGGTGATTTTCTGTTTTTCGATGATTTGGTTGAAGGTCAACTCTGCGCCGTGGAGGAACTGGGTCATTTGGGATTCGACGATTCGGCGGAATTCTGCGCTCAAAGTTAGGGGTGCACTCACCAGAGTCACACTCGGTGTGGATTTGCTCACTTCAGGGTTTATAAGCGTTTACTTATACAACAAGGTATACAAAGTAAAGTTAACTCGGAGAGAGACTAACCATGGAAAAATATGACGCCATAGTCGTCGGCGCTGGCACAGCAGGCTGCTTAGCCGCAAAAACCATCGCTGAAAAAGGATTAAAAGTATGCCTATTAGAAAAGAAACCACGCCAAGAAATCGGCGAAAAAATCTGCGGCGACGCCCTAGGCGACCACCACCTTAACTTCTTGGGGCTCGAAAAACCGCAGGGCGGCGAACTTGAAGCTAAAATTGACGGCATAAAAATTTACAGCCCAGACGAAAACACCATCTTCACCATCGCGGACAAAGACTTCGTCGGTCACATCTTAAACCGACGCCTTTTTGGACAATGGTTGCTCGACAAAGCCACGGATGTAGGCGCGGAGTTACAGGATAACATGAACTTTCGCAGCCCCATCATCGAGAAAGGTACAGTCGTCGGCGTCTCCGCTAAGAATATGAAATCTGGCAAAGTCAGCGAACTCCGTAGCAAAGTGGTGGTGGACGCGACTGGGTACTTCGGCATGGTCCGTAAACAGTTGCCAGCGGAAATGGGCATTGACCGCGACATAGACAACGCGGACGTCGAAGCCTGTTACCGAGAAATCCGCCAGCTCAAACAAGAAAACGAAAACACCCGCTTCTGCGAAATCTACCTCAACCAAAAAGCCAGCCCAGGCGGCTACATCTGGATTTTCCCCAAAGGCGGCGCACGCGTAAACGTTGGCTTAGGCATCGCCATGCGCCCCAACTACCCCAACCCCAAACAACAACTCTACGAAACCGCGTTCAAGAAGCCAATGTTTGACGGCTCGCTAGTTTTAACGGGTGGTGCATGGTTTGACCCTGTCCGCAGACCACTCGACAACATGGTCGGCAACGGCGTAGTACTGGTTGGCGATGCAGCTTCACTAGTCAACCCCATCCACGGCGGCGGCATCGGACCCAGCATGCTAAGCGGCTACTTCGCAGGCCAGCAAATCATCGAAGCACTTGAAAAAGGCGCACCTACCAAAGAGGCACTGTGGGGCTACAACAAACGCTACATCGAAACCTACGGCAAAAAACAAGGCACACTAGACATCTTCAAAATGTTCCTCCTCTCCTGTAGCGACGAAGACCTCAACTATGGCATGAACGAGAAACTCATGACCGAAGACGACGTGCTCAAAGCAGGCATGGGCGACGACTTCCACCTCAACATCACTGAAACAGCCAAACGCGTCTTCCGCGGCATACGCAGAGTCGGCTTCCTAACAAAACTACGCTCAACAGTAGTCATGATGAGGGGACTTAGCGCACACTACAACACCTACCCCTCGACTCCCGAGGGCTTTGATGCGTGGCGCACGCAGACGGTGAAGCTGATAGAGGAAGGCAGACAAAAACTCCTCTAAACAACCAACCCTTTATTTTAATTTGTTTCAGCTTAAGCTACTTCTTTCTCCTTTTCAGAGCAATACCTAACACGATTGCCACTACTATACCGAGTCCTACTGTAATTGGTAACAACCAATTGTTAGCAACACTGGCAAGCGCTCCAGAGGTTCCTCCCAAATCAATCACTACATCATGTGTGCTGTGACTGTATGTAAAATGCAACAGCCATGAGTCACTAGACGATGTCACAGTCTTATCTATCGCAAAACCATCTAAGAGAACATTGATATCCGAACTATCCGCTATCAACGATTTTGCAATGTAAACATCTGAATATCCATGGGTTCCAGAATCACCCGTCACAGAGAAACACAGCTCTTTGCTTGTAGAATTAAAAAACAAATTAGTTATCGTAGAGTTAGAGCTTACAGAAAACGTATTTTGCTCTGCGTAGCTTGTAACAGCCAAATTAACAACACTGGTTGTTTGTGGGTATTCATCGTTTCCATTAAAAACCGCCTTTATCAGGTAATCACCTGTAACAGAGGGTCTCCACTCTGCAAAGTAGCTTCCGTCAGAAACGGTGTGGGTGAGAGTGAGTTCCTGCCAGGTATTGCCCCCTGTTACGCTATAAGATAGCAGAACAGGCTGGTCTATTAGGGGAATTGAAGCATTGTGTAGGTTGCCTTCGATCTGAACTTTGAAGCCTGAATATGAGGTGGTACTTTTGCATGAGATATCGAGGGTAGGCTCAAGCGCATTTGGTGGAAGACTTGGGGTTGGAGTTGGTGTTGGAGAAGAAATAGGAATGTTTTCATTACTAATTTGGAAGTAATCAAATGATGCTGCCGCTGCCCTCATTCTTAGCCCTACTGTGCCAGTTGAATACGACGAGTCTGTCCAGGTTAAAGTTTCAGATAATCCTCCGCCAGTCAGATATCCAGTAAAGGTGCTTCCGCTGACAACAAGCTTTAGCGTATATTCTACGCCTGAGTTGACTGCGCCGGGTTCAAAGTATATCTGGGGTGGCGGAACTATTCTATTGGCTGCTGCCCAAGTTGCATCCTGAGTGCCATAGTAGGGGTTAATATGTAAGTATTTGCAGAAAATCAAACAATCGTATTCGTTGCTTAATTCAAAAGAGTAGTATTGTGAATTGTCTAAGTATCTAAACACGATTCCTGCTCTGAAGCCAAGCGCGTCTGTGAATTTGAGTTTAGTTTCAACCGTGTAGTCAGTAAGGCTTGTCTGGATGGTTGATATGGCGTTTTCTGCTCCAAGCGCGGATGAATTGTAGACGCCGTTGGCTACTGTCCAGTTGCCTTGCTGTTGCGTCCAGGCAGTTGCCCCGACATCGCTAAAGTCGTCTGAAAACACTTGTTCTGCTTTTGCTGTCTTGACCATTGGAGCGAAAAGTAGCACGCTTGCGGTCAAGAAAACAAGCATTAAGCAGAACAGCAAGGTCTTTTTCATACGATTAATCCCCAATGCTATATCGCACATTTTATTCGAAAAATCTTGCCTTATGAGCTTTTTGCTCAAACTTTCTTGACTAAACGAGTTTTCCAGTCACGGTTCTTGACTTAAACCGTTTTGAGCGCTTATAGCCACTCACTCAAAAAAAAACAGAACAAAGGCGTTTTTGCGAGCTTTGAAACCGGGGTTCAACATGCTGCCACATCCACACAAAGAAAGGGGTAGAGTAACAGACTTATGGAGTTAACGCTGTAATATAGCAGAAGGCTTGTGTGGAGTGGCTTTGTTTGGGCCATAAGCATGAATTGAAGAAAACCCATGTATGCTTCGTAGAATACGACGATGTAAACTTTGAGCGATTGGGAGATGCACGCTACTTCGGGGAGGGCAACTCGAAAAACCGCAAACTCGAATTTGTCTTCGAGTACTGTTTGGGCTGTGATTTACGGTTACTCAACGGCCAACCTGTTATGACCAGAGATATCTTGGAAGAAGAATTCGAAAAATACGCCAAAAACACCAAAAAAGGCAACTGCAAAGCCAACGTGGAAGTGACCCTGCAGCACAGCGATTTTGAAGTGCTCCAACGCTTAATTGGGATGGCTTTGGAGTTGGGCAAACAGAAAAGCAAAGTTTAAACGCTGATTCTCCTCTGGATTTCCTGTTGCTGCTCTGGGCTAAACACTTCTTCTTTGCAGCATGGACACCTAAGCGCCTTCACACCCTCCAGCAAGACACCGTCGACTTCACAGTCAAACTCCACCTCAACATACTCAACGCAGCAAACAGGGCAGAGCAGTGCACCTGCCTTGGCGGAGGGTTTACTCGGTGAATTTTTTGCCAAGTTCTTCCGCCCACGCCTCAACCTTGGCTGGATTGGTGTTGTCGAGCATAAGTTTGCCGAAGTACCGTATTCGTCCCCCAAACGCTTCGGACCCCACAAAATTCACCTCAGGATACTTTGCCAGAGTTTTGACAACAAATCTACCTTTGGCGTTTTCGTAGCTGCCCGGAGTGCCACCCCAAGACGAAGAAGTGAAAAACGCCACGCGCTTCCCGCCGAGGTCACTTTTGAGTAGTTTGAGTGCGTTGCCGTAGATTCTGCCGCCCCTGACTCCTGCGCCCACAACCACGTTGCCGTACTGCGCCAAATCGGCTACATCCTCTTTTTTGAGGTTAACCAAATCAACGTCTAACCCAAACTTCGACTGCAGTGTTTTCGCCAGAATTTCCGCGGTTTCTTTGGAGGCACCCTGCTTGGATTCATAAGCCACTAACGTTTTGTGTTGAGCCATTCCCAGTTCCCTCCCAAACAGAATGCGTAGGAGAGTAATAAATTACTGGGTAAATCTTCTGCCGAGGTCCTCAGCCCAAGCTTCTACACGGCTCAAATCCGTGGTGTCGGTGACTGTTTTGCCCAGCATCTTGAATTTTCCGCCGAAAGCTTCAGTGGCTACAGGGTTGATTTTTGGGTAGTTTGCAAGGGTGTCTTCGACGAATTTGGCTTTGGCTGTAGCATACTTTTCTGGGGTGCCTGCGTCGCCGAAAGAAACAAAAAACGCGAATTTTTTGCCTGAGAAATCCATTTCGAGGCATTTGATGGCTCTATCGTAGACTTTGCCTGCCCTAACTCCGCCGCCCACCACAACGTTTTGGTATTGGCTGCAATCACTGATTTTCTGCACAGCCAAATCCACGATGTCAACTTCCAACTGAAACTTCGAACGCAGCACATCCGCAATTTTCCTTGCCGCTTCTTCGGTTGCGCCGCTTTTAGACTCGTAAGCGATAAGTGTCCTATTCTGACTCATCTACGCGCTCCCCGACCCCGACTCGGGGGCAACACGTTTGCCGCAACTGTAGCAGAAAACGGCGCCTGTGATGTTGTTGGCTCCGCAGTTCTGGCAGACAACTGTGCCTTCCTGTGTGGTTTGGCTGGTTTGTGCTGCGGTTTTCTGTTGGATGTTCTCGCTTGCTTTTTTGAGTGCTGCATGGGTTTCGTGGGCTGCTATGGTGAAGGCACGTTCCAACTCTGTTCCAACGCGGTAGAAAGCGTCTTGGAACTCGTCTGAGGGATAGGGAACTTTGCCGGATTTTCCAAGGGGGGTTTTGGTGCCGCATTTAGGGCAAAAATTGGCGTCATCAGCGATCTCCGCGCCACAATGTGAACAATAAACCATGAATATGTCACCAATAGTATGCATGCGCGGTGAGGATTTAAGCTTTACAAACTTTTTTTCTTTGTGTGGTGTGGGTGGTTTGCAGGGTGCCACAAGACTGGTGGAGGGCTGCGTTGTGTTTTGCGGTTGCAACGCTTTTTGGCGTCTGTTATGGTGTGGCAAGCGTGTTTTTTTCCACACACTCAAAACATGGCGCCATGCAGAAACCGACGCATGCAAGTGTGAAACATACACATACTTCTGTTCCACCGCAACAGACATAGCGAACAGCAGCAGATAACACAATACATTCGGGCACTATCATAGTCCATTGCTGACGAACCAAGCCACCTCCGCACTCAACTTAACCCTAACGAGCAAACTTCACACAAAAAACTTTTAAAACCAGAAAATAGCAGTAATGCATTTTGCCTTTTTGTTCTAAAATTTGGGTTTACGGGGGTATGGTTTATACACAATTAACCAGTCATCTTGAATCCTAACCGCCAAATTGTTTTCTTTGGCAATAACCCTAACACAAGTTTGAAGTACCTCGCTTCCAAGCGTCATTTGTACGTGAATCTGGAAAGTGTGGGCTAAAGCGGTGTCTCCTTTTGGCGGCATAAGCTTTATCGATTTGCCCTCAGTCTGTTGGCATCTGTCAAAGATTTGTTTGATAACGTTAACGGCTTGCTCTCGGTTCATGACGGTTTACTCGCGGCGGGTCATCATGGTATTCTTTTTCATATTGAGGTACCGTACCGTCTTAAAAAAGGCTTGTTTCGCAAATCGTTATACACTTTCACAGCCATAATTTTTGCCTCTCTAATCACTTAAGTAAACAAAAAAACCGCACTCAAGGGCAAAGCGGTTGTTCTGAATTATTCTCTTCTGGTCAGCATGAAATTTTCCTTGTCAAAGACGTATTCGCCATACCTCTGGGAATAGTAGAGTCGTAGGTATTCTGCGGCGAATTGAGGTCGGAAAGGCAAATCAGAAGGCAACAACTTCTCTTTGTTTTTTAGCTGCTCGGTTATGGCTGCTTCCGCCAACGGATAGTTAAGCAGGAACTCTTTGCGTTCGTCATACGCCGCCAACGTCAATACTGCTTCGTCAACGTAGCTTAGGAATTTGGGCAGGTTCTCCATGATTTCGTTTATGCGGTAGTTCTGGGGGTTGGAGAGCATGTCTTTGGCTTGTCCTAGTCGGTCGCGTAGTGAAGCGTTTTTCTCCCACATGAAGTCTTTAGTGGGCAACAGGTGCTCGATGGTGTCTTCGTCTCGGATCAAGTTGGCGTAGAGCATTGAGAGCACGTCATTGGACATTGCGATGAAGCCTAACACGTCTTCTTTGAGGTTTACTACGTCGAGGATTTCAAGCTTCTCTTTTTCTGCGCGTTTCTCCGCAAGAAGCTTTAATCCGTCGGCTTTCTTTGCGTAATCCAGCACTTTAGCCGTGTTATCGCCAAATGCGCCGGGTAGAAGGTCGGCTTTGCTGCTTAAATAAGCGATGGGTTTTAGGGAGCGCTGCAGATAAGCCATGGTGTCTTGGATGTCTTTGCCGTATTGACGCGCCCAGTTGTTAAGCGCGTTATAGAAGGCTTCGATGGCTATCCAGGGGGCTTCGTTTTTGGCGAGTTTTTCGTCGGCGAATTCGACGGCTTTACTCTTCTGTGGCAACGAGGGGTCGTAGAGGGGTCCGATGATGTCGTAGATTGGTTCTGCAATCGCTTGGACTTCGCGGACCACTGAGCGCCCGCCTTCAACGATTTGTTTGATGGTTTCAATGCGTTCGTCTATGGTCATTTCTTTTTGGTAGTCTATTGGGAGGGTGGTTTGGATGTTTAAGCCGGCGTTTTTGAGTTTGCCGACCCAGTTGGCGAATTCACAGTTAGAGAAAACCTGATACTCGTAGAGGATGGAATTGAGTTCTGCTTCTACGGCTCCGTAGTCTTCATCCAGTTTGTTTAACTCGACGATTTTCTCGTCTAATTCATTCTGTATAAACTCGTGAGCGTCGGCTCGTTTCTTTATGTCTTGAACGGAGTCTTGGAGAACAAGGGTTTTTCCCTGCGGCGAAGTCACACTCACCGGAATATTCTCTTTCACGTTGGCAAGCTGCCCGTCGAAAGTGATGACTTTGTCGAGGAGTTTTTGGGCTTTTTCGCTGATTTCTTGGTTAGTGGCACGCTGTTTAGGCGCATAATCCATAAACATCACGGGCAGAGTAAGCAGTAACGTGCCGAAGATGCCCAGCACCATAGTTGTCGCAGTTACATCGGCTGTAAAAGCCAACGGAATCTGGAAAGCGTTTAGCAACACAAAGAAGAGTGCGGCTGCAATGGTTGCGGTGAAACAGGGGAAAAACCTGTCGCCAGACCCGATTAAACCTGATTTAACCATTGTCTGGGTGAAGAAAATCATCAGTAACGCTAAACCGACGACGATAACGACGAACATGAGTATGCCTGGTAGGGAGTCAAGGTACTGTGAGAGGGCATCTTTGATTGTGCGGCCGCCCCAATCTGGGACCCATGTGGTTTGGCCTGCGATGTCATAGATTACTTTTGAAGTGTCGTAGAGGCGGAACTGACTCATCGACGAAGTAAGGTTTCCAGAAATCGAGCTCAAGGAGACAAATAACGGTGGAGCCGAACCGGGCACAGTCCACCAGTCAGATTGAACTATCTTCAAAACCGTGTCCTGATAGTACTGGACAAGCTGCAAGGGTACAGATAGCAGAACGTAGTAGACAACGGTTAATCCAACGTATTTTTTGAAGTAAACCGCCGACGCCAAAATCAAGGGTATAGCCAAAAAGAAAATGGGTTCATAACAGAGCGCTGCAAACGCCAAGATGCCGAAGTCGATGGCTAAGGCGCTTCTGTAGCGGTTAAACAAAAGAGGCATAGCTACAAACAGCGTCATCCAAACGACGATAAACACTACTCGCGCGGGGGTGTCGCCTAGGAAAGATATGAAGTATAGTTGTGATAAGTGGAACAGTAACCCTAAACCTATGATTAAACCGCCTACAGGCATGCCTAAGCGGGGTTTAATGTAGGTTGCAAACGCAACCAAAATAGCCAGGAAAATAGGCAGAGGCTGAGGAAACAGGGGCAGAATCGACATGGCAAGTGCCATGGTGACCGCTGTTATGGCGAAGGTGAACATTTTTAGCATGGGAGTTTCAAGTTGGCGTTCGTGTTCTTCTTTTTCCTTCTTTTTCTGCTTGCGGTCCTTATTCCAATTGCTTATGCCTGAAAGGTTAAGGGAAGGCTTCTTCAAGCAATCTACCTAAAACCTTATTTGGGGTTAAACGCCTCTTAAAGGTATCGTAGGTACCTCGGATGAAGGATGGCAAAGCAAGTTTTAACATCCTAGCAAGCATCGAAAAACATATCGAAGCGCTAAAGCCCTTGCTGCCCAAGCAAGCGATGGTCTGCATCGGCGAATACCCCATTAAAACATTCATAAAAGAACCTGGCGTAAACAAAGTAGGCATATTGCCCATTTTTATTGAGAAGTCAAGCGATGACATTTACCAGTGGATACCCAGAGGCTACAACCCCCACTACGTCTGGGGCTTCGAAGACAAAAACATCGACACCCACTTCTGGTATGAGGTCTTGCCAACGATGATTAGGGATACCTCAGTTATGGATAGCCTCAAAAAGAAGCACACTGAGGAACTGCACAGCGCCATTGTCTTCACTTCTGTGTGGGATGGAGTGGGCAGCGCCGCCCTGCCAAGCCTTATAGGCAAATTCCGACGAAACAGCATCGACTCACTTTCGCTGGCGATTTTGCCCTCAAAAATCCAGCCAAGCGACGCCCACTTCAACGCTTATGCCACTCTGCGGATGTGTCTCTCGACGGAGGGTTCCACGGTTGTGCTTTTAGGCAGAGACCAACTGGAGAGTTTTGACGGTGTAGACCGTGCAGGACAGCAAATCAAAGGCAACCATGTGGTCAACTACTTGCTTAACTTGTTTTTGTCTAAGGATTTGTTGGTGCAGGAAATCGCCGAATTGTCCCGGACGTTTAATGTGAAATTGTTCAGTTGCTTAGCGGTTACCGCGGCGAGTTACCGTGTTTACGGCTCACTGGAGAACATGCTCGACACGGCGTTGCTTAAGCCGCTTTTGGATTTTGACGTTTCAGGTTCCTCACTGCTCTACGTCCTGTTACGTATACCCGAGGATCTACGGGAAAAGATTCCCAGAGCAAAAGTCGAGTTAGAAATCACAAACTGGTTCAAAGAGAAAACTAGCCTCCAATCCATCCACATAAGCGAACCCATCTACACCGACGACTTAACCGACCGCATTGACGCAGTCCTGTTTATCGGCGGCTTTGACACGGCTCAGATGTTTGCTGGGCTGGAAAAGAAAGTGGAGGGGTTGAAGATGCAGGCGGTTGAGAGGGGATTTATGACAGAGGATTGGCAGTTGCCCTTCGAGGTGGAGGAAGAAGTCAAGCCTCCTGAACCGCCGGTGATAGAAGAGACGCAACTGGTTGAGCAGCCAGCTCAAGTTTTGGAGTTGCAGAACATTGAAGTGCCAGTCGAGGAGCAGATATCTACAGAGGTATCGGAGATTCTGACTGAAACGCCAGCCGTTGCCGCTCAAGAACCCGCCGAAATGAATTCAGCAGTACCTGAGCCTGAAGTTGCACCCGAGCAGCTGAGCCTCCAAAAGAAGAAAAACCAAAGAGGACACGGAGAACCAAAAAAGCTGAGCCACAAAAACCAAAAAGAACCCGCCGAACCAGGAAAGCTCAATAAAACCCCCAGATAATTGGCTTCTTGTTTTTCTAGTGTAAGAAGAAGAGAAAGCGCCCCTTGCTCATCTTCTTCTTGGGGACTGTGTAGGTGGTTGTGTTTTGTTTTCTGGCTGCTATATTGGTTGCTGGCTGGTTGAGGCAAATTCCACAAGTAGATAAAACTGAAAAAAAAGGGCAGAAGAAAAAAGAAGCTTCTGCTACTGCTGCTTGGTTTTGTTGTTGCCGCCGTTGGTCGCTGTCGGCAGATAACCGTTTTCCAGGTTGATCTTTTTGATGATGTTTGTTGCGTGTACGCCGTGTTCGAGTAGGAAGCTGCGGGATAGGTAGCGTTCGAAGTCGTTGGATTTGCTGTAGAGGTTTTGCATTTCGTCGAAGGCTTCCA
>JBNIDO010000025.1:0-32637 GCA_050108095.1 Bathyarchaeia archaeon
ACCCCTCCGTGCGTATACCTGAAGTTGAAGCTGAAAAAATAACCCGCGAACTAATCTCGCCAGAAGCAGAAATCACAGACATAAATTTCGACCCCAGCCTAGGCGAAATCATAATCGAAACCAAAAAGCCGGGCTTAGTTATCGGCAGAAACGGCGCTGTCCTCCAAGAAATCATAAAGAAAACCAAGTGGCGCCCCCATGTCCTCCGTAGTCCACCGATCAAATCAAAAATCGTCACCCACATGCGCCACTACCTCCACTCAGAAAGCAAAGAACGCGAGCGCATCCTGCGTACCGTGGGCGAACGCATTTTCCGACCGAAAACCTACGACGTAGGCGACATCCGCATGACCGTCTTGGGCGGGGCTCAAGAAGTCGGGCGCTCAGCATTCCTAGTTAAAACCCGTGAAAGCAGCGTTCTTTTGGACTGCGGCATCCATCCAGGCTCCAACCGTCCCTTCGAGTCATTTCCACGGTTCGACTCACCCGAATTCGAAATAGACTCGCTTGACGCGGTCGTAGTTAGCCACGCGCACCTTGACCACTGCGGTTTAGTGCCTTTCCTCTACAAATACGGTTACGACGGTCCAGTATACTGTTCAGCACCAACATCGAATTTGATGACGATGCTGCAACTTGACTACTTAGACGTAGCCAACAAACAGGGTGTCACACCCCACTACGACCAAAAAGACGTCCGTGAATGTGTCTTGCATACTATTCCCCTCCGTTATGGTGTAGTCACCGACATTGCTCCAGACATCCGCTTAACCCTCCACAACAGCGGACACATCTTAGGCGGTGCCATGGTGCATCTTCACATAGGCGAAGGCTTACACAACATCGTCTACACCAGCGACTACAAATTCGGCAGAACCATGCTGCTTGAAGCCGCAGCCACAGAGTTCCCACGCATCGAAACAGTAATCACAGAGAGCACCTACAGCGGTCCCGATGACATCGTGCCCAGCCGTGTAGAAGCTGAAGAATCGCTAACAAGAGTCATAAACCAAACACTTGAACGCAAAGGCAAAGTCCTCATCCCCGTCCCCGCAGTTGGACGCGCACAGGAAATCATGCTTGTCATCGACGGCTACATGAAACGTGGTGCCATGAAAGAGGCGCCTGTGTTCCTCGAAGGCATGATTAGCGAAGCAACAGCCATACACACCGCTTACCCTGAATACTTGGGCAGAGAAGTACGCCACAGTATACTCCACGAAGAAGTCAACCCCTTCCAAAGCGACTACTTCACCATCGTCGACCACCCAAGCCAACGTTCAAGCATAGTGGAAGGCGAACCATGCATCGTATTAGCCACAAGTGGCATGCTTGAAGGCGGACCAGTCATCGAGTACTTCAAAAACTGGGCTTCAGACGATCGCAACCAAATCATATTCGTAAGCTACCAAATCGAAGGCACCATGGGCAGACGCGTACAGAAGGGCGTAGGCGAAGTCACCATGATGGATAACGAAGGCAAAATGGCTGCTTTCAGCGTAAAGATGGGCGTTAACACCATCGAAGGTTTTAGCGGCCATAGCGACCGTCGTCAACTAGTCAACTACCTGACTCACCTGACACCTAAACCCGAACGCATCTTCGTTGTGCACGGCGAAAAACAGAAGACGCTAAACTTTGGTCACTTCTTAGACAACAAAGCAGGCATAAACACGGTAGTTCCATCGACATTGGAAACCTTTAGGCTGCTGTAGGCAAAGGTTCACTGCCGCTTTTGACTGGCGCCGGAGTTTTCTCCCGCCAAATCCTAACACTTTTCGGGCAGACAACCACGCGTTCCTCGCCTAAACGGGCGATGTCTCCGCCTGTTTCTTCAGCAAACTGGAACAAGTCATTAACGGCGGTTTTAACATCCTCAATGCTTTTGGTGGCAAGGGGGGTTATGCGTAGAATTATGATGTTGCCCTCTTTAACCTCAGCTTTAACTTTCTCCACATCGGAGAGTTCTTTGAGAGGCATCGCTTTTAGATAGGTTTTGCTGCCTTCTTTTTCAGCTTTAACTTCTTGTTTTTCTTCAACCGGCGGCGTAACGGGCTGCTCATTTGAGGACTCCTCTTGCTGTGGCGCCTGGGGCTCAGACGGGGTTTCCTGTGGCTGTTTTTCCTCAGCGGCAGCTAGGGGTTCCTCAACAGTGGCAGGTTCAGGTTGATCGGACACTGCTTGTTGCGGTGTTTCTTGAGACGGTTCGGCTGACACTTCGGGCTCTTGCTCTTTCTTTTTGTGGAATAGATTGAACGGCATTTTTTCCTCTCAACCTTATGTATTTTGGGTAATACAGTTAAGCGTTTCTTTTCTGCTGCTTTTTAGACGCTTATTTAATGTTAGATTTGCTGACCACCAATATTTGATTTGCGTTTCACAACTCAACTTAAAACTTGCTTTCAGGAGGTTTAAGGCAGTTTTCTAGCGGATTTTGAGCGGTTAAGCAGAAAAAGTCAGAGCAACATAGCGTGAAGGTTGACTGACAGAAACGGGTGTTTTATGAGAGTAAGACTATGAAGTTGTTGATGATTACCATGGCTAAAAATAGAATTACACCTGCATAAGCGACTTTCGTAAACAAGTTGGAATACTGGTAGCCTTTGCTGGTTTTATCTTGGGTTTGGTTGAGTATGCTCCTTGCGACTACGTAGGTTAATCCTATGAAGAAGGTCGCTGCAAGCTTGAGAGCTAGAAACGCAAAAATGTTAGTGTGGACTATGCCTGCTAAGAATGGGTTAAGTTCACTTGCACCATAATGGAGAACGCCGATAATTGTGGTTAAGGCGTCGATTGAGCCCATCACTATCAACATAATGCCCGGCAGCATTGCTGCTCTAAAGCGGTACATGGCCTTCTCCTTTCTCCCGAATTTTAATTCAGTACATTTGCTTAATAAGGACATTCCCAAAATCGATATATCACTACCAAAACAGGCGCTGGCTAATTTTTTTAGACGCTGTTGCCTTTTTATCTGCTGCTGCGACACTGTTTTAACGATTTAACCCTTAAACGTTATCAATCTTAACGCACAAACGTTGAATTTAACAAAATTTTAATACCACTTCTATAGTTAAACAGTTTGGGGATACCTATACCGGCGGAATTTGAGATTAGAAACACAGTTGATGGAAGATTTTACTGGCGATTTAAGGCAATTAACGGTGAAGTGGTCGCCGTTAGTGAAGTGTATGAATCAAAGCAAGGCTGCCAGTCGGGCATTGACTCGATCATGAGCAACGCAGTTTTTGCTATTATCCGAGACCAAACCCTCTAATCTTTCTTTTTCTGTTAAGTCAAGACCCAAGCAAACAGGTATCTGTGGTTAAAAGTTGGCTTTCCCTGCGCATAAGCCTTATATTTTCAAAGTTAACCTTTTTTGCTGAAGGGTTATCTATGCATAAAAGACTCTTGATTCCAGGTCCCACAGAAGTTAGTAAAGAAATACTCGAAGAACAAGCCCATTACCTAATAGGTCATAGAGAAAAAGAGTTCTCCGAGCTATATGGGGGAATAACCGATAAAATCACCAAATACTTCCAGTTACCTGCCGACTACAAACCGACTGTTACCACTGGTTCAGGAACCCTCTGGTTTGACATAATCGGCAGAAGCATAGTTAAAGAGCGTGCGCTCGCATGCGTCAACGGCGCCTTCAGTCAGCGATGTGCCCAAACACTAACCTCATGCGGCAAACAAACCGACATCTTAGAAGTAGAGATGGGTAAAGCCATTAAACCAGAAATGGTTGCAGAGAAACTGGCCAGCGGCAAATATGACACTTTAACCGTATGCCACAACGAAACCAGCACAGGCGTCCGCAGCCCAATAGCTGAAATCGGCAAACTCGTCAAAGAAGAGTACCCCGACATCATCTTTGCAGTTGATGCTGTTTCCTCGGTGGCAGGCGACAAAACCCTTCCACACGAAATGAACTGCGACATCATCTTTGGGTCCACTCAGAAATGCTTCGCTTTGCCCCCTGGATTGGCAGTGGGGCTTGTAAGCGACCGCGCCATAGAACGCGCAAAAACAGTGTCGAACAGAGGCGCATACACTGACTTAGTTGACATATTCGAGTTTGAAAAGAAGCATCAGACACCCTTCACACCTAACATATCATTGCTTTATGCGTTAAACAAACGTATGGATTTGCTCCTCGCCGAAACCTACGAAAAAGTTTACCAACGCCACCTAGACATGGCAAACTACACTCAAACTTGGGCAAAGAAGCACTTCAGCATGTTCCCAGAACCAGGCTACGAATCCATAACTGTGAGTTGCATAAACAGCAACGGCAAAGACGTCAAAGCCATGAACACCCAACTCGGTGAAAGAGGCTACCTGATTTCTGCTGGCTACGGAAAACTAAAAGAAAAAACCTTCCGCATCGGCCACATGGGCGAATGGACTCTCGTTGGCATCAAAGAAGTACTTGCGGCAATCGACCAGATTTGGGGCTTGTAATTGACCATTAAAATCCTTGTTAGCGACAAAATCGCTGACGAAGGCATAAAAATCCTTGAAAAAAAAGGTTACCAAGTTACACGGGGATGGGACATACCTAAACCCGACTTGCCCAAAGTCATCGGTGAATACGACGTCTTAATCGTGCGCAGCGCCACCAAAGTTAAAGGTGAACTACTGGAAAACGCCAAAAACCTAAAAGTCATCGGTAGAGCAGGCGAAGGCTTAGACAACGTAGATTTCGAACGCGCCAAACAACTCGGCATCGCACTAGTTAACACACCTCACGTTTCCTACGTTAGTGTTTCGGAACTCACTATAGGACACATGATTGCTCTTGCACGCAACATCGTGCAGAGCACGCTCTCCATGCGTGAGGGTAAATGGGAAAAAGACAAGCTTATGGGCACCGAACTCAACGGCAAAACCTTGGGCGTCATCGGTTGCGGCTACATCGGCAAAGACGTAGAGCGGCTGGCTTTGGCGTTGGGTATGAAAGTTATCGTCGTTGAAGAATGCGTCATTGACCGGTTTGTGCCCCTTGGCGACATGTTGCCCAAAGCGGATTTCATAACAATCCATGTGCCCCTGACACCTAAAACAAAACATATGATTTCAACCAAAGAATTCGACCTCATGAAAAAAGGCGTACGCATCATCGACTGCTCACGCGGCGGAGTAATCGACCAAGATGCCCTCTACCAAGCGCTCCTAAGCGGCAAAGTAGCGGGCGCTGCACTTGACGTTTTTGAGGACGAACCGCCCAAAGACCGCAGGCTCTTTGCCCTCCCAAACGTTATCGCTACACCCCATATGGGTGCGCAAACTCATGAGGCGCAACATAGGGCAAGCATACAAATAGCCAATAACGTTATAGATGCGCTTGAAAAACTCAACCTTTGAAGCTGAAAGCGCATGGTAGACATCAGACCATTCAAAGCCATAACTTACACGCCAAAAGCCGGCAAAACAGAAAACCTCATCACTCAACCCTACGACAAAATCGATGTTGCAACCCAGAAACGTTACTATGAGCTTTCACCCTACAATTTTTGCCGTTTGATTCTGCCGCTTGAAGAAGACAAGTACCGTGTCGCCAAAGAACGCATTGATTTGTGGCTCAAAGAAGATGTCATGTCCAAAGAAGCGCAACCCGCCATCTACGTTTCCCGCCAAACTTTCAGCTTAGACGGCAAACGCTACTTCCGCACAGGCTTAATCGCGGCACTACGGCTCTATCCCTACAGCGAAAACATGGTGTTTCCACATGAAGGCACTTACAAAGCCCCCAAAGCTGACCGCTTAAACATGCTGCGAACGGTTCAGAAGGATTTGGAGCCTGTGTTTTTGATGTATCAGGACCCCGAAGCCCAAACCATCCGTTTCATGGATGAAGTCGCCCAAACCACGCCGCAAATTGAGGTTACAGATGCGTTGGGGGTTCATCATTCGCTTTGGAAGGTGTCTGACCCAGAGAAAATCCGTCAACTCCAAGCCTTCTTGGCGCCAAAAGCGATGGTTATCAACGATGGTCACCACCGCTATGAAAGCGCGTTGGCGTACCGCGACGAAATGCGTGCAAAAGGCAGTTGGAGTGAGGATTCAGCGTTTAATTTTCATATGTGCTACATTGTGCCTGTGCAGGAAGAAGGTCTAGTTGTGTTGCCGACTCATCGGCTTCTTAAAAACTGCAAGTTGACGCCTGAGGTTCTTGAAAGCCTCAACTGCTTCTTTGAAGTGTTGGAAATCGCGCCATCGGTGGATGCCGTCGAAAGGTTCTTGGGTAGCCACTTCGGCGAACACGCGTTCTGTGTTTATGACGGCAAAAAGGCTCTTGGATTAACCCTAAAGCACGACAAAACCGTATATGACTACATAAACGCTAAAGTTTCGAGGGAGACTAAGGTTTTTGACGTGGTGATTCTGCGCGATGTCGTTTTCAAGCATGTGCTAAAAACGGGTGAGTTGAATTTGGATGACACGATTCTCTATGAACGCTGGGCTAAGGACGCAATGGCTAAAGTCGACGGGGGCGAGGCGTCTGTTGCGTTTTTGGTGAATCCTGTTCCGGCAAAGACGGTGGCTGAGATTGCGTTGCAGCATGGGCTTTTGCCTGAGAAAAGCACTGATTTTTACCCCAAGATGGTGTCGGGGCTTGTGTTGATGGATATTTCTGCCGGCGAAAAGCTGTAGTTAATAGCGGGTTAGCGGTTTGTCGATGCAAAGTGTTATTTAGCCCTACCTCTAAATAGGGCTTAACGAGAAAAGAGCGGAGAATGCTCGGTATGACTGAAGTGGAGAAACCTGCATCTGTACCAGAATTCATCAAACCAACAACTCGGTATCTCGCCGAACTCATCGGAACCATGGTTTTGGTGTTGATCGGCTGTGGTAGTGCAGTGATTGCAGGCGGCTACACGGGGGTGGGTTACGCTTATTTGAGTATTGCTTTTGCCTTCGGCATAGCTGTGTTGGCGATGGTTTATGCTATCGGCGGAGTTTCAGGCTGCCACATTAACCCCGCAATTACTGTTTCAATGTTGGTTGCCAAAAAAATAGGCGCTAAGGATGCTGCATTCTACATTATCTTCCAATGCGTCGGCGCAGTAATCGGCGCAGGTATACTCTACGCGATTGCCGTCGGCACCCCGATCTTCAACATTGCCGTAACAGGTTTAGGTCAAAACGGCTATGGCAGCGCTTCTATGGCTAATTACAACCTGATGTCGGCGTTGATTTCTGAGATTGTGCTGAGCTTCATCTTCATACTGGTTGTGCACGGCGCAACGCATCAACGTGTGCCCAAGGGCTTTGCAGGTTTAGCCATCGGCTTAGCGTTGACTATGGTGCACATAATCGGCATTCCCATCACGGGGACATCGGTTAACCCCGCGAGAAGTTTGGGTCCAGCGGTTTTTGTTGGTGGATTGGCGTTGGAGCAGTTGTGGCTGTTCTTGGTTGCCCCCATCATCGGCGGCATCATAGCTGCGCTGGTGTGGAGAGCCTTCAAATAAGCAAAAACATTTTTTTATTTTACGAATTTTGTGGGTTGACGCTTAAAACGCTTCTTGCACACTAAACTGCAGAAGTGGTAGGTTTCGCCTTCATAGGAAATCTTGAACTTAGCGGTGTTCTCGTCGAGAACTGCTCCGCAAACAGGGTCTCTCATCGACATTGGGTGTGTAATAGCCTCAGTGCACAATTCGCTGTTCACGCATTTATGGTTAGTGGTGCCTTCAGGGGGAAAGTGACCTTTTTTCTTGGGCTGTTTGTTGAGAACGTTTTTCGAGGAGTTTCTCTGGGTTTGGTTGATGCTTCTGTATACGGCGAGGTTTCTGTTGCTCTGCCGTCCTTTCTTTCCCCCTGTTCTCGGTAGATCAATATTTTTTTACTTGTTGTTGCTGAAAACCCTCTATACACAACAACAACTAACCGGCGGCGCTACAGGCTGCTTTTTTGTGGCAGCGTCTGGTTTGGGTTGCAGGCTGGTTGTGCAACAAAACGCAAACAGAACAGCCGTTTTTGATTCTACTGGTGTAGAAAGACTGCTTTTGTCTTTTTGTGTGGGGGTGGCAATTTATAGGGCCACAAGACTGCAATTGAAGGTGATTGCTTTTTGGGGTTGCAATGGTTTTTAGCGTCTGTAAGGGTGTGGGAAGTGTTTTTTTTTCTCCACACGCCCAACATGTTTCTATGTTGAAAACGTCAGGGTGTGGTTGTGAAAGCATGTATCAATTGTCGTTTTCCACGGTAGTGAGTAGCGGTGAACAGCGGCAGCGTAGTCAGGCACAAGCCTAGTTCATTCGGGCGAGAAGCTATATCGCCCCTAAACCGCAGAAAAACACAATTCAAATTCCCTTTAAACAATTCGAGCACAGCTAAAGCAATTACAAAAAGCAGATTCAACCTACCTGCGTCTCTTCAACAAAACAGCCACAACCGCAGCAACGACAGCCCCAACCACCACCGAAGCTCCAACAACCGCAGCCAAAGAAAACGGCTCCAAAACCTCAAAAATCACCGCCTCAGAAGCACCCATATTACCATACGAATCATTAGCGTAGACTTTGATACAGTGGACGCCAGTGGAAAGTCCTGTTAGGGTCGTGTTGCCCGAAGTTACGTTTGCTTGTCCATCCAAGGTGTACCCTGACCAGTTAAGAGCCTCATCAGCAGCAAAGACCAAACCAACACTTAACCCATTTACCGAAGCTTCAAGCGAAACCGTAGGTGGAGTCAGCTTGGAAGCAGTAAAAGTGCTGTTGAAAGGTTCTAGAAGCGGATAGCGGTCGGTGTTGTGGGCGTCAATAGTGTATGGTCTATCGCCTATCCCTGAATCCCCAATCTCCCCCGCACTGTAGTCGCCCCAATAGTTTCCGCCAGAAGGAAAACCGTCATCCCAAATGTTGACAGTATCATAATAGTAATCACCTGTGCTTTCTAAGCGTTCGATTTTGAACGTGTTATGGTAAACGATGTTGTTTGAGGCATGAAAAAAGAAGATGCCTGCTGGATTGTCCGAGCCATGCTCTTTCTGAACGGCAATAGTGGAAACAATAGTATTCTCGGTAATCAGATTATACTCTGAACTCTGGAAATACATACCTCGAAAATTAGACAATAAAATATTTGACGAGAAATTATTTGAATATCCGCCTGTAACAACGATTGCTGCTACTGGTTCATAGTTACCAAATGCAGCCACAAAATCATAGACTTCTCGAATTGTATTATTAGTGATAAGAGCGTCTGAAGTGCTGCTCAAATAGATGCCAGCAGACAGTCCCTTCGGTGACCCACCATAATGGTAGCCGCCGGTAACAACAAATCTTTTTACTGTTACATTCGACACCCCGTCTAATCGGAGCCCCCAAACTGTGCTTCCCTGTCCATCAAGAATAGTGTTGTTTCTGTTTACCATTATCTTTTGCCCATTAAGAGCGCTCGTTAAACTATAGGTGTTACCTGTTTTCTGTATTGGCGCTGTTGAGGGGGTTATGCTGCCATCGCTGTTTATGGTAATGTCCCCTTGGTACTGGGCATCGGCTGGAAGAAAACAAATTGTGTCCAGAGCGATTAAGCCGATGAGGAGCAGGACGGCGATAACCTTATTCTTCATTCTTTGGTCAATTTCCCTCACGACCGATTTGTTATAAAGACTTTTTCGTCAGGGTTTCTTGACTAAATTCCACAGCAAAGAAGCCCTTATGGGACAGGGACAGGTAAATGTATGGCTTTTTTTATTGCAACTGCTAGTTGCTTGTGCCTTTTTTCTGTGAAGTAGGCGATGGCGTAGGCGGCGAAGTTGGTTATTAGCAGGATTGGGATGAGCATTAGGAATCGGTTGACTGGAAGGTCGAGCCCGTTTAGGTAGATGATTATGGGGTAATGGGTTAAAAAGAGGGTGTATGAGAAGCCTGCGCCTAGGGCGATGTAGCCTGCGGTGCGCTTGTTGAAGACTGGTTTTTGCGTGTCATGGTTTAGGAGGAGTACGCCCAGCAGTATGCAAACGGAGATGGCTAAGCCCAAAGCGACGCCGTAGTAGTCTCTGGTCCAAGCGAAGGTGGCGTAGAGTGCAAACGCCAAAACAGCTAAACTGAATGCGAAAACCGCCGCCAACAACCTCTTAGCCGAATCACCCGCGAGCCGCATCCTTATCGTTTCGCTGCCTACACAGAGCAAAACCAAAACACCCAAAAACCAAGTCACAACCGCCCCCGTATACTGCACAAACAAACCCGCAAGCACCAAACACAACACCCCCACCCCAGCCGCTATAGCCGCCTTGCAACCCCCGCTTTTTTGCCGTTTGCCCCAAAACGCCAACCCCCCAATCACAAGCCAACCGAAAAACATGTAAATCCACCACTCCACCACCAGCGTCCACAATATGCCGTTGAACCCAAACGGCGTAACATCCGGCAGGGGAAAAGAGATGCCTGTGCCTGCGAGAAGCGTTTGGAAGAAGCCTACGGGGAACCGTTCCAGCATCAACGCGGTCATGCTCAGGGTCTGCAGTGAAGGCGCAGACTGCATGCTGCACAGTTGGGTGTAGTAGGTGTAGTTTGTGGTGTAGATGACTGCCGCCAACGCCCCCGCCAGTACGAGTGCTGGGATTAGGCCGCTGTAGATGCGGCTGAATCGGTCAACAAAGTAGCTTCGAAACCCATACTTGGGGTTATCCGCCTTGTTTAGCAGCGAGTAGGTGATGAGGAAGCCCGAGAGGACAAAAAACGCCAGCACTGCTGCGCCGCCGATGGTGCTGCCCATACGGAACAGCGCGTCGTAGGGGGTGGGCTGGTACTTGGTGAGGAAATGCCCCAAGACGACGAGTTCGCAGGCGACGAGGCGGACTAAGTTGAGGAACGCTGAGGACTGCAAAGAGAGGGCTTGTTTGCGGAGTTTCACTTTGTTCGCCTGTTCCTAGCTGTTTTGGTGGCGTTGCGCATATAACAGTTGTCTAAGCGTTTAGGCGGTTGGGTTTCGATAAAGCTTTAAATTCTGCGTAGGTCAGAGAACATGTGCAAACCAGCCTCTTGGGGTTGGTTAGTTTGTGTGCCGGGGTCTCCTAGCCCGGCAGGGAGCAAGCCTGGAGATACCAATCTTCAGGAGGGTACCTGTTAGCTTGTGGCCTTTCGGGGCCGCGGGGGTTCAAATCCCCCTCCCGGCGCCATTTCACGATTTAGGCCCATTTCAAAAAGCTGTGTAAATCAAGGTTTGCAACTGTAGCACCGTTTTGTCTGTGCGCAGATTACTCCGCCGCAGGTTGGGCACTTCCATCTTTCCTCCTCGCTTCTCAGAAAGTCCTCCATGCCCTTGGTTTTGATGTGTGTGAAACTCTCGATTAGACTTACTCCGTATTTTCCGTAGTAGTATTTGTCGATTTCTTTTAGGTTGGCGCAGGGGAAAATTTTGCATTCATAGCAGTAACTGTCTTTTTGTTTGTCTGCGAGGTTTTGGCAATATTTCTCGAAGAAATTGCAGGAGGATAGTCTTGTTCGGCAACCTTCACAGCACTCTGTTCTTTCGCCGTTTAGTTTGTAACCCATAAAACCTACGCATGTTCGGCAGTTGATTCCGCAGTATGCAAATAGTTCAGCGGTGAACTCTTTGTTCAATAGGCTCATCTTTTGTTACGATTACTATCTTTGGCTTAATAAACTTGGTTTAACCGTAATTTAACGTCTGGTTGACTAATTTTGCATAATAGATAAATTTCTCAATCGACGCATATGAGCGTGGGATGATGTGAGGCGACGGCTTCGAGCCAAAAAGCTGTGAGAGCTCGTCAATCATCGCTGACCCATATGCTTTGCAGTTTTCCTGCCTTTTTCGTTCATCCTCCCCATCTGGTTTGCCTGAATTTTTGCTAAAAGTTTTTATACGCGCCAGCCAATTGGAAGTTGTCACATTAACTCATGTATCACAAAGCTGCCAAGCTTTTAGAGACATCATGAAACAAGTGGCAGAAGAATAGAAATGCAGATCCAATCATTTAAGGACCTCCCCCTAAACCCAGAGGTCCAAAGAAGTATAAACGAGCTCGGGTTTGATAGTCTTTTTCCGATTCAAGCTCAAGCAATAATTCCCCTACTACAGGGCAAAGACGTCATCGGACAAGCCCAAACCGGAACGGGCAAAACCGCCGCTTTCGGCGTCCCCATGGTTCAAAACATAAACCGAGAAATCCGCGGTGTCCAAGGACTAGTTTTGGCTCCCACACGCGAATTAGCTAACCAAGACGCAGATAACATCTCCAAATTCGGCAAATACGCAAGGGCGAAGGTTCTTGCGGTTTACGGTGGAGAATCAATCAACAAGCAGGTGCACGCGTTAGCGAGCGGAGTACAAATCGTTGTCGGTACACCCGGCAGAATAATCGACCTTATGGAGCGCCGTGTGCTAAACTTGGGCTCAATCCGTTTTGTCGTATTAGACGAAGCAGACCGAATGCTTGACATGGGCTTCATAGACGACATCGAATTTATCCTCTCTAAAACTCCACGCGACCGCCAAACCGCCCTCTTCAGCGCAACAATGGACGAAAACGTCATGCGCCTCGCAAACAAGTACATGAAAAACCCCGAGAAAATATTAGTCAGCAAAGACGAAATCGCACTAACACAAATGAAACAGTACTACGCCGTCGTTAACCAAGGCGGCAAACTAAACGCCCTCTGCGACTTGCTCCAAGACGACCGCGTCGAGAAAGCTATCATATTCTGCAGGACACGCCATGAAACCAGCCGCCTCTCTGACCAACTCTACAAACGGGGCTACCGCAGCCAAGTGCTCCACGCAGGCTTCACACAAGCACAGCGCGACCGGGCAATCAACGAGTTCCGCCACGGCAGACGCAGCCTACTGTGCGCAACAGACGTTGCCGCAAGAGGACTAGACATCGAAGGCATCACCCACATCATCAACTACGACGTCCCCGCAGACCCGCCGGTTTACTTCCACCGCATTGGCAGAACCGCACGCAAAGGCGAAGAAGGCACCGCAATCACCTTAGTCAGTTACGGCGAAATGTCCAACTTCCACAACATCAAAGCGTTGACTAAAACCAAAATCGAAGAAATCAAAGGCCAAGCAGCACAAGAAGATTCGCCGATACAGAGTTTCTACTAATTCTGCTGGCTGCCTTGTTTTCTTTTTTTTGCTCGTTTTTTGATTAAAATATAAAAGTGCATTGCGCTAGTATGGTGGGTTATGAGCAAACTAGCCTCCAACATCGCTCACGGCATTATCGGTTTCACAAACCGAAGCCTAATCAAAAACCTAATACTAATCACTCTGTGTATACTGCTCGCGTTTTCTTTGGTATTCTTCCCTTACCAGTATTATGCAGACGCGAAAAGCGGTAAATCCGATTTCCAAGTGGGGATACACTATGTTTTTGAGCAAGACGAAGTGGACCAAATCGGTGGCCAAGTAGCCCGTATTCACGACTTAGGCTTCAAAGTAATCCGCATAACATTAGAGTGCGATACTGACCCCCTTGGCTATTACTACCCAACCAACCAAAGAAACGACGCTTTCTTCACCGCTGCCCAGCAATACGGAATGTCCGTTGCACTGGTGATAAAGAATTTAGATGACACCGCAAAAGTCGATTATTACCTCAACCGCTGGGGCAGCTACCTCAAATACATCCAAATCTTCAACGAACCCGAATTATCCTCCACCTGGTCTTTAGGCGCCATGTTTACTGACAACGAGATCACCTCTAAATTCGACATTATGTATAACACCGTCCAAGCGCACCACCTAAACGTGCAGTACTATACGAATTTTGGAATCAGCTATGTGATTCGGAGCAATGTCCCGATAGAGTTGGCGCCGAAACTGGACTTTGTGGGGCTCGACCTGTTCATGGATGCGTTTGTGGTTACTTCTCCGCATTTTGTACAGATTCTTAGGCAAATCACCAGTCGAGATGTGGTGATTACCGAGTTTGGCATGTCAACAACGGACTATACTGCTCAAACTGAATTTATCCTAAAAGGGCTCAACATCTTTAAGAATATGGGGTTACCTGGGTGCTGGCTGGTTTACTGGAACAGCGCCTACGACAGCTACGGAATACGGGGTACTCCAACAGAAACAGCAGTAGGTGAATGGATTGCAGCAAACTGTAACTAAACTACTCCAACGCATACAGAGTCTGCCATTAGTAGTGAAACTGCTAGTTGAAGGCTTGACGCTGTCGATACTTATGGTTGCGCTCAAAGCGTGGTTCGATGGCCAGTTAGTCGGGTTTATGGTGTATATGCCGCCTATCGGCTTGGTCATTTATGGGGTTTTAATGTTTCTTGTGGAGCCCATCGCCCTTGGCGCAGTAAACATTGTCCTTATCAATGTGCTTTTTGGTACTAAGGGTTGGCAAGTTAATTTTTGGCTAAACGGCGTATTTCTGCTACTGGTCTTCACCGTGCTCAACGTTGTAATGCAGACTACAGGAAACCTATCCTTCACATACATAGCCGTCATCGATGTTGTGGCGCTTTCGTTTCCGCTGGGTTGTCTGGCGCGGTTTAGCAACGGCGGATGGAAAAAACCCATAAACTAACCCAACAAACGAGTTTTTAGCTGCCACAACACTCCCACTTTTCTAAAAAGAGAAAAAAGAGTTTATGCTTGATTACCTGAATTCTTTGAGAGTTGTTGCTGACATCGTGTGGGTGTCTACTACGCTTCGATGGAGCATATTTTTTCGCCCACAAAATGCACTGCGTTGTCGTGTTGTCTGTTTCGAACCACAGCCATGTCCCAGTCGCCGAAAACGTTGTAGGCGCCCATCGTTTTTACGCCTTCCATTGGCGAGGCGTTCATGCTTGGGATTGTGTTGAAGAAGGGCAGGGTTTTGGGGTGAATAAACTGAATACTCTTGATAGACTGGGGTTGATTTAGCTACTTATCGGTTAAATTTCTCAGTTGACTGGGCGTTTGATACGTTTAAATAGCTGATTAAATGTTATCTTAATTGAGGAGTAACCTCCTGCTTGTTCTAGAGTTTTAATTTATCATCCACTTCCGTAGGGGAGGGATTTTTTAGACGTGAGCCTAAACCAGAAAGAGACAGTTGACAATT
Source organism: Bathyarchaeia archaeon (assembly GCA_050108095.1). Classification (GTDB taxonomy): domain Archaea; phylum Thermoproteota; class Bathyarchaeia; order Bathyarchaeales; family Bathycorpusculaceae; genus Bathycorpusculum. The sequence continues at coordinate 15,062 of JBNIDO010000025.1, forward strand.
TGAGGCATCAGTGGAGACAGCTCTGGCACGAACGTTTAGACGACCGCGTGCGAGCCGAAGGCGTAGCCGTTCAGGATTATCACCAGCTCTTCGTAGACAAAGGCACCGTAATCCACGCTACAAGAGACTGCCAAACCCTTAGCTTCAAAGAAATCCTAAAAAAGCATGCGATCTCCGAACGCTATTTTCCTCCTGACCCTCACGCTGGAGGATGGACAAAATTCGCAAAGACACACATAACCAACAACCTCAAAAAGCCACCCCAGTCGAAAGCCACCGTAGAAAGAAACGTTAAGCAGCAACTGAAAAAGAGCGGCAGAGGCTGGCTACACGCCTAACCCAATGGACACCCCTTAGAAAAGCAGAAATAACTCTGGCTGGTGCCGCGATGCAACCCTTTTCCACCGCCGATTTACCATTCGTTTCCATAGTTGTCTGTACCCTTAACAGGAAAAAAATGCTCAGGGAATGCTTAACCTCCATCTATGCCATGACATATCCCAAAACCCATTTCGAAGTCATAGTTGTAGACGGTGGATCATATGACGGCACCCTTCAAATCAAAGAGGAATTCCCCCAAATACGTTTAGCCGTTGAATCCCGCTTCGGCATCGCATACGCAAGAAATAAGGGGGCTGAACTCGCAAAGGGCACTATAATCGCCTATACAGACGACGATTGTGTCGTAGCCAAAAGCTGGCTTCTAAACCTAGTTAACGGCTTTGAACATTCAACTCAGATTATGGGTGTCGGCGGACCTGTATTTCCTTCTCTTTCTGAGCTACCCAAAAGCATATTGGTGCACCCAGCTTTGGGCCTCTTTGACGAGGGGCAGAAACCAAAATACGTCAGTGGAATCATAACCTCCAACTCTGCTTTTAGACGAGAACTCTTCTCCACTGCACACTTTGACGAGGGTTTAGGAGCCACTAGACGAGGGCAACTGCTACTATGTGGTGAAGACGTTGAATTTTGCAATAAAATCACCGATGGCCGATTCAAACTCTTCTATGAACCCAACGCCAAGGTTTACCATAAAATCCGAAGCGACCGAGTCAAAGTAACCTACATAGTTCGCCATGCCGTCAACAACGGGGTAAGTGTCGCTCGAATTATACAAAAAAACAAAAGTTCAAAAATCTGGATGTTTCGCTACAGCCTTGTGGGGTTGCTTAAGAGCCTGTACAGCGTCGTTTTTGACCGGTCCTTTTCGTCGTGCTATCAAATAATCGTGTATTCTTCGGCTTCATTCGTAAGCATTGCAGGGATAGAAAGCGGTTCGTTGTTTGTAACTAAAACGCTCGATGCCCTCAACCGTCCGTCACCTGCAACCAAAACCGAACCTTGCCTTCTGTACTGAGCACCTTGGAGCGCCATTTTATGTCTGAATCCAAACCGTTCCAACTTCAAGCCAACGGCCTAAGCATCGCCATAATCCTGCAGGCAACGCTGATTCTAACAATCATATTCAACATACCCTTTGCACGGCAAATTATCGGCTTTCTATACCTAACCTTTGTGCCGGGATTTGCCATTCAGCGCCTATTGAGGCTCAAACTCAGCCGAGTAGAATCCGCTCTCTTCGACGTGGGCTTAAGCTTGGCTTTTCTGATGGGTCTGGGTTTTCTCTTAAACACTATAGCTCCAGCAATAGGCTTAACAAAACCCCTCAACCTAAACTTCATCTTGGCTCTAACAAGCGTCTTTGTTATCACAGCCCTCATCCTCCGCCGACAGGACACCTACAAAACACTGAAAACGTTTTATAACATCAAAAAATCACTCCCCCTCCTCGCAGTTCTCGGGGCGATTTTAGCTTTAAGCGTTACTGGCGGCTTGTCAGCCAGCTACAACTCAGACGCCAGCACCTACATCACGCTCACAATGTTGGGTTCCGTTGCCGCGTTGATTGCCGTGGTTGCTTTGTTTAGAAAAAGCATTTCACCGAGTCATTACCCCTTAATCGTTTTCGGCTTAGCTCTTGCGTTGCTGTTGAATGTGTCTCTTTTCTCGCAGTACCTTGTGGGCTTTGACATATTCGCCGAGTACTCATTGTTCTCTAACACCCTAAACAACCATTACTGGAGTTCAGCCTTCCAATCCAGCTACAACGCCATGCTAAGCGTCACCATACTGCCAACCATGTACTCAGTTGTTTTAGATTTAAGTGGCACATGGCTGTTCAAAGTGATTTACCCAGCAATCTTCGCGTTTGTCCCCTTGGGGCTGTTTATGCTCTTCAAATTGAAGATGAGCAGAGAAGTCGCTTTTTTCTCAGTTGTCTTCTTCATATCCAACGTTGCCTTCTTCACCGATTTAACACAGCTTGCACGGCAAATGATAGGCGAAGTATTCTATGTCCTACTGCTCCTAACACTCTTTAGCGACAAGATTAGAGGCAACTCGAAATGGGTACTCTTCGCTGCTTTCAGTTCAGCATTAATCGTTTCGCATTACTCTTTGGCTTACGTATTCTTTGCTTCCATAGCTGCGGTTTGGATAATTGGCGCATTGCAGAAACGCCAAGTAAAAGCGGTTAGCGGAAGCATGGTGATCTTATTCGGCGTTATGACCTTTGCTTGGTTCATCAATACTTCTTCAGGCGCCGCCTTCAACAACCTCCTCATGGCAGTAGAGAGCGTACGCGCTCACCTGTCTTTTGACTTTTTTGAACCCGCATCAAGAGGCACACAGGTTATACAGGCAATCGGCGGCAATGCCGGAGTTACCTCCCTGTGGCATTCCATCGGCAGAGTCCAATTCTACATAGTCGAAGGCTTAACCATAATCGGCTTCCTAGCAGCGCTACTGCAAAAAAGATTAAAAATCCTAAACGACGACTTCAAAATCTTGATTTTCTGCAACCTTCTAATTCTTGCCTTGTGTGTGATTTTGCCAAATTTCGCGGCGACTTTTACAGCCTCCCGCTTCTATCAGGTTGCTTTGGTTCTGATAGCTCCGCTCTGTGTTTTGGGTGGCTTGGCTGCACTGAAGTTTTTGACTAGAAACAGAATCAAAAGAAAATACCTCATCGCAACCCTAGCTATCCTTGTGTTAGTGCCGTTCTTTTTGTTCCAAACAGGCTTCGTCTACGAAATCGTCCAAGACGATACTATTTCGCTTCCACTTAGCGCTTACCGCCTAAAGCCACTGGAGCTTGCACAGAGAGGAGTCGTAACAGGCTATGAAGTGGCGGGTGCAAACTGGCTGACAAAAAACCAAAACGCCAGCAACCCAGTTTACGCGGACGTAACCTCTTACTCCCTCTTCGGCTACGCTAACATAACTAACGGTGCCCCCCTGGCTCCACAGTTTACCGCGTCTTCAGGCTCCTATGTTTACCTAAACCAATACAACATCCGCGAAGGCGTAATTCTCCAGTACAGTGGCGGCCAAACCTTCAACCTAAGTGAGATGTCTCCTGCATTGGCTTCTTTGAACTCGGTTTACTCAGCTGGCGACTGCGAAATATACACTGTTCCATAGGTGGGATGACTTGGTTCTCTCCACATTCCTAGACGTTATCTGGACAAATATCGTGTCCAAATTCTCCAAGCCACTTGGCACAGTAGCCATCGGCCAACACACATATGGAAAACCAAAAATCCTAGGACTCAGCAGAGACAACGTTTTAGTCATAGGCAAATACTGCTCCATAGGCGACGACGTCACCTTCATCGGCATCGGCGGACAACACACCTACAAACACGTAGCCAACTACCCGCTGTTCAGCCGAGCGAAATATGTAGTTGACTGGAGTCGAATCGAAGAGTGCCAGGGCACTCCGACAGTAGTGGGTAACGATGTGTGGATTGGGAAGGGCGCGACGATTATGCCGCAGGTTAGAGTCGGTGACGGTGCAGTCATCGGCGCATGTGCACTGGTAACGCAAGATGTGCCACCCTACGCTATTGTGGGCGGGGTGCCCTCTAAAGTTATAGGGTTCCGTTTCAGTCAAGACCAGATTCAGGCGTTAACAGAAATCGCATGGTGGAACTGGAGCGAAGAAAAGATCGTCAAGCATATTTCGGATTTCTATGGCGACATAAATGCCTTCATCTCGAAGTTCAAGCCAAAATAGGCAGCTATTGGCGGTTGCAGGGAAGGGAATGCTTATGCCTCAAACGCAGTTTTTCGCAAAAGTGTCCGTAGTTATATTGACCTACAATCGAGCACGAAGCGACGTAATCGAATGCATAGAATCCGTTAAAGCCATGAACTATCCCAACCTCGAAATCATCCTTGTGGACAACAGCACACGAACTCCCTCAAAATACAACTTGCTCTACCCCGAAGTCAGATTGGTCGACGCCACCGGAAGCAAAAATTTGGGTTCGTCAGCAGGAAGAAACCTAGGCATCAAATACTGCAGTGGAGAATACGTCTTTTTCGTTGATGACGATGTCGTGCTGGGAAGACACTGCATAGAGGAACTGGTCAAAATCGCCGGGAGTGACTCGTCTATTGGGATAATCGGTCCTTTGATGTATCGGTATGATGTCCCCTTTGAGGTATGGTTCTACGACACAGCCTTCCTTGGTACCACAAAAGGTGGCGTAATCGATGTCCGCATGGTTGTCGGCGGCGCAATGCTGGTGAAGCAGGAGGTGCTACAGAGAATAGGAGGCTTTGACGACCTCTATTTTTTCTACGCCGAAGACTGGGACTACTCTTACCGTGCACAAGTAGCAGGGTACCGAACAGTTTGCGCTCTGCATGCCTATTCATGGCATAAAGTTTCAAGTGATGAATACGCTAAACTCTTCGCGCCGCATCGCGCCTACTACCTTCACCGTAACTTCTTTGTTTTCGCGGCGAGGCATAGAACCACAATCAACGGCGTAGCCAATTTTTTGCTCAAAAACCTGCTTTATTATGGACCCGGCAGCGTTCCCAGTTACTTCGTCTTTTCCTCGATACGACAGAGGAAGCTGTCAGCGCTTAAATCTTATGTTCACGGAATCTTCGATGGGCTCGCAGTCTTCGCCAAACTCACTGGTGCAAACAAGGCATATGCTCTAAAAGCCAAGCAGTAAGGAAACAGTGCTAACAAAAATTTAAGCCATGAACAGGGGTTCACTCCAGGCGCGGAGGCAAAATTAAACGCTGCTCAACTCCTGACACTGGGCTACTCTCTAGAAAGCAAATACTCCTTTAGACAAAAGACCGCTGGGTACTTTGTGAATTCTTAGGGCGTCTGAATATGCGTGTTTGTCATCTTTGGCATAATTTTCCGCCGATGGTTGTAGGTGGCGTAGAACAGCACATATTGACGCTTTCCAACTTTATCACTGAGCAGCACCCTGACTTCAAGTTCTCTCTTGTCACGGACAAAACCGAGTACCCTTTTTTTAAAACCAGAAAGGTGCCCAAAAAAGAAAGGTTCAACCATCTAGAAGTATACCGTTTCGGGCCTAATCTTCTAAGCATAACTAGAGGTTTGCGCTATAAGCTGATGCATAATGACTCCAAATTTTTAGAGAACCTATTAACCCATAAACTATGCCACGAAATGGCGAATAATAGAGAAATTGCGCAAACAGATGTTTTCCATATACATGGTTTGTGGAGTTTACGGTATCCAACCCTTGGTCTATATTTAAGTAAGCGTTTTGATAAACCGATTGTTGTTTCCCTCCATGGCGACAGCGTGGGCACTGAGTATCCGCATTCTATGCCGCTGGAAAAAACTGACTTCACGTCTATACTTACAGAAGCCGTAGCCATAACAACATACTCTAAAACGGTGCTTGCCGCATTAGAAAAAATGGGGTTAACCCATAAGAGCCATCTGATCCCAAATTTCATCGACACATCCAATTTCAAGCGACCCATCTCAACAGAAAGCACCGCACCCGGAAACCGCGTTGTCATGGTTTGTCGACTTGACCCCTTCAAAGACCCCTTAACAGCAGTGCAGGCATTTGCGTTAGTAGCCAAAGTAGAGCCTCTTGCTACTCTACAGATTGTGGGGGACGGACCGTTGTTTGAACCTATGAAGAGGCTTATTGGCGAACTTGGGTTGGAAAACAACGTTTTTTTGATGGGGCAGCATGCGGATGTGCGTCCGTTTCTGTGGAGCAACGACATTTTCTTGACTGGTAATGCATTCATTAGTGTCTTGGAAGCATGGTCCGCTGGGTTGGCAGTGGTTGCCGTCAAAGGCGAAACCACCGGGAAACTAATCGCTGACGGCGAAAATGGGTTGCTTGTGCAACCTAACAGCCCGCAAGAACTTGCGTCGGCGTTGTTGCAGGTCATGCGTGATAACTCGTGCCGCACAGCATTCGTTAAGAGAGGGTTGGAATCGGCAGATTTGTTTGACGTGGGCCGCTCTGGGGAACACTTCTTGGAGATTTATAGGTCAATTTCGGCTGCTTAGCGGGTGTGGGTTAAAAAGCAAAAGCTTTAAACGCTTTCAACCGATAACTAGTCTAGGTTTCTATTAAGCAACCTTTTTAGCAGTAATTCGAGGTTTTTTAATGAAGAAAAAATACGTAGTTTTAGCGTTGTTCGTTGTTTTGTTTGTAAGTAGTGTTTCAGAAAGTATCACTCTCTTTATTGGTAATTCAGTTTTCGCTCAAGGAGGCACCTCGCCATCCTGGCTTGACCCTGCTTGGAGTAACCGCCAAGCTATAACAGTAAACAACACCCAAAACGCAAACAGCCTCACAGACTACCAATTATGCTTCAACGTAACCTACACTGCCAAAATGAAAAGCGACTTCTCGGATTTGCGTTTCACATCAAGCGACGGAGTAACCCTTGTTCCCTTTTGGCTTGAAAGCTATGTGCCATCTGTTTCCGCTAGTGTCTGGGTAAACGTTCCCCACGTCGCCGCTTCAGACGCAACAACCCTCTACATGTACTATGGCAACCCTATTGCATCCAGCATCAGCAATGGAAGGAGTACCTTTGATTTCTTCGACGACTTTGAAAATCCTTCCTCAGGTTGGATGACAAAACAGTCGATTCCTCACACCACTGCAGATGCAACAGCAGCCGTATACAACGGTAAACTGTACGTTTTTGGCGGGTACGACAAAACCGCAGCAGACGTCCTTGACCTAGTTTATGAGTATAACCCTCAGACGAACAGTTGGGCAGAGAAAACCAATATGCCGACTGCCCGATGGGGTGAAATCGCTGTCCAATGTAACGGTAAAATCTATGTTTTCGGCGGGCAAACCAACGATGCTGTCGACCGCCAAACAGGTTCCCCACAGAACATCAACAAATACTCCAACAACCCCTTAACCACTATTCCCCAGTATAATGCCCTAGGAATGGTTCACCCAGATGTCGTCTATTTCCCAGAGGGCCGTGACGGCTACAAATATTGGATGACCTATACTCCATACACTAACGGTGCACTCCACGAAAATCCAAGCATAGTGAGAAGCAACGACGGCTTAACCTGGACCGACGCTGGCATAACCAACCCCGTTATTCCCCCAGGAACCGCTGGTGCATTCAATGACTTAGAAAACCCAGACCCAGACTTCCTATACGTTGCAGACTACAATAAGTGGTTCATGGTTTGGGACGGCGGCAACGCAGCAACCGACAGCCGAAAAATCGCGTTAGCGTACTCAACCGACGGAAAAACTTGGACACAGTACAACGGCGCCGCAGTAAACGGCAACACCGATCCAGTGATCCTCTCAGGAGACGACGCAAACGGTCAAGCTTGGGAGCGACTGGGCGCGGTCTCGAAAGTCAGTGTTCCAACGTTGTACTATGAAAACGGCGTTTTCTACCTGTATTATGCTGAAGAAGCAAGCGGCAACAACCGTGGACAAGTAGGTTTAGCTACCTTCACATGGGACGACATCTCTAGCAGCGTCACAAACCTAGTGCGCAACCCAAACAATCCAATAATCAACTTGCCTGAAGATAGCATGTTTAAAAGCGGCATCGGCCACCTCGACATCGTCAAAAGCCCCAATGGCAGCCAATACTGGATGTACGGTGTCAGAGAAACTGTGTCTTCCTCGGTTTTTGAGCTTGTACAGCTTTCGTCAACAACAAAGACAACATGGAACTATGATGGCGTGGTCTTAACGCCCGGCGCTTCAGGAAGCTGGGACGGGCTCTACATTTACCGTTCGGCACCAGTCGTTGATCAAACCGGCAAAGTGGTATTATTCAACAATGCAATGCAACTCTACTACAGTGCATGGACCTCAACCTCTGTTCCCAGCATCGGTTTAGCATCAGTGATTCCCTACTACGGCATCTTAGGAAATCCATACGCTGGGAAACCCAACGTGTGGGATGAGGCAATCCAAATGACCAAATTCCGCTTCGACGGCGCCACAGGAACCTACACTGGCTCAATTTCTGTGTATCTCTCTTCAGTGGCCGGCGCCCCAAATAACAAGGCAGTAGTGGGTATCTACGACCAGAACCTCCAAAAAATCGCGGAAAGCGTCCAAACAGTTGGTTTAACTACTGGTTGGCAAACTTTCAACTTAACAAGTTCGTTCTCGCTTGTCAATGGTGTCGATTACTACCTTGTTTCGCATGCGCCGCTGGGCAACCGAGGAGCACTCATCAGTGGCAATCCACAGCAAAGCAGTTGGAAAACAAGCTCCTACACCGGAACCTTGACTTCGTCGCTTTCTCCGGTTTCAGGCCAAGAAAACAACGCCTACGCAATATTCTGCACCTACACCAACCCCTCAATGAACACGGCAGCAAAAATACCGCCCATGGCTCCACCCGTAATGCACACAAATGAAGTCTATGACCCCTCAACCGATACTTGGGCAACAAAAAGCGATGTACCCGCAGACATTGCCTATCAAGGCTTAATGGGCGTATTGTATGAAAACCAGATTCACCTCTTCTACAAAAACTACCACTATGTCTACTATCCAGAAAACGACAGCTACATCAGAAAAGCCGATGTTCCAACCCAGCGGACCTGGGGCACCTGCGCTGTTGTAGACAACAAAATCTACGTAATCGGCGGCTACTCATACAGCGAACCAACTGGTGCTTCTAACGTGAACGAAGTCTATGACCCCTCAACTGACACTTGGACAACCAAGGCGCCATTGCCTGCCAGCCTAATAGGCATAACCCGAGAAAACCCTGTTATCGACGGTAAAATCATCGTTACCCACGGGTTAGATGCTCTGACGGGTAACTTCCATGTGGAAACCTACGTTTATGACCCAGCAAGCAACGTGTGGGTTGAAGGGTCTTCGGCAGGTTATCCTCGTGACGGCGTCGCATGTGGAGTCATCGATGACAAACTCTACGTGGTCGGTGGCAGAGCAGACCTTCTAGGACCCTATGGATTTGACTTCAACGAAGTGTATGACCCCAGCCTCGACAACAGAGATGGCAGTTTATGGGCTGTATCGGGCAGCGCAAACGTCTATGCTGACTCTTCTGCTAAATACCAGGGCAACTACGGCTTATTAATAAACGACAACTACACCAGCAACTCACAGTATGCAGAACACAAACTCACCTTAAACCAAGCTGTGGTTGACTTAGACTGGGACATAACTAACGATTTAGGAATAAGCTCGCTGCAACCCCAGGGAAGAATACTGCTTGTTGACCCTTCACTGGCACAATACGGCACACTATACCTCTACAACGACGCCGGTGACCCAAGTTTCAAATGGTACACGGGCGCATTCACAACCTTGCAATCTGCCGCTTGGAACACATGGTATCATGTTTCTATTGTTTTTGCTGGCGAAGATAGCAAAGTCGTAATCAACGGCGTTTCCTATCCAGTGGTTGCAGCATCGGTTAGCGGCGACAGAATCCGGTTAGACACCAGCAATGCAGAGGTAACCCGCGCCTACTTTGACAATGTCAGGGTCCACAAATACACCGCTGTAGAACCAACAGTTGCTTTTGGCATTGCTGAGTCACAATCGCCGCAGGCAACGTCTACTCCCACAGCCACCCCGACATCCAACCCGACAACTCAGCCAACCACATCCCCCACCGCCAAACCCGCTGAGAAGCCAACACCCACAGCTACACCTCCATTGCCCACCCCAACCACCACAACCCCCACACCGACTGCCAGCCCATCAGACACCGAAGCAACGATTCCCCTTGAGATAATCATCGCAGCCTCCGCTTCAATAGCAGTTGTCGCAATATTTGGTGCCGCTGCCACGATAATTAGCCGCAGAAAAAAACCAAAGATGTAACCTAACTTGGGTTGCTACAAAACAGTCGGCGTTCGACGTTTGTCAACGCCGTTTTATTCTTTTTTTCGTAAAATGTGAAGTTTGGTTGTGCTGTCATAGTCTATTTTGACTCGTCGTGCACCGTTAGCATAGAAAACCTGCACCTGTTTTCCACAGTGAGAACAAGTAATGTGCTCATTTTGCAAGGGTTGCCGCTCACCTATCCATGCATTGACTAGCTGCATGTAAATACTTATGTGACTGTATCAACGAAGCAAACAACAAATGCCCTGTTTATTCTTCGGCGTCTCTCAAGTTGAGCGCTGGAGAAGACTAACGTTTTCTGATGTACGCTGAAGCTTTCATCGCTGCCATGGCTCCTTCACCCGCAGCCGTCACTATCTGCATTCCGCCACATGTGCAGTCTCCTGCGGCAAAAACGCCCTCTACGTTGGTCTGCTGGTTTCTGTTCACGGTTAAGCAGCCGTTGCGGTCGGTGGCTATGCCTGCTTTTTGCACGATAGCGGTGAGGGGTACGCCTCCTAAAGCGATAAAGGCGCCTTTTACCTCCAACTCGCGTTCTTTTTGGGTGCCAAAGTCGAGCAGCTTTATGGATTTCACGATTTTTTCACCCATAATCTCTGTGACTTTACCCATAACTATCTCCACGTTAGCCTTGGACCTGAGCCGCTCAAGCAGCATACCCTCCATGTTAAGCGTGTTCTCCTGGCTAACAACCGTTACTTTGCTCGCTAATTCCGCAAGCGTTAACGCATCCGCCGCCGCTTCCTCTCCGTTGCCCACCACTGCCACCTCCTTCTTGCGGAAGAATGGGCCGTCACAAGTGGCGCAGTAGCTTACGCCGCCGCCTAAAAACTCGTTTTCGCCGGCTACAAGAAGCTTACGCCTTTGTGTCCCAGTGGCAACTATGAGAACCGGCGCCTCATAGGTTTGCTTGCGAGAAACCACCTGCTTCAAGGCACCCGCCAGTTCCATTCCAACAACGGTTTCGTCAACACGGAATTCAGCGCCAAAACCAACCGCTTGAGTATGCATTTTCTCTACGAGTTCGCTACCGCTTATGCCGTCTGGGAAACCGGGGAAATTCTCGATTTTCGGCGCTAACCATGCTCTGCCACCTGCGATGCCTCCCTCTAAAACCACGGTTTTTAATCCTAACCAAGCTGCGTAGATGGCGGCGGTTAAACCCGCGGGTCCAGCGCCAACGATTACTATGTCAAACTTTTGGGTTTCACTCAACAAAAAACCTCCCTAAAAGCTGTTGATAGGGAGAAGAAGGGGGAACAAAAATGTTTTGGAAAACTCTTTTTGTGCTTACTCGATGGGTTCTTCATTGACGTTGAGGAACTCCTTGAGTTGCCCCATGATTTCCTCTAGCCCCCTATCTGTCAACGGGGGGTCGTAGGGAATGCGGAGAACATCCCAGCCCTGAGACATCAATAAGTCGTCGATTTCCTCGTCTTTTTGGCGTTGTTTGTCTTTTCTGTGAACTGGATTGCCGTCAAGATAGGCAATTTTGCGTTTCTCTATCCAGCAAAAGTCGGGTATTGTGGATTTTAAAATGATGGGTTGCTGGGTGACCATGCCGCCTGTTAAGTTGGCGGTGCTTAATGCTTTGAAGACTTCAATTTCTGCTTTGCTAACTTTTGGATGCATGCGTTCTTTGTAATTCAAAGTCGTTTCACAGCCGTTAGCATTGCATCTCAGCGCTAATAAGCACTACACGGAAACGACATAAACAGGCAGGGGAGAGGGGTAACTAAAAGTAGGCCTAGCGGACCAGTTACTGTTATCCCGCGACCCGAACCAAAAATAGGTCCCTAATCCTTCCCTTAGGGGCTGATGGCAGTTCGAGCCCAGTTTAACTGCTGACCCGCCAAGCATGGGTGTACCTCTTGGATGGCTATTTCTCGCAAGATAACTACTCTTTGCCAAGTATAAATGACCTTGTGACTGTGTCCAGTAGACAACAAACAGGCAAGTGTTATAATCAAAAACTAGAAATCAAAGGGTTGTATCTGCCTTTCTAATGCATTATTTGTTGTTCCTCTTCGAGGAAGGCTGGGATAAAGGTGACGCCGTCATCTTTCTGTTGGGCACTGGGCTTGTATCGCTGGGGTTTTTGGGGTTTGCGTTGTGAACCAAAAGTATACATTAACCAGCCCATGAAACCGATGAAAACGAGCGCTGGAAGCATAAGCAGCACTAAGCCTTTGCTTCGTCTGATTTTTTTTCCGCCGGTCACCAATTTGCACCTTAACATAGTGTTGATTTGCTTAGAAGATAAGCTTTGATTGTTTGGAATTCATATCCAAAATCCGTGTTTGCACTAAGAGGTTGATTATGGCGTTGTTTTGAGGAAAAGTTGACTGAGCGTTTCTGTAGTGTATCCGTTGTCTTTTAGGTACTGCATCTGTGCCTGAAACGTCTGCAGCGTGATGGCTGTGTCTTCGTTTTGGTTGCCGATTTTGTGGTAGTAGAGTATGGTGACTACGTTGCCGCCTGTGCCGTTAACGTACCCCGTGAAATCTTCCATGGAGACGTCATGGTAGACATCGTAGGATTGCAGGTTATATCGGTCGCAGTTGTCCAAGTTGCACTTGCCTACGTCTGTGCCTCTTGCCGCTAAATAGTATTTTGCCACCGCGTTCTGGACGGTTTGGTTGCTTGCAGCGCTGCCATATGGGTATACGAAGATGTTAGCTGGGTACCCTCTGGAACGGAGCGCGTGTTGGATCTGCGCTAATTCATCGTCGAGTTGGCTGCTGCTGACTATGCTTAGGTCAGGGTGGGTTACTGAGTGACTTGCGATGTCCATACCACTGTGCCATAATTTGGCAATGTCTTTCCATGTCACGTAGTCAGGGTAACTCGTGTAAGAGGTGACTATGGCAAAGGTGGCGTTAAAGCCAAAGCTTTGCAGTACTGGGAGGGCGTCGAGTTGGCTTTTCCATCCGTCATCGAAAACTATGCAAACCACCTTCTGGTCAGCCGAAGGCATGTTGGGCGAGTAAATTTGGTTGGGTACTGCAGGAGCGAAAAGTATGGATAGAAACGTGTTATCGTAGTCTATGGCGACAAAACCCCCCACAATCAGCGTTAACGTTACTGCCAGTATGATGGTTCCTTTGTTCTTCAGTTTCCCCTCTCCCTTCACCGAGACAAACGCCCACCCATTAATCAAATTTTCTTTTAAAACATGCGTATATTCGGGGCAATCTCATTCTTTTTGTAAGTGGTGTTTGGAGTTTGGACTTGACAAGGTTTTTATGGGTGCAGAGGAAAGTAGTGTTGCACCGAGGCGTTGGGGCCTTCGGCTAGCTTGGTCTAGGCTTGTAGACTTGGGCTCTATAGACTCCGGTTCAAATCCGGGAGGCCCCACCACTAAATCATCTTTTAACCCTGAATTAATCCCTGAATGCTCAATGATATTGCCATTTAAGACTTGACCGTGCTCAATATTGGAAAGCTCTCCAAGTTTGGCATTGACATATTCTAGGCTTTGCTGATGATAATAGAACTTCTTATTCTCTCCAAGATGCCTAGCCCTTGCATAGCCTACTTCTCCATTTGCTCTGAAGAAAACTTGGATGCTACTAACAACTGATTTATTCTCTGCTTTAAGACAGACCTCACATGGGAATCTATAACCCTTAATCTTCATAGAGTATACCAGCTTGGAACTGGAGTGCTGGATGAGCTATTTAATGACCATTAAAGAGCTATTTTGGAGCGTAAGATTACAGCACTAAATTGGATGTTCCCTTTGTAATTGTATTCTTCTTTCTCTTTGCTTTTTATGTGAAGCACGTGCCAAAGCAAATGCTAAGCCAACAAAGATGAAAACAGGACCATACAATGGCACAATAAAGTGGGAAGTAAGAAAAGTCTGTGCTATTGATAAAAGGAAAATAACAAAGGAAATAATTTGACCTGTAAAAAGGACTTTTTCTACTTTGTCAAATCTTGGATTAGGTTTTGACAAATCATTTCTCCTTATTGATAGTTTGGTTGGTGTAGATATAAAATTAACTAAATTCAAAATATGCTCTAAATTATGCTCCATCTGCTTGATATGCGCTAAATACTCAATTCATCCTTGTAATGCCCGAGATAAGCATCCTATAGGCAAAGGATAATGCCCAGATAGTACAAGTGCTTCTATACTCTGTTCTTAAATCTGGATTGCTTGTTTATCTATAGTAGTTGTTGCTGAGAACCCCCTTTACACAACAACAACCAGCAGGTTGAACCTCAGACTGCTTTTTGGTTTCAGCGTCTGGTTCTGGTTGCTGGCTGGTTGTGCAAACTGCTCCAAGTCATCCATCCGCCAACATTATTGCCAAACTTGGGCTCTATAGACTCCGGTTCAAATCCGGGAGCCCCTACTTTTACTCGCCCTTAAATAGTCAGCAACCATTTTTACTATGTGGAGTTGAGCAGTTTTGAAGTACACCGTTATTTATCTTGACGCCCAAAACAAAACCCACTTCAAAGATAAAGAAATAGAATTCTCCTCAAACAACTTTGCTCCACCTGCACCTCCCGTGGACCTCTCAAAGTACACTGCTGTGTCACAGCTTGTTTTCTTCAGGCTGCCACCCAACTGGTTTGGCGACTGGCACCCCGCTCCCAAACGGCAGTTCTTCTGCTGCCTAAAAGGAAAAGTGGAAATCACCGTTGAGAACGGCGAAAAACGTGTCTTCAATGCGGGTGACATTTTCCTCTTGGAGGATGTTGCTGGTAAGGGGCATCAGACAAGGGTGGTCGGCGATGGCGAGTATGTGGCGGCGATTGTTCAGACCGCAGCCTCTGGCGTTTGAGTTTTTCCCGAGCATTCGCTGCATAGTCGTGTGCGACCGCAAATCTTAAAACTAAATCAAAACACACAACAGTTGAGGGAGTTAGGCGTGGTTTACTGTACAAGATGCGGCACTCAAAACCCAGATAACGCACGGAACTGCTCAAACTGCGGAGCACCCCTATACACTGTGGGCGAACAGTATCCGGGCAGCGACCGTGAACACTACAAGCGCATGGAAAACGAATGCTTTGGCTTACCAAACGGCGGCATGATTGCAGCCATTGTCTTTGGCACAATAATCATAATTGTCGGCTTGGGCTTGTTCTTGGAAGCCAGCGGAATCATTGTCAGCTTCTGGGGCGTGCTGTGGCCTGTAATTATAATCACATTTGGTTTGCTCATTGTGTTGGGCGCAATCTTTGGGCGCCGCCGACGCCGTTACTGAGGCACTGCTGGCATCTGTGGCAGATTCGGTTGTTGTTCCACTCGGAGAGCAAAATCCTCAGCCACAGCAAATAGACAATCAACCCAAGCATGTACGCATCAAATAGCAGACTCTGTCCCGCCAAATCCACGGCGACAAAACAAAAAAACGAACCCACAACAAACAGGGCGTTAGCCGCCACCTTGATGAACCCACGCATCTTGATTTGAGCTAACCCCACAAGCATCAAAACCTCCCCCGTAATCAAAACCCAGAGGTTATCAGCCGCCAAACCAAAATAACCCAAAGAAAACAAAGCTGTTCCTGCCAAAGCAACAACTGCCCCAACCAACAAGCCACTGCAGGCAGCACAAAAGGCTCTGCCTCCTATTGTGATTCGATTAGCCGAGAAGTGTTCACAGTCTGGATGATGCCCCCTAAACTGCAACGCTGAAGCTGAAGTTTTCTCAGTGCTGGGTGGGTCGTTAGGTTTCTGGAACATTAAGCGGCACTTACCCGGATAAAACACCGCAACAATGCCCAAGACGCAAACTGCACTGTATAATACACTTATGGCAGGGCGGCGGAGGGGTGAGGGGTCGGCTTGCAGGTTGGGTTGGAGCAGAAAAAGCGGCACAAGCGCCAATCCCGCTACTGAAACAGCAACCAAAAACGGCAAGACAATTTTTGAGGGCACAGTTTTGGGCAAAGCATTCGCCTAAAACATCGATTTGACTTTGCCCAGCACACCCCACGAAGCCATGTGCATAAACGTGCGGCGTTTCATAGCGTTGCTTGAGAACAGCCCGTGGAAGCGCCTGTTCCAAGAACCGTAGAAGCTGCGGTAGCAACCGTACAGTTCCTCTTGAATCTGATGGGTAGAGAGCGTTTCTGTTGGCATGATGGCGTGGATCATGTCGTAGTGGCTCCAGTTGCGGTCCTCTATCCAGCCGTTGCGTTCTGCTTCGGCGTAGACTTCTGTGCCGGGAAAAGGCGTTAGGATGCCGAACATTATGAAGTCAGGGTCTAAGTCGTTTGCGAAGTCTCGGAGTTGATGGATTGACTGCTGGGTTTCTTTGCGGTTGCCTATTATGACCATGGCGTGGGCGAAGATGCCGTTGTCCTGAAGCAGCTTCACCGCCGTTTTTGCGTCGTTTGGTGTTATGCCTTTTTTGAAGTAATCCAGCGTGCTGGGATTCGAGTTCTCCACGCCTAGCAGCACCCAGTTTAACCCTGACTTAGCCAGTTGCGGCAAAATCTCTTTGTTGCGGATGATGTCATCGCACCGTGCTTGAACAAACCAAGTTGCGTCATGCAGGTGTTTGGCGGTGACTTCTTCGGCGATTTCCTTGGGGCGTTGTCCCGTGCCAAAGTTGTCGTCGGTTAACCAAATCATCTGGCTTCCGAACTCGCGGTTGCAGTACTCCATTTCGTCTGCAATGCGCTTGGCTGATTTTAGGCGCCAGCAAGCTTGCCAATGCCTCCACTGAGTGCAGAAAGTGCATTGGTGGTTGCATCCGCGTGCGCCCTCGACGAGCGCATACGGGGCTCTTTTGCCTGCCATGACTGAGAAGTGGTATTTGGGCATGTTTTCTTTGACGAGATGGTAACCGGGAAACGGCAAATCCTCCAAGTTTGCAATCAACGGTCTTGGAGGGTTATGTATCACTTCTCCGCCGTTTCTGTAGGAGATGCCCTCAACGTTTTGAAGGCTTTGACCCCCTTGCCGTGCTCTTACCAACTCAGTTAAAGTCTGTTCCCCCTCGTTGCGTACTATAACGTCTATTTCGGGGTAAAGTTGCAGGCTGTCTTGGGCTGTTGCGGTGAAGTGCTGCCCACCTGTAACGGTTAGGGCGTTTGGCGTCATCCGTTTTGCTGTTTCAAGTGTTTTGGCTACGGCGTAGGTGTTGCAGGTGGACAGAGAAGCGCAAGCCACCACGTCGGGTTTGAAGTCTGTTATGCGTTGCTCCATGGCTTTCCAATCGACTTTTTCAGCATTACAATCAAGCACCTGCAACTCCACATCGCCCATTTGCTTTTCCAAGTAAGCGCCAAGTTGGATGATGCCGTAGGGCGGCGGCAAATATTCACCCATAACAAACCAAACGTCTTTAGGCGGCTCAACAAAGAGGACACGCATATGCCTACCTCAACAGTTACT